>QKCD01000062.1 GCA_003245815.1 Sulfuricurvum sp.
AACATCGCCTATATCATGCGCCTCTCGGGCTATTCCCAGGAGGTGTGCGACGCCCGGGTGCTGGAGGTGGCCAGAGAGCTCGACATCGACGCCTACCTGGAGAAGCTGCCCGACCATCTCAGCGGCGGGCAGCAGCAGCGCGTCGCCGTCGCCCGCGCCGTGGCAAGCAAACCGAAACTGATCCTCGCCGACGAGCCTACCGCCAACCTCGATACGAAGAACGGCGAAAACCTGATGGCGCTGATGAAGAAGCTCAACGAGGAGGAGAAGGTGACGATCATCTTCTCCTCCCACGATCCCCTTGTCATCGCCAAGGCGCGCCGCTCCATCGTGCTGCGTGACGGGGAGGTCGTCGAGGACGTCGTACGGCTATGAGAAAGGCAGCAGCGGTCATGATCCTCGCCGGTACCCTGGCCGGGGCCGTTGAGGTGGAGACGACCTTTGAGAACAGCAACTTCCTGATCGCCGCCCCCGAGGACGGGACGGGAAAACGGTTATGGTACGACTACGACCGCTTCCGTGCCACCGCGGCAGTGCGGGAGGGAAACTGGTTCGCGACGGCGATCGGCGATATCGAGCATACCCTGGGGCAGGATTACGTCAACAGCGCCTCCTACAGGGCGGCGAGCCTGCTGCGCTCCGACACCCCTGTCCCGACGCAGACGGGGACGACGCACTACGGCGAAGGGGAGCTCTATGCCCAGCTCTACCGCCTCTACGGCGGCTACGCCGACGGGACGCACCGCGTCAGCCTCGGCCTGCAGAAGGTGAGCATGGGGGTGGGGCGCCTCTGGAACCCGACGGATCTCTTCAATCCGAAAAACCCCCTCGCCCTGGAGCCCGACGAGGTGTACGGCGTCCTGGCCCTGGCCTACACCTACAGCCTGGGGGAGCTGAGCCAGCTGACCCTCGTCGCCGCCGAGCGCGAAGACCACTCCCACAAATATGCCGGGCGCATCAAGGGGTTCCTCCGGGTCGCCGACGTCGCCCTCAACGTCGTGCGCGCCGACGACGTGACGATGGTCGGCTACGAAGTGGAAGGGGAGTGGGGCGAGAGCGGTATCGCCCTGCGCTCCGAGGGGGGATGGTTCCACGACCGGCTGCTGGGGCAGAGCTTTTTCCAGGGGATCGCCGGCGTCGACTACACCTTCGAAAACTCCCTTTCGCTGACGCTGGAGTGGCTCCACTCCTCCCGCAGTTTCGCCGATGCGCCGCTGCTGGCCCTCGTTTCCGGGACGCCGGCCAACCTCGTCCGCTCCGGCGGCTACGGCGGCGTCGCGATCGGGTACGAGTTCGACGCGCTGCTTTACGGCACCTTCACGACCATCGTCAGCGCCGGCGACGGCAGCCGCTTCTGCAGCCCCGTCCTGAGCTACTCGCTGGCCGACGACGCAACGCTCGGGGCGGGGGCACTGCTCTACGGCGGTGCTTCTGGCAGCGAGTTCGGCGATTACGAGCCTACCTGGTATGTCAATCTCAAGATCACGTTTTGAACCCGGATGTTGCCAGTACCTCCAGCATGGAAACAGGCAATAAGCCGAGGGCAAGATTTTTCACCGCATTAGAAATCGTAGTAGTAAATCGTCAAGCCAAAACGTTTTAGGGGATTGAAAATTGGGAGTCAAAACAATGGTTCGGGAAGAGCAGCCCCAGAGTGCCAAGGGCGCGTGGGCACCCCAGGAGTACTTCTTCACTGTGTTCAGGGCGCCCGCCGCCGAAAACAAGGGAACCGCTCGCGCAGCGATGTTTCTTCAGTGCGAACCCAGTGTTCGTGTGTTCAGTGCCATTGGTTAGCACTGAATAAACGTAGCTACAGGGGCTTTGCTCCTGTAGCGTATTCCATTAAGAAAGATAGCTACAGCAGTAATCCGTGATCTCGTGGACGCGGATCTGGAAGCTGGCGTTGCCCGGGACTTCGAAGTGCTGGCCGGAGGTGATGCGGACCCACTCGCTGCTGCGGGGCAGCAGGACCTCGACGTCGCCCTCCAGGATCTCCATCAGTTCCGGCGCCTCGGTACCGAACTCGTAGTCGCCCGGTGCCATGATGCCCAGGGTCTTGTGGGTGCCGTCGGCGAATTTGACCGTACGGCTGGTGACCCGGCCGTCGAAGTAGATGTTTGCTTTTTTGATAACGGTGACGTTGTCGAACTGTTGCATATACCGCCTTTTGTACATTTAAAAGTAGCATTATACTGGCGTTTGGGCAAAACGGCAATAGCAGCGGGCGCGGCGGAGCGCTGCCTAGCGGTGCGTGTCGCGATGGGGCGCGTTCCTGCAGGAGAAGGTCAGCGAGAGGCTCACCGAAGGGGCCGTTTCGATCTTCAGCGCCGCGTGGGGAAGGGCATCGGCGAAGTCCCGGATCAGCAGGCTCCCCAGGGACTCTTTGACCTCTGCCGTTTTCGCTTTCATCCCCCTGCCGTTGTCGGCGATCTCCAGGATGCACGCATCCCCTTCGCGTCTGAAGCGGATGCGGACCTCTCCTTGCTGCGTATCGGTAAACGCGTGCTGCAGGGCGTTGGTGACCGCTTCGTTCGTAATCAGCCCCACCTGCAGGGCGTGGTGCATCTCCAGGTAGAGAGGTTCGCACGCAAGCGTGATCGTATGCGACGTCAGGCTTCGCAGGTGGGAGACGATCGCTTCGAGGTATTCGCGCATGTCGATGCGCTGGATGTTCTTCTGCTCGTAGAGCCGTTCGTGGAGGGCGGCGATGGCGGAGAGGCGGTCGATATTGGTGCGGAGCACCTGGGAACAGGCGGGGTTCTGGGTGCTTTCCGACTGCAGCCAGAGCAGCCCGATGATCACCTGCATGTTGTTTTTCACCCGGTGGTGGATCTCCCGCAGCAGGCTTTCGCGCTCGCGGAGCGTCGCGGAGAGGCGCCGTTCCAGGGTGGCGCGCTGGCGCTCGAAATAGTAGGCGATGGCGGAGACGACAAGGTAGCCGAAGAGCACCTGCAGCAGCAGCCCGACGGGAAAGAGGGGGGCGCGGGAATAGGCGGTGACGACGATGACCGCCACGATGCCGCCGATGTTCACCAGGCTCCAGCGCAGCCCCGCGCGGTGGCCGAGGAGGAGGAAGACGAAGAGTGGCAGGGCCGCGGTCCAGAAGAGGATGGCGTAGGGCTCGATCCCTTCGAAATAGAGGCCCGAGATGGTGACGGCGGAGACCGTGAAGATCAGCAGCAGCATGGCGCGCTGGACGCGGTGGTTGCGGCGAAAGTCGAGGTAGGCCCCCAGGAGGAGGAGCAGCATGGCGCTCTCGATGGAGGCGAGGGGGTAGAGCCCCAGCAGGAGGTTCTCGATAATGTAGCTGCCGAAGGTGATCACGGTGATGGGGACGGCGAAGACGAACATGTATGCCTGCTTGTAGGCCAACGACGAGGGGGCGAAGGGAAGGTTGGGGCCGGCGAGGAATGCGACCGTCTTTTCCAGCATGATCACTCCTTCGGAACTGCTGTGGGTTCGGGATGCGGTACTATAGCCAATTGTAGCGCCGCTTTGCTTGCGGAATGCCCTCTCACTGGGACAGCGCCCACTCCGCAAGGGGGATCATCTCGACGGTGACGAAGGGGTGGCGCAGGCTGCTCTCGCTGCTCATCGTCACCACCTCCACCTTCGTCACGCCGTGGGTGACGATGAACCCCTCGATCCCCTCGATCTTCTTGAAGAGCATCTCCTGGTTGCCGAAGGGGATGCAGAGTATGACCCGTTGCTCCTCCGGCAGAAAGAAATCGACCCCCTCGTCGTAGGTGATGGCATACCCCTGTTTGAGCAGTTCGAGGTAGACGACGTTTTCGAAGAGGCGGCCGAAGTGCTTCTGGGCCGTCAGGGCATTCTTGACGGCGGTGTCGCAGAGGTAGAGCTTCTTGGCGGCGCGGGCGTGCCCCTGTTTCTCCACCTGGTGGAGGTAGCCGCGCTGCTGGAGCGTTTCGAGGCTTTTGTAGAGCATGTCCTTGGAGAGCCGGCGCTCCCCCTTGAGCCGTTCGTAGAGCATGAAGGCGGAGACCTTCTGCGACACCATCTTTGCGGCCAGGAGCATCAGGTCGAAGCTGATAGGCTCCAGGGCGTGCTGCAGCGCCTCCTGGATGTAGCGGGTCCGCTCATCGCCGGGGATGCGGTGCATCGCCGGGAAGCCCCCCAGCTGGAAGAAGTGGTTCAGGGCGCTGGAGTCGAATTTGTGTTCGTAGGCGAGGAACTCCTCGTAGTCCAGGGGGTAGAGCCGGATCGTCTCCAGCCCCTCGACGGGCTGCGGCGTCTCGCAGCTGAGGATCAGCTGGGGAACGTTGGGCAGCGCGATCTCCGGGGCGTAGTTGTCGAGGGCGACACAGCTGATGTCGCGCTGATTGCAGAAGCGCGTCAGCATGGTGTTAAGCGCTTCGACGTCGATGCGGACGTCCCGGCAGTCGATATAGAGGTAGTCGGACTTCTTCCGCCCCAGCAGGTAGTGCTTGATCAGCGCCGTCTTGCCGCTTTTGGTGATGCCGTTGATCTGGCAGCTTTCGTCGCCGAGCTGCACTTTACGCTCGACGAAGTGGGCGGCATGCAGGTCGGTTTTGTAGAACTCTTCGAGCAGGATCTCCATATTTTCGTCCCCGTTTCGGTATTCTGAATTTTATCATTTCCTTCTGATAAGGAAATAAAATTCCATAAAATTTCAATTTTGCCCCCTAAATCCTTGAACTTGGGAACGGGTTTGAGTATAATTCCGCTCCCTTAGATAGTTAGGCATGACCTGACGAGTTCTTTATTAAGGAAAAAATATGGAAAAAATTCGTTTGAAACTTAGAGCGTATGATCATCGTGTACTCGATCGTTCAGTTGCCTCTATCGTTGATGCTGTAAAGCGTACCGGTGCGGAAATCCGCGGTCCGATTCCTTTGCCTACAAAGATCCGCAAGTACACGGTTCTCAAGTCTGTCCACGTGAACAAAGATTCCCGCGAACAGTTCGAAATCCGCATGCACGCGCGTCTGATCGACATCGTTTCCGCTACGCCGGACACTGTTGACTCACTGATGAAGCTTGATCTTGCACCGGAAGTGGACGTTGAAGTCCGCTCTATGGACAAGTAAGGAGTAAATGATGGAATTTATCGTTGAAAAAATCGGCATGAGCCGTACTATTAGCGTACCTAGTACTCCGGTAACACTTCTGAAAGTCAAAGAAGTAAAAGTCTGCGAAGTGAACGAAGGCACAGCCATCGTAGCTTACAGCGACGGAAAGAAAACGAACAAAGCTGTCGAAGGTCAGCAGAAAAAATACAACCTCTCCGCAGAGTTCAACCGCTTTGCAACGATGGCAGTCGCCAACGCAGAGGCTGGTGACCTTGATATGGCTGCACTCGCAGAAGCGAAAGTGGTCAAAAGTTCTTTCACGACGAAAGGCCGCGGTTTCCAGGGTGTTATGAAACGCTGGAACTTCGCTGGTGGTCCGGGCGCACACGGTTCACGTTTCCACCGCCGTCCCGGTTCTATCGGTAACTGTGAATGGCCGGGTCGTGTTCAACCGGGTCGTAAAATGGCAGGTCAGTACGGTAACGTCAAAAAGACTGTCAAAAACGAAGTAATTTCTTACGACGCTGAAAACGGTGTTCTGGTCGTCGCGGGTGCTGTCCCGGGCGCAAACGGTGCACTGGGTCGTGTAAAGGTTGTTAAATAATGAGCGCTATCGTACTTAATGAAAATTTTGAAAAAGCCTCCGAAGCAGCACTGCCGGAGAGCTTTTCGGGTATCAACCCGCATAACCTTTATCTGTATGTCAAAGCTTACCAGGCTGGTCTGCGTGCTGACACGGCGTCTGCAAAGACACGTGGCGAAGTACGCGGCGGCGGTAAGAAACCGTGGGCCCAGAAAGGCCGCGGTGGCGCCCGCGCCGGTTCACGCCGTTCACCCGTATGGGTTGGCGGTGCCGTAGTCCACGGTCCGAACACCGGCCGCAACTACGACCAGAAAGTGAACAAAAAACAGAAGAAGCTTGCCCTGAACTTTGCGCTTGACGCACTGGCACAGGCTGGCAAGCTCTTCGTCGTCGACAACATCGAAATCGCTTCCGGCAAGACAAAAGACGCCAAAGCGATGTTCGACAAACTGGGTGTCCGTGACGCACTGTTCGTCAAAGCGGTCATCGATGAGAACACGTTCCTTGCGTTCCGCAACATTCAGTCCGCCTACCTGGTGGAAGAGAATGAACTCAACGCGTTCCTCGCTTCTGCATACCGCTCCGTAGTTATCGAGAAAGCGGTTTGGGAAAACCTGACGAAAGAGGGCTGAGATGGCAGATATTACAGATATTAAATCGATCATTTACACTGAAAAGACACTCGGTCTGCAAGAAGACGGTGTGGTTGTCGTTCAGACATCCCCGCGCATGACCAAGAACGCTCTTAAAGAGGTGTTCCGCGAGTACTTCGGTATCGTACCGGCACGCGTGAACTCACTGAACCAAAGCGGTAAAACAAAACGTTTCCGCGGTGTCGCCGGCAAACAGAACGACTTCAAAAAGTTCTACGTAAAGCTGCCGGAAGGCGCACAAATCGAAAGTCTGGCGGTATAAGATGGCAATTAAAACATACAGACCTACAACACCGAGTCGCCGTTTCTACACAAACGTCGACAGCGGAGATATTACGGCGAAAGCTTCTGTACGTTCACTGCTGGTGAAACTCCCGGTACACGCAGGCCGCAACAACAACGGCCGCATCACGTCCCGCCACAAGCAGGGCGGCGCGAAGAAACTGTACCGCATCATCGACTTCAAACGTAACAAGTTCGGTATCCCGGGCACTGTTGCAGCGATCGAATACGATCCGTACCGCAACTGCCGCATCGCGCTGGTCAGCTACGCAGACGGCGAGAAGCGCTACATCATTCAGCCCAAAGAGCTGAACGTCGGCGATCAGGTCCAGGCAGCAGCCGAAGGTCTTGACATCAAGCCGGGCAACGCGATGAAGCTGAAGAACATCCCGGTCGGTACCGTCGTACACAACATCGAGATGAAACCGGGCAAAGGCGGCCAGCTGGTTCGCTCTGCAGGTACATCTGCTCAGATCATGGGTCGTGACGGCAAATACGTATCACTGCGTATGCCTTCTTCCGAAATGCGTCTGATCCTCGGCGAGTGTATGGCAACCATCGGTACTGTCGGTAACGAAGAGTACGCGAACGTTGTATTCGCAAAAGCCGGTCGTACACGTCACATGGGTATCCGCCCGCAGACTCGCGGTTCTGCGATGAACCCGATTGACCACCCGCACGGTGGTGGTGAAGGTAAGACAAACTCCGGTCGTCACCCGGTTACTCCGTGGGGCAAACCGACTAAAGGTGCGAAAACTCGTCGTAAAAAAGCAAGTGATAAACTTATTATTACTCGCCGTAAATCAAATCCTAAGAGGTAGATAGATGGCTAGATCAGTAAAAAAAGGTCCGTTCATAGACGACCATCTGATGAAAAAAGTTGTTGCAGCCCGCGAGGCAAACAGCAACAAGCCGATCAAAACGTGGTCCCGCCGCAGCACGATCCTTCCGGACATGATCGGTCTGACATTCAACGTACATAACGGCCGCCAGTTCGTGCCGGTATACGTGACAGAGAACCACATCGGTTATAAATTCGGCGAATTCGCACCGACACGTACGTTCAAGGGCCACAAAGGTTCTGTACAGAAGAAGGTAGGCTAACGATGGCTAGAGCACTATTGAAATTCATCCGTGTATCCCCGACGAAATCTCGTCTGATTGCACGCGAAATCCAGGGTATGAATGCTGAAGAAGCACTGGCTGCCCTTGAGTTCACGCCGAACAAAGCAGCCAAAATCATCGCGAAAGTCGTTGCCTCCGCGGTAGCGAACAGCGGTAACGAAGCGGAAGACTGTGTGATCACATCCTGCCGCGTCGACAACGGACCGGTTCTGAAACGTTTCCGTCCGCGTGCCCGCGGTATGGCTTCTGGCATCCGCAAACCGACAGCACACATCTTAGTAGAAGTAGAGGGCAAGTAATATGGGTCAGAAAGTCAATCCGATCGGCCTTCGCCTTGGTATCAACCGTAACTGGGAGTCCCGCTGGTACCCGAGCTTTAACTCGGCGCCTGCGAACCTCGGCGAAGACCATAAAATCCGTACATTCCTGAAAAAAGAGCTCTACTACGCTGGTGTGAGCAACATCATCATCGAGCGCACGGCGAAGCGCCTCCGCGTTACGATCGTTGCAGCGCGTCCGGGCATCATCATCGGTAAAAAAGGCGCCGACATCGAGAAACTGAAGAACTCTCTTCAGACCCTGATCGGCAAAAACATCTCCGTCAACATCAAAGAAGAGAAGAAAGCGATGATCGCTTCTCAGCTGGTTGCGGAAAACGTTGCGACACAGCTTGAGCGCCGTGTTGCCTTCCGCCGCGCGATGAAGAAAGTTATGCAGAACGCACAGCGCTCCGGTGCAAAGGGTATCAAAGTATCCGTTTCCGGTCGTCTGGGCGGTGCCGAGATGGCACGTACCGAGTGGTACCGCGAAGGTCGTGTTCCCCTTCATACGCTCCGCGCGAAAATCGATTACGGTTTTGCCGAAGCCCACACGACTTACGGCATCATCGGCATCAAAGTCTGGATCTTCAAAGGTGAAGTCCTGACAAAAGGGATCCAGCCGGAACCCAAAGAAGAAGAAAAACGCGAGACACGCCGCCCCGGCAAACGTGCTCCGAGAAAGGCTGATTAATCATGTTGATGCCTAAAAGAATGAAATTCCGGAAATACAT
Organism: Sulfuricurvum sp.; assembly: GCA_003245815.1. Classification (GTDB taxonomy): domain Bacteria; phylum Campylobacterota; class Campylobacteria; order Campylobacterales; family Sulfurimonadaceae; genus SZUA-415. The sequence goes on from QKCD01000062.1 coordinate 8,746, forward strand.
GAAAGGCCGTAACCGTGGCTACGCACGCTCCGGTTACAAACTTGAATTCGGCCAGATCGGCTTCAAAGCCGTCGAAGCGGGCCGTATCAACTCCCGTCAGATCGAAGCAGCGCGTATTGCGGCAACCCGCCACATCAAACGCCAGGGCAAGATCTGGATCCGCGTCTTCCCGGACAAGCCGCTTACTGCTAAGCCGCTCGAAGTCCGTATGGGTAAGGGTAAAGGTGCGATCGACCAGTGGGTTATGAACATCAAACCGGGTCGTATGATCTTCGAAATGGGTGGCGTCCCCGAAGAGCTTGCACGCGAAGCACTGCTGCTTGCAATGCACAAACTGCCGTTCAAAACAAAAATCGTCACTCAGGAGATGAGCAATGAAATATTCTGATCTGGCAGATAAAACCGCCGCTGAACTTCAGGGCATGCTCAAAGAGAAGAAAACGGAGCTTTTCACTCTGAAGATCAAGCAAAAAATGATGCAACTGACTAACACGGCCGAGATCAAAGCGGCTAAAAAAGCGATTGCACGTATCAACACTGCGCTCAGCGCAGCCAAGTAAGGGTGAACTATGACACATAAGCGTGAAATTCAAGGTATCGTAGTTAAAAAAGCTGGTGACAAAACAGCGACTGTACTTGTAGAACGCCGCGTTATGCACCCGCGTTACCACAAGACGGTTAAGCGTTTCAAAAAGTACCTCGTACACGATGAAAACAACCAGCTTAACGTCGGTGACGAAGTGGTTGCAGTCGAGTGCCGCCCGCTTTCCAAAACGAAGTCCTTCAGACTTAAAAACGTTGTTTCAGGAGCTGAGTCATGATCCAGAGCTTTACACGTTTGAACGTTGCAGACAACACAGGCGCGAAAGAGATCATGTGTATCAAGGTTCTTGGTGGTTCCAAGCGCCGTTACGCCTCTGTAGGTGACGTCATCGTCGCTTCTGTCAAGAAAGCGGCCCCGACGGGCAAGATCAAAAAAGGCCAGGTCGTTAAAGCGGTTGTCGTCCGCACGAAAAAAGAGGTTCAGCGTGAAAACGGCTCCCTTATCCGTTTCGACGACAACGCAGCGGTCATTCTCGATGCGAAAAGAGAGCCGGTCGGTACCCGTATCTTCGGCCCGATCAGCCGTGAAGTACGCTACGCCGGCTTTATGAAAATCGTTTCTCTTGCTCCGGAGGTTGTGTGATGGCAAAGTTCAATTTCAAAAAAGGTGATACGGTAGAGATCCTCGCCGGTGACGACAAAGGCACCAAAGCAGAAGTTCTCGCGGTAATGCCGAAGAAAAACAAAGTAATCGTTAAGGGTTGTAAAATCGCCAAGAAAGCGGTAAAGCCTACGGAAAACAACCCTCAGGGCGGATTCGAGAACAAAGAGATGCCGATTGACGTCTCTAACGTCCGCAAAGTGGAGGCGTAAGTTATGGCAAGACTGAAAGAGAAATACAACGCGATCAAGGGTGAGCTTCAGGCTGACCTGGGTATCAAGAACGCGATGCAGGTTCCGGCTCTTGAGAAGATCATCATCAGCGTCGGTACCGGTTTCGCGATGAAAGACAACAAGCTGATGCAGAATATCCAAGATACCATCAGTGCGATCGCCGGTCAGCGCGCGGTTATCATCGAAGCGCGCAAATCCGTCGCAGGCTTCAAGGTCCGCGAAGGGATGCCGGTAGGTGTTAAAGTCACGCTTCGCGGTGCGAAGATGTACGAATTCCTGGACCGCCTCGTCGCTATCGCGCTGCCGCGCGTTAAAGACTTCCGCGGTATCAACCGCAACGGTTTCGACGGCCGGGGTAACTACAACTTCGGTCTCACCGAGCAGTTGATCTTCCCGGAAATCAGCTACGACTCCGTCATGCAGATCCACGGCATGAACATTACGATGGTAACAACAACGAACTCTGACAAAGAGGCGCTGGCGCTGCTTGAGAAAATGGGCGTACCGTTCGCTAAAGGAAGAGAATAATGGCTAAAAAATCTATGATCGCTAAACAGCAGCGTACTCCGAAGTTCAAAGTGCGTGCCTACACGCGCTGCCAGATCTGTGGTCGCCCGCACTCCGTGCTCCGCGACTTCGGCATCTGCCGGGTATGTTTCAGAAAAATGGCAAACGAGGGTCTTATCCCCGGCGTTAGAAAGTCGAGCTGGTAAGCAGCTTCGAAACTCCTAATTGTTAGCAAGGAAAAACAATGGTAAATGATTTGATCGCGGACTCTTTGACGCGTATTCGTAATGCTGCTATGCGCAGACTTGACGTCACCACTCTGATGCACTCCAAGTCTGTCGAGGCAGTGGTGAGCATTCTGGCAGACAAAGGCTACATCGAGAGCTTTAACGTTATCGAAGACGGTAACAAGAAAACGATTAACGTTGTCCTGAAGTACGACGACAACGGCCGCACGGTCATCAACGAGATGAAACGTGTTTCCAAGCCGGGTCGCCGCATCTACAAAGGCGCTGCTGATATCAAACGCTTCAAGAACGGCTACGGTACGATCATCGTATCGACATCCAAAGGCGTACTCCCGAACGACAAAGCTTTCGAGCTCGGCGTCGGCGGCGAAGTACTCTGTACAATTTGGTAAGGAGGTAACGTATGTCACGTATTGGTAAACAACCTATCGAATGCCCGGCAGACGTCAAAGTCTCCGTTGACGGCACGGTTATCACTTTCGCCAAAGGCAAAGAGACACGTACACTTGACACAAAAGGCAACGTCGGTGCCAACGTTGAAGGTCAGACCCTGACATTCACGACGAACTCCGACCACCGCCAGGACCGCGCTTACTGGGGCACATACCGTGCACTGGCTGCGAACATCGTCACCGGTCTGACAACGGGCTTCTCGAAGCAGCTCGAAATCAACGGCGTCGGTTACCGTGCCGCGGTAAAAGGTACTGTCCTGAACCTGCAACTGGGTTACTCCCACGATATCAACTACGATATCCCGGCAGGTATGGAGATCACTGTTGAGAAAAACGTGATTACGATCAAGGGCAGCGACAAGCAGCAGGTCGGTCAAGTGGCAGCAGAGATCCGCGCATTCCGCGCACCGGAGCCGTACAAAGGTAAAGGTGTGAAATACTCGGATGAGACTATCGTGCGTAAAGCCGGTAAGACTTCCAAGAAATAAGGGGCGATGAGATGACAGCAAAAACATTGAAAAACAAAGCCGCTAAACGCGTTCAGCGCAAGCGCCGCATCCGCGCCAAGATTTCCGGTTGTGCCGCTAAACCGCGCCTTTCCGTATTTCGTTCCAACCGCTACCTGAGCGTTCAGGCGATCGATGACGCTGCATGCCACACGCTGGCTGCCGCTCACTCGAAAGTCCTGGGCGTGAAAGCGAACAAAGAGGGTGCAGCCGCTCTGGGCGAGGCTTTCGCCAAGACGCTGAAAGACGCAGGCATCACTGAAGTAACGTTCGACCGTAACGGTTACGTTTTCCACGGTGTCGTTGCGGCATTCGCCGAAGCGCTCCGCGCGAACGAAATTAAGTTTTAAGGGCTGATTGATGGATACTATCAATAGAGAAGAATTCGAAGAATCGATCGTAAACATCGGTCGTGTCACGAAAGTTGTAAAGGGCGGCCGCCGCTTCCGCTTCACCGCACTGGTCGTTGTCGGTAACAAGAACGGCACCGTCGGTTACGGTACGGGTAAAGCCAAAGAGGTTCCCGATGCGATCAAAAAAGCAGTCGACATGGCGTTCAAAAACCTGACGACTGTCAGCATCAAGGGTACGACGATTGCCCACGACATCGAGCACAAGTACAATGCAAGCCACGTTCTGCTGAAGCCGGCATCCGAAGGTACGGGTGTCATCGCCGGCGGCGCGCTTCGCCCGGTACTTGAACTTGCAGGTGTCCAGGACATCCTGACGAAGTCAATCGGCTCCAACAATCCCAACACCGTTGTACGTGCTACTGTTGAAGCACTTGCACGCATCAAAGGATAACCATGGCACTGGAAAATCTTACACCGGCCGAAGGCTCCACGCACGCTACGAAGCGCGTGGGCCGCGGTCAGGGAAGCGGTACCGGTAAAACTGCGGGTAAAGGTAACAAAGGCCAGAAAGCCCGTTCAGGTTACAACCACAAGCGCAACTTCGAGGGCGGTCAGCAGCCTCTGGCTCGCCGTCTTCCGAAGGTTGGCTTCACGTCCCGCGTTACTAAGCCTTACGTCATCAACGTAGAGCGCATCAAAGCAGTTGCGGCACTCGAAGAGATCACGATGGAAACCATCCGCTCGGTTCACAAACTGGGCAAATCCGTTACGGCTGTTAAACTTGTCGGCGCGTCTGCAAAAGATCTCGCCTCTAAGATTAAAGACGAAAACGTAACCACAACTGGTAAGTAATTGTGAACAAGCAACTCGTAAATAAGATTCTGATTACGGTTGGCTTTCTGTTCCTCTACCGGCTCCTGGCCTATGTGCCGGTGCCGGGAGTTGACACCGCAGTCATTGCTTCATTCTTTGACTCCCACCAGGCAGACGCACTCGGCCTGTTCAACATGTTCAGCGGTAACGCCGTAGAACGCCTCTCCATCATCTCCCTCGGTATCATGCCCTACATCACCGCCTCGATCATCATGGAGCTTCTTGCTGCCACGTTCCCGAACCTGGGACAGATGAAAAAAGAGCGTGACGGTATGGTGAAATACATGCAGATCATCCGCTACGCGACGATCGGCATTACCCTGGTGCAGGCGATCGGCGTGAGCGTGGGACTTCAGAGCCTTACGGGCAAGGACGGCAGCAGCGCCATCCTGATCGATCAGAATACTTTCATCCTCGTCTCCGCAATCTCCATGCTGGCAGGTACCATGCTGCTGATGTGGGTCGGCGAGCAGATCACGCAGAGCGGTATCGGCAACGGTATCTCCCTGATCATCTTCGCGGGTATCGTCGCGGCGATCCCGAGCGCTATCGGCCAGACGGTGACGATGGTCAATACGGGGGCGATGAGCTTCCTGACGGTCATCTTCATCCTCCTGCTGATCCTGGCGACGGTCGGCGTCATCATCTTCGTCGAGCTGGGTGAACGGCGCGTTCCGGTCACCTACGCCAAGAAGACGATGCTGCAGAACCAGAACAAGCGCGTGATGAACTACATCCCGATCAAGGTCAACCTCTCGGGCGTCATCCCGGTCATCTTCGCCTCGGCGATCCTGATGTTCCCGATGACGGTGCTCTCCTCGAGCACGAACCCCTACGTGCAGATGGTGGCGGACGTGCTGAACCCGAACGGGTACTTCTACAACGTCATGACCTTCTTCTTCGTGGTCTTCTTCGCCTACTTCTACGCGTCGATCGTCTTCAGCGCGAAGGATATCTCCGAGAACCTGAAGCGTCAGGGCGGCTTTATCCCGGGTGTGCGCCCGGGTGAGGCGACGAAGGAGTTCCTGAACGAGACGGCAAGCCGCCTCACCTTTACCGGGGCAATCTACCTCGGCCTGGTGGCGACACTGCCGTGGATGATCGTCAAGGGGATTGGCGTGCCCTTCTTCTTCGGAGGCACTGCCGTGCTGATCGTCGTACAGGTCGCGCTCGATACGATGCGCAAGATCGAGGCTCAGATTTACATGAGTAAGTACGAAACCCTCAGCGCGGTGGGCCTGTAATCCATGGCGATTGCGCTACGCAAACCCCACGAGATCGAAAAACTCCGGGCTGCGAACCGCGTTGTCGCGGGCGCGCTCAAACTGCTCGAGGAGCATACCAAACCCGGTATGAGCCTCAAGGCGCTGGACCTGATGGCCGAGGATTACATCCGGAGCCAGGGGGCCAAACCCTCCTTCAAAGGCCTCTACGGCTTTCCCTCCGCGGTCTGTATCTCCGTCAACGAAGTGATTATTCACGGGATCCCGAACGATTACGAACTCCGTGAAGGGGATATCGTCGGTTACGACATCGGTACAGAGCTCGAGGGCTACTTCGGCGATTCGGCGATCACCGCCGCCGTCGGAGCCGTCACCCCGGAGGACGAGGCGCTGATCGCCTGCGCGAAAGATTCGCTCTACTACGCGGTCGACGTGATCCGGGATGGGATGCGCTTCAAGGAGCTCTCCCAGCTGATCGAGCAGTTTATCCTCGAGCGGGGCTTCGTGCCGCTGCGCGGCTTCTGCGGCCACGGCATCGGCAAAAGGCCCCACGAGGAGCCGGAGATTCCGAACTACCTGGAGGGGAACAACCCCAAGGCGGGTCCGAAGATCAAAAACGGCATGGTATTCTGTATCGAGCCGATGATCTGCATGAAAGAGGGCAAGGCGGTCATCCTGGAAAACGGCTGGGACGTCGTCAGCAGCGACGGACTGCGCGGTTCACATTACGAACATACAGTTGCTGTGGTAAACGGCAGAGCTGAAATACTTTCAAAAATTTAAGGATACAAATAATGGCGAAAACCGATGTCATTGAAGTTGACGGTAAAATTGTTGAAGCGCTGCCGAATGCAACCTTTCGTGTAGAGCTTGATAACGGCCACGTGATTCTCTGTCACATCGCCGGCAAGATGCGTATGCACTACATCAAGATTCTGCCCGGTGACCGCGTCAAAGTCGAGCTGACACCCTACAGCCTCGACAAGGGCCGCATTACCTACCGCTACAAATAAGGGTCGCTGCGGGCCTCGGCCCGTGCTACCCCCCTTTCTCTTTTCCCCACCTTTTCCCCGATAACGCTATAATTTTCCCATACCCAAGCAAGGCGGTGCGATGCATACCGATCTGACCCAAGGGGCGATCAAAACCCATATCCGTGCCCTGGCGATTCCCGCGAGCGTGGGATTCTTCTTCCACACGATGTTCAACGTCACCGACACCTGGTTCGCCGGGACGATCTCGACGCAGGCGCTGGCGGCCCTGTCGCTCTCCTTCCCGATCTTCTTTCTGATCATCTCGGTGGCGGGTGGGATGGCCGAGGGGATCACGGCCCTCGTCGGCAACGCCCTGGGGGAGGGGCGGCCCGACGCGGCGCGCCACATCGCCCTCAACGCCCTGGCATTCGGCGGACTGCTTGCGGCGTTGCTCACCTTCGCGGGGAACCTGGCCGCCCCCCTGCTGATGGAGAGCCTGGGGGCGGAGGGGGCCTACCTGCACGAGGCGGTCGGATACATCTCCATCATCATCCTGGGGACCCTCTTCTTCGTCTTCACCTTCTTTATCAACGCGATGCTCAACGCGATGGGCGATATGGTCTCGTTCCGCAACGTGCTGACCTTCTCGGCCTTTTTGAACATCGTGCTGGACTACTGGTTCATCAAAGGGGGGCTGGGCATCCGGCCGATGGGGGTCGAGGGGATCGCGCTGGCGACGGTGATCATCGAGGCGCTGAGTTTGCTCTACCTCTGGTACCGGCTCGCCCGGACCCCGCTCTTTTCCGAGCTGCCCCCCTTCCGCTACGACGGGGCGGTCATCCGCGAACTGGTGGCGCAGGGGACGCCGCCGAGCCTCAATATGGCGCTGACGGCGATCGGGATCTACATCATCACCTACTTCGCGGCTCCCTTCGGCAAGGAGGTCGTCGCCGCCTACGGGATCGGGATGCGGATCGAACAGATCATGCTGATGCCGGCCATCGGGCTCAACGTCGCAGTCCTGGCGATCGTTGCCCAGAACAACGGGGCGGAGCGCTACGATCGGGTCGTGGAGGCGGTTGAAACGGCCCTCTCGAACGGGGTGCTGCTGGCGATTTTGGGGGGTGGGGTGCTGATGGGAGCTTCGGATGTGCTGATGGAGCTCTTCAGCGACAACCGCGACGTCATCGCGGAGGGGGCGCGCTACCTCCGGATCGAAGCACTGATCATCTACCCCTTCATCATGATTTTCATCTACCTCGCGATGCTGCAGGGGATCAAACGGCCGCGCTTCATTTTCTACATCAGCCTGATCCGGCAGGTGATCGCGCCGGTCGCCGTGCTGGCGCTGCTTGCCTTCCTGGGGCAGGGGGTGCTGGCGATCTGGCTGGGGATCGCGTCGATTGTCGCGGCCGCCGCGCTGGTGACGCGCTGGTTCGCCCGGCGCTGCATGGAGGAGCTGCGCCACCGCCACGGGCTCGTACGGCTGGAGGAGTAACGCTTCGCTAATCCTTCGGTATTACAATTCCTGATATCAAAACCGAAAGGATGACTCATGAAAAAACTGACCGCAGCACTGCTGATCGCCGGGGCACTCGCCTCCAACGCACTGGCCCACCACATGGCCTACTACGAAGACGCGGGGATCTTCATCCCGGAGTGGTCGCCGCACCTGCTGATGGAGTTCTTCTAGACTCCGGCACGCTCTCTGGCAGGGCAGCGCTAATAAATCTCTTTAACCCTTCCGACTTCTCCACTCATCAGCCGCACCTTGATCCCGTGGGGGTGGGTCGCCGACTTCGTCAGGATGTCGCGCACCACCCCGTCGGTCAGGCGGCCGCTCTCCTGATCCTGTTTCAGTACGATCGCGACGCTCATGCCGCTGCGGATGTTTTTACGTACCCTGCCATCCGTCACGCCGTTTTTCCCTTGTAGTTCAGGACCTTTTTGACGGTTTCGACGGAGCAGAAAAAGAGGGCGTCGAAGAGGGGGTTGAGCAGGGTCGTCTTCGCGCTGACCCGGTCGAAGGGGTGCAGGGTGAACCCCTCGCCGTCCTCGGCGCGCTTGGGTTTGACCTCGAAGGTGATCGGGGCGAGGGTGCGCACGAGGTTGAGCACCTTCTTGTAGCGCCGGTCCGTTTCCTCGGGAAGGAAGTTGCCGCGTTTGCCTTCGCCCACGCGCATCTCCGTCAGCAGGCTCATCTTGTCCTGGAAGATCGTTTTGCTCCAGGTAACGCTGCCCACGGGGGAGCGGAATGCGCCGTTCTTCGCCGTCAGCGGGTGGGGCTTCGTCTTGCGGATCGCTTCGAGGAGCTGGAGGAAGAAGTTCGTGCCTCCGAAGGCTTCGGCGCAGGCCGTCAGTTGGTCGTGGTAGGCCTGTTTGGCCGCGTCGTCAAGGGCGTTGAAGTCGCACATGGGGATTCCTTGTTTGCAATGTGACATTATACGGTACAACGGGGGGAGTTTGACGGCGAATCGCCTAGGGGGCCTTGTCGTAGTAGAGCTCAATGCAGCGTTTGAAGTCGGTGCAGCGGACGCAGCGGACGAAACGGTACGCCTCCTTCTCCAGGGTGAAGGAGGTGCCGGTGGCGAAGTCGACGGCCCAGGCGTGGGGGGCGTTCCAGGCGTAGGTGCTGGCGCTCCAGTAGGGCGCCCCCTTGAAGTGGACGAGACCGCTGCGGATTTTGCGCCCCTGGGGGCGGGCGGGATCGACGATGGTGAAGAGCTCCGCCTCGCTGGGGAGCCACCAGTCGTCGAAGCCGGCCTCATCGAGCGTCTCGCAGTACTCCTTCGCTTCGTACCAGGTGTGGATCACCCCCTTGTTTTCGGGAACGTCCTGCCACATGAGCGCGGTTTTCGCATCGGTATAGGGGGCGGCGTGAAGGGCGGGGAGCAGCAGGCAGAGGGTGAAGAGCAGTCGCATAAGAGCCCTTTCGAGACGGCGGTGTCTCGCGGTAGTATATGTGGGAACGGCTGATACTTTCCCGTCCCCGAAGGGAAGGGCGTATCAATATTTGTAGGAGAGGGAGACCTCGTATTTCTTGCCGGTCTGGTAGCGGTTGGTAACCCGCCCGCCCTGTTTCCAGACCGTTTCGGAGTCGAGCAGGTTCTGGAGTTTCACCTTGGCGGTCAGGTTGTTACGGAACTTTTCGATCCAGACGAAGTCGAGCAGCTGAGGCGGAATCTCGTACTGGTCGGGGTAGCGGTCCTCGCCGTCGATCAGGCCGACCTTGCGGATCCGTTCGCCCATGTAGTTGTAGGAAAGCGCCAGGGAGCGCGCCGCACCGTCATACCCCAGCGTGGTGTTGAGGACCACCTCGGAGAGCCCCTGGAGGGGGCGGCTGTCGCTGGTAAAGGTCTCCAGCTGTTCCGGACGCAGCGTCACCTCCGACTTGGTGTAGGAGAAGTTGCCCGAGAGGTAGAACTCCTGCAGCCGCTCGTCGATGATATCGAGGTTCTTGCGGCCGTCGATCTCCAGGCCGTAGAGCTCGGCGCTTTCGGCGTTGTCGAAGCTGTAGATCGGCAGTGACGAGGACTGCATCTGCGTATCCTCGATCGGTTTGTCGAGGGATTTGTAGAAGATGCCCGTTTTGATCGCCTCCGTCGCGGAGAAGTAGTGGCTGTACTTCAGGTCGACGTTGAAGATCTCCGTGCTCTGCAGATCGGGGTTCCCGACGACCGTCGCGACGTCGTAGGGGTGGAAGTACTCCCCGCTGGTGAACTCGCGCAGGTCCGGGACGATGTAGGTCTGTGACGCGGCAAGGTCGACGTGGTTGTTCTCGTCGGCCTTGTACTTGACGCTGAAGCTCGGGTAGATGTTCTGCAGCGTCAGGCTCTCCGGGACCCGTGCGATCAGGTTACGCAGGGAGTAGTCGGGGTTCGTGCGGTCGGTCTGGTACTGGTAGACCGTCTGCTCGAAGTCGACGTAGCGGGCACCGAGCATCACCTCGAACCGCTCCATCGGGTTGACGAAGGTATTGAGGTAGAGGGCCGTTTCGTCCACTTCCGCGTCGAAGTAGTCCGCCGCCTTGAAGAGGGACTGGACGAGGAAGATGCGGTCGTCGTAGGGGATGTCCGGCAGGACGTACTGGGCGTAGACGCTGTCGATATCCTGGCTGAGCTGCATGCCGTCGGCGTAGTCCTTGAGGTAGAACTTCCGGTGGCGGGACTCGCGCTCTTTGCTCGACATGGAGACGCCGACTTCGACGTAGTCCGCTTCGCTCAGGAGCGGCAGCTGCTGGCGGTTCTTGAGGTAGAAGCTTTTGAGGTCGTCCTCGGAGGTCAGGTTCCGCGAGATGTGGTTGGTCGTCTCGTTGTTGACGATGTAGTCGCCGCTGGCGGGGTCCTTGATATAGATGTACTGGTAGTTGTTCGGTTGCTCCAGGCTCGCCTGGGCCGCCTGGGCGCCGAAGGAGAAGGTGGCGTTCCACCCCAGCAGGGTGTAGTCCGTTTTCCCGTTGATCTGGTTGGTCAACAGCTCCCGCTCCTCCCAGTCGAGGTAGTAGAAGCGCAGTTCGTCCACCTCGTTGGAGCCGAAGTTGCCGTCGGCGATACGGGTGCTTTTCTCCGCGCTGCGGGTGTAGAGGGCCGTGTACTTGAGCTGGAAGTCGTCGGCGTGCTTGTAGCCGAGGTTGAAGATGGCGCCATGCTCGAACGTCGAAGTCGTCTTGTACTTCAGGCCCGATTTGCTTGGCGTGGTGTTGAGGGTGCCGTCAGCCCCGATGTCGTAGGCGTAGCTCTCCTCGACGCGGTGGGCGTGCTCCTGCTTGTATTCGTAACCGCCGGAGACGCTGATGCTGTTGCGGGCGTCGATGTCGAAGTTCCGCGAACCGGAGACGGCGGCCTTGAAGCCGAGGGGGAGCTTCTCCTGCGTGACGTTGTAGTAGCGGCTGATGTAGTCCTGCGTGAACCGGGCGATCTCCTCTTTCGTGAAGTAGCTCGTCGTGAAGGATTTGGGACGCTCGCCGACATGGATCTCCGCCGCCTCCATCAGGGCGCGGTTGATATCGCGGTAGCCGTTGTCGTAGCCGTACCAGTCGGTCGTACTCCCCTCGTAGCTGTTGCTCTCTTCGAAGGTGTTGTCGTTGCCCTTGAGGCCGATCTCGACTTTGAGGAAATTCTCGTCGCTCTGCTCCTTGGTGCGGACGTTGATGTAGCCGCCGCCGTAGCTGCTCGGGATATCGGCCGAGGCGCTCTTCTGCACCGCGATGCTGCCGATAACGCTGGCGGGGAAGATGTCCAAGGGGATCATCCGCTTGGTCGGGTCCGGCGAGGGGAGCGGCATCGAGTTGAGCTCGACGTTGGAGTAGCGGTCCCCGAGGCCCCGGACATAGACATCCTTGCCGTCAATCAGCGTGACGCCGGTGACGCGCTTGAGGGCGCTGGCGGCGTTGGAGTCGCCCTTCTTGCTCATCTCCTCGGCACCGAGGATGGAGGTGATGGCGCTGCTCTGCTTCTCTTCGTTCATGACCGCCGCGATGGAGCCCTGGATATGGGGTGCGAGGACAACGAACTCCTCCATCTCCACGCTGGCGGGGGTGAGCTCGTAGCGCTTGTTAAGGGTCTCGTCGGCGACGATCGTGACCGTGAGGGTCTGGGTGCTGAAGGCCGTATGGATTACCGAGAGGGTGCGTTCCCCCTCGGGGAGTTCCAGGGTCAGGTTGCCCCCTTCGTCGGTGACGGCGTCTACGGCGCTGCCCTTGACGAAAACGCGGGCGTTGGCGACGGGCTTTCCGTCTTCGGCGGAGACGACCTGCGCCGTCAGGATCCCGGTTTTCACCGCGGCGCTTTCAACGGCAGTCTCGGCGGCTGTCTGCGCCCCTTCGGGGGCTTCGACGTCAATGGCGGCGGCGCTGCCGTTCAGAGAGACGATCACCTGGGTGTGTTTCTCCGCGACGACACTGATGCTTTTACGGGCGACCCCGAGGGGCCGGCCGGCGTTTTTGACGACGACGGTGACTTCATGGTTCCCCGCGGGGAGGTTGAGGTAGGCTTCGCCGTCGGCATCGGTCGGGATGCCCGGCGCGCCGTCAACGGAGACCTCCGCCCCGGCGACGGGCGTACCCTCTTTGAAGACGAGTACGCTCAGGGCGCCCTCTTCGGCAAAAAGGGATGCCGTCAGGAGGAGCAGGGAGAGAAATATCTTGTTCATCTGGTTCATTAGTAGCATTCCCAAGGGTTTTGTTCACATTTTTCGATGTTCGCGCGCAGCTGTGTCGCCTTCTGGAAAAGGTCGGGACGGCTGAGCTGCTGCAGCTGGCGTTCCGTCGCATCGTATTCTCCCACCTGGTAGAGGGAGAAAGCGAGGGCGTAGCGGATATCTTCGTTCTCGATGAGGCCGATCCGATCGAGGGCGTCGGACATCGCCGCGGCCTTCTCGAAGTCGCCGAACTCGAGCAGGATCGCCATGCGCTGCTTGTACTTCTCCTGCTGGTCGAGGATCTGCGCGTTGAGGTAGATCGCCCGGTAGAGTTCCTTGGCCCGGCGGTACATTTCGCTCGCTTCGGCCGTATAGGTGGACTCGATCACCGATGCCTTGTCGAAGAGGTCGGCGGCGGCGTGCAGGCGCCCGAGGTCGATGTAGACGTGGGCGAGCAGGACGGTCAGCCTGGCGTTACCCGGGAAGCGCAGGTGCGCCTCTTCCAGGATCCGCAGCGCCTTCTCGTACTCGCCGCTGCTTTTGAGTGCGCTCCCGATGGCCAGGTAGGCCTCCGCGTCGACGTCTCCGCTCTGGAGGAAGCGTTCGGCGTAGAACTGCGCCTCCTGGTAGAGCTGAAGCTCCACCATGTAGTAGAAGGCCTGTTTCAAGAAGGCGTTGTAGGTCGGGAAGCGCTCCAGGCCGCTTTGCAAGAGGCCCAGGGCATCGTCGTATGCCTTGAGCATCCAGTGGCACTGGGCCCGCATGGCGAAGAAGCCGGGTTTCCCTTCGGCGAGCGCACCCGCGCGCTCAAAGGCGTCAAGGGCCTTGCGGTACTCCTTGAGCTCGTAATGGGCCTGGGCGATGTAGAGGTAGAGCACGGGGTCGCTCTGTCCGGCCGCGATCGCCTTTTCGAACTGTTCGACCGCCGCGACGTAGAGGCCCTTTTTCATGTAGACCATCCCGCCGAGGGTGTGATAGCGCACCTTGTCGACCTTTTCGTCTTCGGGGTCGACCTGCTGGAGTGCCGCCTCGGCCCGGTCGTAATGGCCGTCGCGCATCAGCAGTGCGGCCAGGGCGACGTAGTCGACCTTCTCTTTGGGTTCCGCAGCCAGTGGGGATACCAGCAGCATCGCCATGAGGGTTGCGAGTGTCAAGAATCGTTTCATGGTATCCTCCTTAGTTCAGGTCGAAACGGACTTTCTGTTTCGCCCAGACCTTGACGTTTTTGCCCTGGTAGCGCGCCGGCTGGAATTTCCAGTTGCGGATGCCGTTGACGGCGACTTCGTCGAAGACGCCCAGGGGCTGGGACTCGAGCACCGTGACGGTTTCGACGCCGCCCTGCTCGTTGATCAGCAGGTTCATGGTGACGTAACCCTCGACGCCCGAGGCGCGCGCTTTTTTCGGGTATTCCATGGCGCTGCGCGACACGGCCTTGGGGGCGACGTCGACGGAGTCCGCCGTCATCACGACATCGTTCATGTCGCCCAGCAGCGATTTGCCCATATCCTCCATCGCACCCATATCGAAGGCGGGGATGCCCAGGTCGAGCCCGGAGAGGGAGGAGCCGATGGAAGGCAGCGGTGCCTGGGGGGCACGTTTGGGCTGGCTCTTCTGCGGTTCGGGTTTCGGTTTCGGCTTGGGCTTGGGCTTGACGACCTTCTGAACGTCGAAACTGGCCGTTTTGAGCGCCTCCTCCTTTTCGGGGGTGGAGACGAAACGGTTCATCACGACCAGGACCGCCAGGACCATGAACGCTCCGAAGAGCATCCAGAGCAGTGCCTTGAGCCGGTTTTTCAGCAAAAAGGAGCGGCTCACGGCTTAGGCCTCTTTTTCCGTGGCGACACCGACATCCTTGGCACCGGCGAGGCGGCACTGGTCGACGACTTCGACGAGCTTGGAGGCCGTGACCCCCTCGTCGGTGACGACGAGGACGGACTTCTCCGCGGAGACGCGGAGCAGGTCGCGCATCTTCGACTGGATCGCCCACACCTTGATCGGCTGGCCGTCGAGGTAGGTATCGCCGTACTTGTCGATGTAGACGCGGATCACCTTGGAGGAGGCTTTCGTCGCGCTCGAGGCACCGGGGCGGTCGAGATCAAGCTGCATGTCCTTGACGAAGGTCGAGCTCACCATGAAGAAGATCAGGAGGATGAAGACCATGTCGATCAGCGGCGAGATGTCGATATCCTGGACCGCTGCTTTTTTTCTTCTGAATTTCATGATTGGATTTCCTTTTCCGAGCACAGGATATCTTTGATCTGTGCCAGTTCCATTTCAATGTTGTGCTGCTTCTTGTCCAGCAGCCGGCCGATGACCAGGCCCGGAACGGCGACGACGAGACCCATCTGGGTCGTAAAGAGCGCCTGGGAGATCCCCCCGGCGATGCCGCCGCTCTGGCTGAAGAGCTGCATGCTCCCCAGGGAGTCGAAGGTCTCGATCATCCCGATAACGGTCCCCAGAAGTCCCGCCAGCGGCGCGACGATGACGATCGTGCGCACGAGGATGGAGTACTTGACGATCTCCTGCTCGTAGACAAAGAAGGCGTCGTCGAGCTGACGGCGAAGCTGCGCCTTCGGCGTCGTCCGGGCAAGGGCGATACCGTCGATGACGGCGCCGTCGACGATACCGCTGGGCGTGTAGCCCACGGTGTCTTTCAACCGCTGCAGCAGTACCCGTACGCTGCGCCGGTTGCCCCGGTTCATGGCGTGGTAGCGGTAGCCCAGACCGTACCAGAGGACGAAAGTCCCTGCGATCAGCGGCCACATGACAAAACCGCCGCTCTCGATATAGGAGAGGAGGTCAGTGACGATGGAGAGCATGGTCAGCCACGCGCGGCGATGTAGACGTTGCTGACGCGCAGCGCCGCCTGCTCCATGTGATCCTTGATCCGCTCGGCCCAGCCCGAGAGCAGGTTGCCCACGAGCAGCGCCGGAATCGCGACGATCAGACCGAGCTCGGTGGTGACGAGGGCCTCGGAGATACCGCCGGAGAGCAGTTTCGGATCACCGGTACCGAACTCTGTGATGACGTCGAAGGTGGAGATCATCCCCGTGACCGTACCGAGCAGACCCAGCAGCGGCGCGACGGCGGCGATGACGAGGATCACCGAACCGAAGCGGTCGAGGAAGCCGTTCTCGTGAAGGATGCTCTCGGCGATGATGTCGTCGAGGTGCTCGCGGTCGCGGTCAATGTTGCGGATCGTCGCGGCGAGGACACGGGCGGTAGCGCCCTGCTCGGACTGGCACGCTTCAAGCGCCGATGCCATGTCCCTGCTTTTCACCTTGGCGATGACCGCGTCGGTGACGCTGCGCGTTCTGGCGTTGGCGCGGTTGAGGAAGAGGACCCGCAGTGCGATCAGAAGCGCCGCGACGCCGCCGAGAACGACGATGACCCAGGCGATCATACCGCCGCTCTGGATGACGCTCAGCACCGTCTTCTCTTTCGCCTGTTCCACGGCGTTGTTCAGCGACTCGTAGAGGAAAACCCCGATCGTTTCGGGGTGCTTGCCCTGGGCGACGGCGTTGGCCGTTGCCGCCGCGTCGGCGTCCCAGAGTTTCAGCAGGCCGTTGCCTGCCGGCGCGAGGGCACCCGCCGCATTGCCGCCGATGCCGTAGCTGGCGACATTGCCGATCTTGACGATCTGACCGTCGATCTTCGTCCCGTCGGTGAGGAAGAAACTACCTGACTCGGTGCGGATCGAGGAGAGGGTGTCGAGCGTCTTGACGCCGTCTCTGAAGATTCCGGCGATCACGGCGTCGTAGGCTTTGGACTCGGTATCGACCTTGGCGCCGTAGGGCTCCAGCGACGTGGCCGCCTGCATGATCACACCGTCGAGGACCGCGCTGTTGTCCTGTACGTCCTGCTCGCTGCGCTCGGCTTCAAGCAGCTGCTCGGAGAGCATCTCGGACTTTGAGGTGCGCAGGAGCATCTGCTGCTGCAAGCGGTCGATCTCCGCCTTGGCTGCGGCCAGCTTATCGCTGTGCTGCGTCTTCGTCTCTTCGTAGCGTTTTTCCAGTTCGCGTTTCTGGGCCTTCAGGAAGGCAAACTCTTTCTGGTAGGCCGCTTCAAGCTGGCTGTTGGCCGCATCCGCGCCGAAGAGGACGGTGGCGCCGAGGATCAGGGATAGTAGGGTCTTTTTCATCAGTTTTGCTCCTCCAGACCGTTAGGCATCGTGAAGTATCCGGTACGGATCTGTTTTTTCATCGCATCAAAAAGGGTCGCGATCTGCTCCTTCTGGGCCGGGTCGACGACTTCGACGTAACGGTCGCCGTCGGCAGCGCGGCTGACGTAGCCCATCCGGGAGTCGGAGGTCCTGAAGTACATCATGACCGTACCGAGGCGGACGACGTCGGCCAGGCGCTCGTTACCGTCAAGGGTAATGTTCTGGGAGAACATCCCGTTCTCTTTCGTCATACGCAGGTTGTCCTCGTAGACGGCCCAGATACGGCTGAGGGCTTTTTCGGGCATGATCAGGTCGTTGGTGACCTGGGTGCGGATCTCATCGATCTGCGCAAGGCGCTCGGCCTGTTTGAAGGGAAGCCCCGTTTTGACCTGGGCTTCAAGCAGATCGAGACCTTCGAGCAGCAGCGGCTTCAGCCCCGCGCTTGACGCGCTCTGCGTTTTGATGCGCTCTTTGGTCTTGACCATGGCCTGCTCCAGCTGTTTGATCTTGAGATCCTCGCGGGAGAGGGAGGCCTCAAGGTCGCTGCGCGTCATGGCGTAGGATTTCATCTGGTTTTTGTATGCGTCTTTGGCGTCGTCAAGCTGGGTGTGCAGGGTCTCGACTTCCGAACGCAGTTTGATCAGGGATTCGGCGAGGCTGTCGCTGTTCTCGGCGAGCAGCGGCATGGCCGCAAGGTGGCCGATCAGCAGCCATCGGGTGAATGGGCGTGTCAACATGGGTACTCCAGAAGGTGTGATTTAGTGACGGAAGTGTAGGGAAGGGGGGTTACTTTAATGTTACTTTAGCATCACATTTCGGTTACAGTTGTAACCTGGCGGTGATCCCGGAAACGGGACCGTTCCGCCGGGAGGGCGGGGGTTAGTTGAGCGTGTTGCCCGTGCCTGAATTGAAGACCGTCTTGAGCTCTGCAGCAGAGCCGCCGAGTGTGGCATCGTTCGTAAAGCGTGCGTCGGCCGCGCTGCCGTTAAGGGTCACGTTTGTAAAGGAGGTATTCGCCGTGTCCGCCACGTCCAGAGAGTGGATGGTGCCGTAGCCGTCGGTGAAGTTGTCGGTGATCGTACCGTTAAGGAAGTGACCGCCGATACCTGCTTTCTTGAAGAAGATACCGCCCTCTTTGGCAGAGTGGTTCTGCACGATGTTGAAGGTATCGAAGGTTGCATGGGTGTCACCGGACATCTCGATACCGGCCGGACATCTCGATACCGGCGTTACCGGTTGTCTGCGTGATGTTCAGGTTGGTGACCGTACCGGAGTAACCGTCGTCGATGTCGAAGTGGTCATCGGAACAGCGTGTGACGGTGACGTTGGTCAGGTTGACCGTACCGCCCCAGATTTC
>QKCD01000098.1 GCA_003245815.1 Sulfuricurvum sp.
CTTCTTCTATGCTCCGTCAGGAGGGGAGGCGTCCGGAGCCCGGCCCCGCTGCTTCCCTCTATATATTTTCCGCAATTATACCGTTTCTTATGCTCCCACATCATCGCCATGATAAGCCTGGGCGATTATTTTTATAAAAAATTAAAGGGGAGACTTTTACACTGTCATAAACTGCTGAATTTGGAAACGCATGAGTCAAGAAAAAAAACCGACCAAAGAAGAGATCGAGGCGATGCTGAAGGATTACCGCCCCGAAACCGTCGAATACGACCCCGAGGTCGACGGCGGCGACGATCACAAGGTCCGCGACGAGCACCTCGCCGAAAAAGAGAAACTCAAAGACGTGATCACCCGTCTCAAAGAGAAAAACCGCGGCAACCGTAAAGTGCGACGCTGAAATGGGAAGCGTCGCGGTTTTCCCGTGCCGCTTTCAGCCGGCCCTGACTACTTTGGCCCGAAAAAACAACCCTCAACCCCTTTTCAGAGCTCTCTACAGTCATTCGATTGCTTCGCTGTGCATCCCCAGGAAATAGACCGACATCCAGGTGTTGATTCCGTTGGAAAGGTAGAGCAGAGTACCGTCATGCGAAACGGCGATACGCAGCGGAGCCGTTCGCATACCGTCGATATAGGTATCATCATCCAGCAGGACCGGTGCCCGGGGGTTCTTGATGTCGTAGGCCCTCACTCTCGTACCGGCACCGGCCGCGAAAAGCTTTTCACCGTCATCGGAGATCGCGATACTTCTGGCATACGCTTCCGCACCGACGGCAAACGTTGAGAGCAGCCGCATCTGCCGCGGGTCCGGATATCGACCGCTTTGATCCCGGAAACATCATCCGCCACGTAGGCGACACGGTTATCCGGGGAGAGTACAACCTTTCCCGGGTACGTCATTGCCATGACGGCGATCTCCGTAGGATTCGCGGGATCGGAAACGTCCAGAACCGCCAAACCTTTCGTCGTGTTCGTCACATACAACAGCGTGTTGTCCGCCGAAAGCGCCAGGGAGATCACCCGGGCATTGTTCGCGGGGTCGTCGAAGCGGTAACTGCCGATCGGCTGGGGCGCCGTGCGGTCCGTCACGTCGAAGAGTTTCACACCGTACCGGTCGTCACTGATGTAAAGCGTCCGGTCATCATCGGAGACGACGATCTCTCCCGCGAGGTCTACCGGGTATGTCGTGACGACCCGGGGAGCGGAGCGGTCGGAAAGGTCGATGACCGAAAGGCCCCGGTAACTGGCCGAATAAGCCGTCTTTTCATCATGCGACAGCGCCAGATTCCGGCCGCCCTCATCGGCGACCACACCGATATAGCGCAGCGCCTTGGGATCGGAGACATCGATGACGGAGAAGTAGTCTTCCCCCACCTTGTAAAGCGTTTTGTCGTCACGGGAGACAACGGCTTCGTAGGCTTCGGGCATATTGCTCAGGTAGTCGACCTGTTGAAGGGGGGATATGGCGGAGAGGACGTTGCGCAGGTTGACACTGTAGGAGTCTTTCCTGTTATGGATGTCGTCGACGATCAGAGAGTATTTGTTTTGAATCGGCGTCCTCAGATGCTCCCGGTCTGAAACGGGGTCGAACACGGCGACGTCCCGCCCGTCGATGACGCCGTCGCCGTTCAGATCCGTCCCGAGGGTATTGTTGGACTCCCATGTCGCCCAGTGTTCGATGCCCAGGGTCCGCCGGTAGGGCGTGTATGCGATCTCGTTGTAGCACTTTTGGTAGAGGTGTTCGGATACGGCCGTGATCCTGAACATGTCACTGCTCATCGCCTTCAGCCACGCCCCCTTCACCACCGCCCGCAATACCCCGTGGTTCACCACGGGCACTTCATCGGAGGTGCCGTTATCGTCGGCATCGATATCCGTCCCGCCGCTGACCTGGTAGACGTAGAAGCGCTCGTCCTCCAGCTCCGCACTGTGGGTATTGAAACGGCCGGCGCTGTCCATATCGCCGTCACTCGTCGTTTCCGTATAGAGCTTCTCAAAGCGTGCGTTGATGGCATCCGTCACTTTGAAGATCTCGACAGTGGCCTGTGTGAGGATGCCGAGCTGTGCAATGCCCTGGATACTCTCGGCAGCCGTTGCGGGAGGGGGCACGATCTCCGTCACGTCATCACTGCTGCCACTGCTGCCGCCTCCCCCGCAGCCGTGGAGGAGTAGAATGGAGATGACGGTACATGCGGCCGCCCATGGATGAAGTTTCATGCTCTGCCCTGTAGTTTTTGGGGCGATTATAGGGGTTAAATAAGAATAAGTCAAATTTCACGGATTGCATCAACCACCCGTTACAGTGCTCCTTATCGCGAAAGTGCGGCGGCACATCCTTAAACCCTGCCGTTCGCCGGCCCCGTTTATCGCCCCTTAACCCCGAAACGATTACAATCGCGAAAATATCATGATTCGGGAACCGCAATGATCCAAGCAGCGCACGACGCCTACAACCGCGGCGATTTCGCCACCGCTTTTGCCCTCTACGGCCAGCTGGCCGAAGCGGGAGACGCCACGGCCCAGACCTCCCTGGGCTTTATGTACCAAAATGGCCAGGGGTGCGAAAAAGACGACGCCAAGGCCCTGGAGCTCTACACCAAGGCGGCCGAACAGAAGCAGCCCTACGCCCTCTTCAACCTCGGCATCCTCTACGCCAACGGCATCGGCGGCGTCGAACACGACCAGTTCAAAGCCCATGAACTCTTCCTGGAAGCGGCGGTCCGCGAAGTCCCCGGTGCCCAGTACGAAGCGGGCCTGATGCTCGAGCGCGGGCTGGGATGTCTCCAGAACTTCTCCGAAGCGGCCTTCTGGTACGAGGAGGCCGCCAAGCGGGGGCATGCGGAAGCCTTCAACAACCTCGGCGTCCTCTACAAGGAGGGGCACGGGGTGCACCAGGACTACCGGCGTGCGGCCGTCTGCTTTACCCGGGCCGCCGAAGCGGGCCTCGCCACGGCCCAGTACAATCTCGGTCTGCTCTACGACCAGGGGCTCGGCGTCGATGAGGATCACGACAAGGCCCTGGAGTGGTGCCGCAAGGCCGCCTACAACGGCCACGAAAAGGCGAAGGCGATCATCCGCGGTCTGCAGGAAGAGGGTAAGATCGTCTTCTGATCTTCGGCCTTACCGGCGCTCTGCCCCCCGGCAGGGGCTTAACAAAGCTTTCGCTATAATGTCCCCAACAAGCAACGACGCCATACGGCCACAGAGGAAGCTGCACCACCCATGAAGACCTACCGAATTTTCCCCGCCCACTCCCCGTTTCCGACAAAGGGTCACTGATGTTTACCGGCCTGATCCGCGAAATGGCGACCGTCAAGAGCTATGCCGGCAACCGCCTCAGCCTGCGCGCGCACCACAAGGCGAAACTGGGCGATTCCATCGCCATCAACGGGGCCTGCCTCAGCGTCGTCAGCATCGAGAGTGACGGCTTCACCGTCGAGCTCTCCCCCGAGACCCAGCGGCTGATCGCCACGGAGAACCTCAAAGGGCAGGTGCATATGGAACCGGCCATGATGATGGGGGAGCGCTTCGAGGGGCATATCGTTCAGGGGCACGTCGACACCGTCGGCACCGTCACCCAGATCGCCAACAACGGCAACAGCTACGACGTCTTTGTCGCTATCGACCCGAAGTTCATTGCCTATATCGTGCCCAAGGGTTCCATCACCATCGACGGCGTCAGCCTGACGGTCAACGATGTCTTCGAGTCGAGCTTCCGCCTCACCATCATCCCGATCACGATGCGCGAGACCCTCTTCGCTACCTACCGCAAGGGGAGCCGCGTCAATATCGAGACCGACATGTTCGCCCGTTACGTGGCACACTTCATGAAACACGCCGACCGATCGGCCCTTACCTGGGATCACGTCGACCGGATCAGCGCACTCTACTGAGATCAAAGGGGTCTTATGCCGCGTTCACTGCCCGTCCTGCTCACCTTCGTCCTCCTCGGCTTCGGCGGCTGTGCCGTCAAGGAACCGCTGCTCAGTGTCACCGACGACGCCAAGGGGTGCCCCCTGACCGTCAGCCAGATGGAGACGAGCATCACCGAAGCAGCCCGGGAGAAGGGGTGGTCCGTTAAATCCGTCGCAACGGGCAGCCTCCAGGCCCGCTACAAAGAGCGCTTCCGCATGGCCAAGGTCGCCATCACCCATACGGCCGACCACTACCAGATCGACTACCTCGACAGTTTCGCCCTCTGGTACGACGGCTCGCGGATCGACCGCCATTACAACCGCTGGGTCGGCGACCTTCACGGCGCCATCACCCGCTCCCTCGACACGACGTGCGTTGATGTACAGCGGCGCATCGAAGAGGCCCTCGCCGCACGCGGCGAAGAGGTTGACCTGCCCGTCATGGAAGAGGCCGTCCCCTCAGAACTTCAGATCATCCGCTGAAATCCGCGTCGCGCAGCGGTGTCACTCCCGGGTTGCATGCGCGCTTGTGGGCCATGTCCACCGCTTCGAAACCGAGGTCGCTGCGTTTCGACGCCACCGTCGCATTTCGATACCCCTCCCCTCTGTTCAGGTAGACCTGCAGCCCGTTTGCTTCCAGCGCCAGACGCGTTTTCAGCGCCGTCGAATAGGTGGTCAGCACCCCCTCATCCTTCAGCACCCTCGCGATCTGCGCAAAATACTCCCGGGTCCAGAGCAGCGGATTGGCGGCGGGGCTGAAGGCGTCCTGGTAGACGATGTCGAAGGTTTCGCCGCAGGTCGCGAGATAGTCGCGCGCGTCACCGATATAGAGGGTGATCTCCACCTGCTCGTCGCGGTAGCGCTGCTCCCGGCTCAGGGTTTTGATAATCGGCAGAAAGGGCACAAAGGCCTCCGGGTAGGGAAAATCCGCGAGACTCTCGATCAGGGAAGCATCAAATTCGGGGGAAAAGATGCGCACCTTCGTATCGATCCCCTCCCTGCGGAGGTAGTAGAGGGTCGCCAGGGTGTTGAAGCCCAGGCCGAAGCAGATATCGAGGATCGTCACCTCTTCCCGGCCCTGCATCTGCGAAAAGGCGGGGATGACATGCTTTTGCAGCGACTCGGTCAGGGCCCCATCCTTCGTGGAGTGGTAATGCTCGTCGAAAAAGCTGCTGTAGGCCGTGTAGCTGCCGTCGTCGCTCTGGACAATGCGATGTTCTTGCTTTCCTTGATTCATGCTCTCACCCCTCTTGATGCACTACAGACTGCGTCGGTTGTCTGTCCCGTTACCATTGATTAGAAGCCTTCGGCGGTGCTACGCACATCGCCTGTGGTTTCGCTCCTAAAAACGACAAGCAGTTGTCGTTTTCTTCATTGATGTTAAGCCTTCGGCGGTGCTACGCACATCGCCTGTGGTTTCGCTCCTAAAAACGACAAGCAGTTGTCGTTTTCTTCACGGAGCTCACATCCCGTTTCCCCACATGTGCAGTTTCTTGGCCACCGTCACGTAGGCCCCTTCCAGCAGGCCGTCGATCGTGTTGACCGCGCGGTATTCGCACTTCTCGATCAGCGCCTCCACCTCCTCCCGCGGCAGGGTCTCGCCGCTCTGGATAACGATCAGCAGTGCGGAGTTTTCCAGCCCCTGGTAGGCGTGACGCAGCAGTTTTTCGCGGAAAGCATGCAGGTGGAGGATATCGTTGAGGATGATGATCTCGTAGTCGCGGGCCGCCGCCTTGAAGGGGGCCCTGAAGTGCTGGAGCGCGCTGAATCGGACATGTTCCGCGGCCGGCGGTGGCGTATGTTCGCCGGGATAGGCGGCGACGGTGAGTTCGCCCCCGCAGCGGCCGACATGCTCCGCAAGCGCCGCGGTCAGTCCGTCGCTGTGGGTCGTCGCTTCCAGGACCTTCAGGCCCGGTGCGTCGCCGATCAGTTCCAGCAGCTGCGCGAATGCCACCTTGGCTCCTAGATGGCCATCTGGTGCAGTTCGCGGAAGAGGTAGGCCTCGACGATCTCGTCGATCGTGCGCTGGTGATGGGCCACGAGGACCATCATCTGCATCTCCATGAACTCCATGACCGGCTCGAAATCGTTTTCAACGATAATAGCGTCGAGCCACTCCTCGATCGCGTCACGGTCGGGGTAGAAGTTGATCTCGACGACCCGCCCCTCTTCCACCTCGACGACGGCCCAGGTCTTGGCATCGTAGATCTTGACCAGGCGTCCCTCCTGGGTATCGTCGCAGTCCATCGGGATCAGCAGCAGCATCTCACTCCTCCACTTTCGCGAGGTCGAGCTTCAGCGCGTCGTTGTCCATGACGCCGATCCCTTTTTTCAGCACCCCTTCGGCGATCGCTTTCGCCTCATCGAGGGAGTGCATGGCACAGGTGCCGCACTGGTAGATGTTGAGCTCGGGAATCTCATCCTGGCTGGGTACACCCAGGACATCCTCCATCGACGCACGCCACGCTTCGGCTACCTCCGCTTCCGAAGGGGTCCCGATGGTACTCATGTAAAAGCCCGTGCGGCATCCCATCGGCGAGATATCGATGATCTCCGTCTTCTGTGAGTTGAGATGGTCGCGCATGAAGCCGGCAAAGAGGTGCTCGAGGGTATGGATGCCCTTTTCCCCCATGATCTCTGCGTTGGGTTTGCAGAAGCGGAGGTCGAAGACGGTGATCGCGTCGCCGGAAGGGGTTTTCATCCCCTTCGCTCTGCGGACGGCAGGAGCCGGCATGATCGTGTGGTCGACGGTAAAACTGTCCAGTAGCGGCATTGTAAAAATCCTTTCGATTTTTTTGCATATGGTATCATATTTGACCCTCACGGCGGAATTTATGATGGCATCTTCAATCGCATGCAAGGTAACTGCTACGCTACGCCCCTACGCCGAGCCGGAGAAGGCGCGGAAGCTCCCGCAGTTCTTCCAGTCCTTTCCCGGCGGCTACGGCGAGGGGGACCGTTTTCTGGGTGTCCGGGTCCCCCATGTCCGGCGCGTCGCCGGGCAGTTTTACGGCATGAAGTTAGGCGAAATCTCCGAACTGCTGGCCTCCCCCTGGCACGAAGTGCGTCTCTGCGCACTCGTCATTCTCGTCGACGCCTACCGAAACGCCCCCGACAGGGAATCCTGCGTCGCCTTCTACCTCGCTCACCTCCGCCACGTCGACAACTGGGACCTCGTCGATGCCTCCGCCTATCACATTCTCGGCGATTACCTGCTGGAACATCCGGATCCCGCCCTGCTGGAGCGGTTGGCCCAGAGCGGCAATCTCTGGGAGCGGCGCGTTGCCGTCGTCGCGACCCTGGCGTTTATCCGCGCCGGCATCCTCGGACCGACCTTTGCGCTTGCGCAACGGCTGCTTTCGGACCCCCACTCCCTGATCCACAAGGCGGTCGGATGGATGCTGCGCGAGGCGGGCAAAAGGGATGCAACGATGCTTCGCGCGTTTCTCGACGAACATGCGTCCGAAATGCCGCGTACGATGCTGCGTTATGCGTTGGAAAAAATGGAAAAGAGTGTCAGAGAAGGGTATATGAAGCGGGGGCGAAGCGAAGCGTAATTATACGCTTGCTTCTTCGCGGCGCTGGAGGTATTCCCAGTCACCGTCGACCTGTTTCTGCCAGGCGTCGAGAAGGTACTCGTTCTCCGGCTTGAAGAGGTGCTTAAAACGGCCCTGGGCGCCGAGGTAATCCCGTACCGGGATCACGTTTTTCGGGCGGTAGGTGATGTTCAGCTGGCGACCGTCGATGATCTCGTAGAGCGGGAAGACGAGAGAGTCTGTCGCCAGGTCAGAGATAGCGATCGTATCGGCCGGATCGAATTTCCACTCCGTCGTACAGGCGGAC
Source organism: Sulfuricurvum sp. (assembly GCA_003245815.1). GTDB lineage: Bacteria > Campylobacterota > Campylobacteria > Campylobacterales > Sulfurimonadaceae > SZUA-415. The sequence goes on from QKCD01000098.1 coordinate 7,755, forward strand.
ATGGCGTTGATGTAGACCGGACCTTCCGTTTCCAGACCCGTCTGGATCTTCTTAACCATGTCTTTCCACTTGTTCGGAGCGACCTGGGCAACGTACGGAGAACCGTGGGCTGCCATGATGCCGACCATGTCTTTCTTCTTCCGTTTTTCGCCGTAGCTGACGCGTCCAGCCGGAGCCGTCGTCGTGGAAGAGCCGATCGGCGTGGAGGAGGAGCGCTGACCGCCCGTGTTGGCGTAAACCTCGTTGTCCAGACAGACGTACATCATGTCGTGACCGCGCTCGAAACAGCCGGAGATCCACTGGAAACCGATGTCGTATGTCGCACCGTCGCCGCCGAAGGCGACGAATTTCGGTGTACGCTCCGGCTGCTTCAGACGGCCTTTGCGTTTCAGGGCTTTGTACATCGCTTCGGCACCGGCGACCGCAGTCGAACCGTTTTCGAAACCGATGTGGATCCAGGAGGCGTCCCAGGAGGTGTACGGGTAGACCGCCGTACAGACTTCCAGACAACCGGTGGATGCGGCAAGCACCAGGTCATGGTTCGTCGCGTTAAGCACTTCGCGGACGATGATCGAGTGGGCACAGCCCGGACAGAGCAGGTTGGCACCTTCGAAACGGTCTGCGGAAGTCGAAAACTCTTTCAGGTTTTTGATTTTTTTCATTTCACTCATCATGTACTCCTTACAGGAACGACAGTTTCGGTCCGCGTACGCCGATGTACTGCTGCAGCGGTGTCGTCGGTTTGCCGGCTTCCGCATTCGCTTGAAGCTCGGTGTAGATTTCGCGGAGGTGCGCCTTCGTTAGGTCGCGGCCGCCGAGACCGTAGATGTAGTTGGTCAGAACCGCCGGTTTGTCGGTGTTGATCATACAGCCTGCAAACTCGTTGAAGAGCATGCCGACCGTGCCGTGCGGTGAGGAGCGGTCGAGGGCAGCGATCGCCTTGATACCGCTGACGGCTTCGACGATCTGCTCAAATGGCCAGGGGCGGAAGACACGGATGCCGATAACGCCGGCCTTGATGCCCTTCTCTTCGCGCATCTCTTTCGCCACTTCGCGGGCCGTCTCAACGGAAGTACCCATACAGACGACGGCGACGTCCGCGTCATCCATGTCGTACTTTTCGACAATGTTGTATTTGCGGCCGGTCAGTGCTTCAAACTCGGCGAAAGCCGCTTCAACTTTCGGAAGGACCTTCGTCATCAGGTCGTTGTGCTGGCGCGCTTTGTGCTCGAAGTGCCAATCCTCTTCTGTCTGAACCCCGTGGGTGACCGGGTGTTCGAAGTCGAGCATATCGTTCATCGGCTTGAATTCGCCGACGAAGTTGTAGGCCGTATCGTCATCGAGGGTGCGAACACCCTGCGCCGTATGCGACGTCATGAAGCCGTCCTGATGGACCATCGCCGGAAGGCGGATGTCGTGGTCTTCCGCCACTTTGAAGGCAATGAAGTTCATGTCGTACGCTTCCTGCGGACAGTAGGCGTCAAGCTGGATCCAGCCGGAGTCGCGACCGAGGTACATGTCGGAGTGGTCGCCGTTGACGTTCAGCGGTGCCGCGAGGGCACGGTTGACAACGTTCAGGACGATCGGCAGACGCATACCGGATGCCTGGTAGAGGGTCTCGACCATCAGGGCAAAACCCTGAGAAGAGGTTGCCGTGGCAACGCGGCCGCCGGCAGCGGCAGCACCGATACAACCGGACATCGCACCGTGTTCGGATTCGACCATGACGAATTCGCCGTCGACGTAACCGTTGGCGAGGAAGTTGCCGTAGTTCTCAACGATCGGCGTAGAGGGCGTAATCGGGTATGCCGCAACGACATCAATCTGCACCTGGCGCATTGCCTGGCTGGCGGCCATATTGCCGTCCCAGACCTCGATCTCGCGAAGTTCCATTTTATCTGCCATTTATGATTCCTTTTTCTCTTTTTCCGGCCATTCGGCGAGCGCTTGGTCGCCGTCTTTCTGTTCCGGGAACATCAGTAGTGATTTGGGGTTTGTCGGACAAACCTCGACACAGATGCCGCAGCCCTTGCAGTGATCGAAATCGATCCCGACCATCTTCTTGTCACGGGAGATAATCGAAATATCCGGGCAGTAGACCCAGCAGAACTGGCAGTCGATGCAGTAGTCCTTGTTGAAGATCGGCTTGTTGATCCGCCAATCGGCAACGCTCGCCGTAAACGAGTTGTTGGCCGAGTAGGGACGGTCCTCCTGCAGCGTTGTCGCGATGTCATCCATCGGACCTTCGAATGAACGGAGCATTGCACCGATTTCGAATTCGTTCCATCCTTTGTAATCCATCATTTGCTCCTTATTCTACTTCGTCGAATGCACGCTGAATCGCATCCATGTTCGCATCGATGATTTTTTGCGGAAGTTTCTTCAGTACTTTGACCATGCTGTCTTTGAAGAAATCGATTTCGTACATCCCGGAGATCTTCATCAACGCTCCCAGCATCGGGGTATTGGGGATCGGGCGTCCGATCGTCTCCTGGGCAATCTTGATACAGTCGACGACGTGTACCTGTTTCCCTTCGAGTTTCGGCTGGGATTTGATCAGCTCGTCACGGCTCATGTGGGTCGTGACGATGTAGATTGTCTCCTCTTTGGAGTTCGCAGTGATATCGGTGGTATAAGTCAAAGCCGGGTCGATGACCAGAACGTAGTCCGGTCTCATGTACTTCTCATGGTTCATGATCACTTGATCATCCACGCGGTTGTACGCAGTCATTGCCGCACCGCGTTTTGCAGACCCATAGAATGCGAATGCCTGTACATGCTTTCCGGTTGTCGATACGACTTCGGCCAAACCTTTTGCTCCAGTTACGGCACCCTGTCCGGCACGACTATGCCATCTGATTTCAAGCATGGGTTCTCCCTCTTACTTAAAGTGTTAAATTACAGAATAAGGTCTATTCTAAATGTCCATGTATTCTATGAAAGTTGCTCTTAAATACAGCTTGTCTACCGCCCCTTGTCACAATTGGCCGCTTCCGTGTGTATTTTCGCCATCTCGGCAATCCGACGAACCGCTTCAAGTGCGTTCCCCGCGATGCTTTCCGTCATTGTTGATAATTGTTCATAACTGTCGTAGCCGCTGGTCACAGCCATGCATCGGACCGATGCGTTATGGGCAGCTTCGACGTCCAGACGGGTGTCGCCGATCATCCAGCACGACCCCTTTTCCGACGCCATTATCGCGACCGCTTTTTCGATCGGTTCGGGGTGCGGTTTGGGGTGTTCGACGTCCTCCCGGCCGATCAGCACCTCGAAGTGGTGCATGACGCCGAAATGCTCGAGAAGCTCCCGTGAATAGCGGCCTGTCTTCGTCGTCACGACGCCGAGGCGGGCGAACTTCGCCGCCTCGCTGACCGCCTCACGGGCCGACTCGAGCAGGACCGTCTTCTGGGTGGAGATCTGACGGTAATGCGCCTTGTAGGTGTCGACTAATGTCCACACCATCGCTTCCTCAATCCCCAGAGCGCGGTACATCCCGTCGAGGGGATGGCCGATCAGCGCCTTGATCGCCGCGTCGTCGGGCGGGGTCCGCCCGTGAACGCGGTAGGAGTGGTGGAAACTCTCAAGAATCGCTTCCGTCGAATCGATCAGCGTTCCGTCCAGGTCAAACAGTATGGTCAACAACGAACCCCTCTCTCTCTCAAAATCGCTGCAAGTATAGACACCCCTTTCTTGTATCCCCCATAACGGAGAGAACTAAACGGCGGACTGAAAGTTCGCGGCTAGTTCGGGATCCGCGTGACCGTCGCGACGTCGTAGCCGTCAAGGACGAGGCGGACGCGATCACCCACCAGGAAGGCGTTGCCCCCCTTGACGACGACGACGATCACTTCGCCGTTGTCCAGCTCGATCGTCAGCTCTTCGGCATTCGCCCTGCCCAGTTCGCTGCCGACGACCCCGCCGGCAATGGCCCCGGCGACCGTGGCGAGGTCACGGCCAGCACCCCGTCCCATGTTCGAGCCGAGAATCGCCCCGAAGAGTGCCCCGAAAAAGCTTCCCTTTCCGTCGTCGCTCACCATCACGTAGCGGTGGTCTATGACGGTACCCGTACGGAGCTCTTGCACGTGGGAATAGCTGCGCGCGTCATACTCGTAACCCTGGTGCCGGGCACACCCCGACATCAGCAGCGCCGCCGCGACCAGTAGTAGCATCACTGCCTGTTTCATACGATGACTCCTTGAAGTAAATACCCCAACTATAGCACAACGTATGCATATCGTCATTGAGAAAAGCGAAGTAACCGGACGGTTACTCCTTTTCCCAGTCGATAAAGTTGTGCCAGATGCCGTTGATGCTCGGTTCGATATTTTTGATCCGCCGGTCGGCCACCGTGATGGCGTTGGGGATGAAGAGGAAGAGGTAGGGATCGTCTGTGACGATACGCGCGAAGATCTCCTGCTGGACGCTTGCGAGCCGATCGCGGTCGACGGTGTACTGCATCCGCTCGATCAGGGTATCGAGTGCCGCGTTGTGGTAACCGATAAAGTTGAACCCCCCCGGCTTGTCGTTGTCGGAGTGCCAGAGCAGGTAGGGGTCAGGGGTGAGGGAGAGCGACCACCCCAGCAGCACCGTCTCGAACTTCCGGGGGAAGACGACCATGTTCAAGAAGGCCTGCCACTCCATCACCCGCAGCGTCACCTCGACGCCGATCTGCGAGAGCTGGTGCTGCAGGATCTGCGCCGCGTAGGGACGAATGGCGCTGGAGTTGGAGGTGGCGATCTCGAAGCGCAGGGGGTGCTGCGCATCGAAACCCGCCTCTTTCAGAAGCGCCCTGGCGGTTTCGATGTCGCGCTGCGGGGCTGTTACCGCCCTATTGAAGGCGGGACCGCCGGGCAGGAAGGGGCCGGTGCAGACCTGACCGTGGCCGAGGAAGAGGATGTCCACCAGGGCCCGGCGGTCGATGGCCAGCGACAATGCCCGGCGCACCCGGGGGTCCTTGAACTTCTCCAGCCGCAGGTTGAAGCCGAGGTAGGTGTAGGAGTGGGAGATCTCCTCGATGTCCCGGAACTTCTCGAAGAAGGCGGGTTCCACCTGCCGCTCGAACTGCATCGCCTCCAGCGACCCGATGTCGAGCTGGCCCGACTTGAGCATCAGAAAGCGGGTCATCGGGTCGGGGATGACGTGAAAGACGATCCTGTCAATCTTCGGGCGGTGCTCGAAGTAGCGCTCGTACGCCTCGAGCTCGATATCCTTGGAAAACTCCAGCTTCGCCAGACGGTAGGGACCCGTGCCGACGGGTTTCGTGTTGAAGGCGGAGCCCATGATGTCGCTCTCCTGCTCAAGCAGGTGTTTGGGAAGGATTCCCATCATCCACGTCTCCAGCGCCTTGAAGTAGGGCTCCTTGTAGACGACGCGGACGGTACGGGGATCGAGGGCCTCCACCGACTGCACCATACGGAAGGTGGATGTATAGGGAGAGACGACCTTCGGGGAGTTGATCAGTTCGTAAGTGAAGACGACGTCCTCGGCGCTGAAGGGGGCGCCGTCGTGCCAGGTCACCCCGTCGCGCAGGGTAAAGAGCAGCGTCGTGTTGTTCTCGAAACGGTAGGAGTCCGCCAGGTCGCCGATGATCGTCTTGGCATCCTTGTCGTACTTGACGAGGCCGTTGAAGACGAAGCCGGCGATCTCCGAACTCGCGGAGTCCGTCGCGAGGATCGGGTTGACCCGCGCAGGGTTGGTGGAGGTGGCCAGGTGCAGCGTCGACGCGTGCAGGGAGAGGGTCAGAATCAGCAGCCAGAACGTTCGCACACCCATCCTTTTTTAGATGTGATTATAGCAGAAGCCCGGTTGGTTCCTCCCCTCCTAGAAGGCGTAGTTGGCGATCACGCGGTATTGCGTCAGGCGGTCCGTCTGAGACACTGTACCGGTCGCATCGGCCGCGCTGTTGTGCCGGACCCAGATCCCTTTGAGCGCCAGCGAGAAATCTCCCGCCGTGTAGGCGATCACGGCGTTGAAGTCCTGCTGCCGGTCGGCGAAGCGGTCGTTGTCGATCACCAGGTAGGCCAGTGTCGTTTTGAGCCCCTTCAGGTCGGCGAAGCCGTACCCCTGGGTGTAGGCGATCTTCACGCCCAGCGACCCCCCGATGTAGATGCTGTCGGCGGCGAGCGCCTTGCCGTAGTTTGACTGGAAGAGGTTGTTGGAGGTGATCGTGTTCGTATAGAGCGGCGTACCGTCCCACGGCAGGACGAGGGAGTCGTGGCTGCCGCTGTCGCGGAAGCTCTTCGTCCCCGCGAGGGTCACCTTCGACTCCCCGTAGGCGGCGTCGAGCTTGAGACCAAGGGTGTTGGCGCTGATCGTTTCGCCGCCCGTCGCCGAACCGGCCAGGGCCAGGTTATCCTCGGCGTTGCCGACACTCGTTTCGCTGATGGCCTGCAGGGCCGCGGCGTAGCTGATCCCGCTGTCGAGCGCCCCCTTGTAGGCCGCTTCCGCGTAGAGGGCGTTGAGGAAATCCGCAGCGTAGTAGTCGTAGAGCGCGAGGTTCAGGCCGCCCTCGCGGTAGCGCGCATCGGCGACAAGGAGTTCCCCCTCGTCCGATCCGGTGATCGCGGTCGTTTGGGAACCCAGCGCATGGGTGACGATGTTGAAGAAGCGGTCGGAAGTGCGCTGCTTGAAGTGGCTCAGCCAGGAGAGGCCGAACTCCAGAGTCTCGTTGGGCGCATAGGAGGCAAAAGCCCCCTGGACTGCCGATGGGAGCATCCGCACCTCTTTGGCGTCGACCAGCGGCGTCTTGATGACGCGGCGGCCGTAGGAGAGCGCCGCGCCGTCGCCGCTGTACCCGAGGTACCCCTCCCCGAGTACGGAGAAGGAGCGCTGGGCCGCGCCGCCGGAGGGAGTGCCCTCCAGGTAGACCCCGTTGTCCCGTCCGAGAATGGATGTATCGACACTCTCAGGCAGCGCGAAACCGTTGGTCGTCATAAAAGTCGCACCCGCTTTGAAGCCCTGAAGCACCCCCGTTTCGTAATGGAGCGTGCCGCCGATACTGTTCGCGTGGGCGGAGCTCTTTGCCCCCGCCTGCTCCTTGTCCGTCTGGATGTAGTAGTACTTCACGTTGCCGCTTGCTTTGCCTTCGTCGAACCACGACGCGATCGTATCGGCGCCCTGTAGCGACGCACCGGCCAGCAGTGCAGGTAGTAACAGATGTTTCATTGTCCCTCTTTCGATGCATAGTTTCGGAAAGGGCGTATTGTATAAAAGGCGGTATCAAAACCGTATCAAGATTGGCGTTGAAAAAGGGGGAAAATACGTGAGGAGAAAGGCACCCGGAAGGTGCCGAAACGGGAACCGTCCCGGGAAGGGACCGTTAGCGTTTGGAGAACTGCGGGCTGCGGCGCGCTTTGCGTTTACCCGGTTTCTTACGTTCGACGGCGCGGGAGTCGCGTGTCATCATACCGGCCGGTTTCAGGATGGCACGGAATGCTGCGTCGTACGCTACGAGGGCACGGGAGATGCCGTGGCGCAGAGCGTCAGCCTGACCGCCGAAGCCGCCGCCCATTGTCTGAGCGTCGATGTCAACGGAAGTTTCCTGCTTCGTCATGTTGAGCGGCTGCTTGACGCGAAGTTTTTTCGCTTCAAGGCCACCCAGCCATGCGTCGAGGGAAAGACCGTTTACAGTGATTTTGCCTGTACCCGGTGTCAGCCATACTTTTGCGACGGAGGATTTACGTCTACCAGTTGCATATGTTTTTGCCATAAGCTCTGTCCTTACTTAGCAATTTGTGCAGAGTGTGGGTGTTCACTGCCTGCATAAACTTTGAGTTTTTTGAGCATTGCGCGTCCGAGCTTCGTTTTCGGAAGCATACCGCGTGCTGCCAGCTTGAAGAGTTTTTCCGGGTTCTTTTCGAGAAGCTCCGTCATCTTGACACTCTTCGTGCTACCGAAGTAACCGCTGTGTGTAAAGTACTCTTTGTTGGCGACTTTGCCAGCGCCGTTAAACTTCGCTTTGGAAGCGTTGATGATAACAACGTAGTCGCCACAGTCAACGTTCGGTGTAAAGTACGGCTTGTCTTTGCCGCGAAGGCGAGTGGCAACATCAGTCATCAAACGGCCGAATGTTTTGCCCTCTGCATCGATCAGAACCCATTTGCGTTCGATCTGTTCAGGTGTAGCTATTTTTGTAAACTTCATCTGAGCAATCCTTTCTTGAATCTCATAAATAGTGGCGAAAGTATACTCATTAATACTTATAATTAGCTTAATTTAAGCATAGCATAAGTGTTTTTCGCCGTCACACTTCAACCAGCTCGACGCCGCTTTCGAGAAGGTAGCAGAGGAAGCCGCGAACCGGGGCTCCGGTGATCGCCGCGACGGCTTTTTTGTAGAAGCCGACCTGGGCCCGGTGGGCGACGCCGTGCTCCTTCGCACTCTTGTAATCGACGATCCGCCACTCCCCCTCGGCTTCGACAAGAAGGTCGATGTAACGGAGCTTGCCCTGGTAGGCGAGCGGCCGTTCCCGGTGGCACTGCCCCGCACGCACGCCCCTGAAGGTTTCGGACTCCAGCAGCATCCCGACCCGCCGGCCGATCGCCTCGAGCTCCCCCGCCTCCAGCCGGGCGCCGTAACGGTTCTGGGTCGAGCGCAGCGCCTGTTCGAGCGCGTCGAATGTAAAGGTCTCCATCAGCTCCAGGGTATAGTGCAGCGCCGTACCGAAGAGGATCGCCCGGTAGTCGTGGGCCGCTTCGGGCTCCTCCTCCGTGGCCAGAAGCTCCGTCTGCGTCCCGTAGTGCAGGGAGCAGTAGGGGAGTTCCTCTTCCGCAGCCGCCGGACCCGCCATGGTGCGTTCCACCTCCAGCCTGCCGCGGCTGCCGGCGGAGAGCCCGAGGAGCTCGAACTTCGAATCCTTCCCTTTCTGGACGACGTGCAGCGTCTTCTCCGCCCGGGTAAAGGCGACGTAAAGGGCGTTGAGCGAGTCTTCGTAGGAGAGCTGCTGCTCCTTCTCCAGCGCCCGGGCGTAGTCGGGGTCGAGCATGGCGCGGTTCTGCATCCGCAGGTAGAGCCGCCGCAGCGCGATCCCCTCGTACTCGTAGATGATCGGGTCGCGGTCGGGCGCCGCCCTGCCGAGGCGGTCGAGCACGATGACGTGGGCGTACTCCAGTCCTTTCGACTTATGCACCGTCAGTACCCGCACCCCGTTGAGATCCGCCTGGGCCGCCGTCGCGTCGAGCCGCTCGTACTCGAATAGGAACTGCTCGATGTCCCGGTAGTAGGAGAGCCGTTCCAGGAAACGCAGGAGGTTCAGGTCCCCGTCGAAGAGCCCGTAGCTCTCGATGACCCGCCCTACTTCGGCGCTCAGGTCGCTGCTGTTGATATCGCAGCGGCGCAGGGGTCCCGGGGGCACTCCCGCCAGTGCGAAGAAGTTGCGGGCGTAGAGCGCCTCCCCGAAATAGCTGTACTTGAGGTATTCGATCAGCGCCCGCACGTTCTTCTGGTTGATCAGCTTGGAGGTCGTCTCCGTCACCACCTCGATCCCTTCGGATTTCAGCAGCTCCTCGACGGCGGCGCCGTCGGCGTTGGTCGCCGTCAGGACCGCGATTGCGTTCGACGCCGCCCCCTGTTCCAGCAGCTGCTTCACCCGTTCGAGCATCCCCCCGAGGACATCGTCGTGCTCCAGCACCTCCACGTACCCCTCGCCGGCCCCTTCGCGCACCTCCTGAGGTTCGTAGCGCGGGATCAGCGGGGCGAAGACGTCGTTGACGAATTCGACGACGTGGCGGTCGCTGCGGTAGTTCACCCGCAGCTGGTCGACATTGACGTCGTAACGCCCCGCGACGGCGTAGAAGAGCTCCTTCGTGCCGCCGCGGAAACGGTAGATCGACTGCTTGACGTCGCCGACCATGAAGAGCGAGCGCATCTCCCGCACCCCGCTGCCCGCGACCATCTCCTCGATGATGGGACGCAGGATCTCGAACTGCACGACGGAGGTGTCCTGGAACTCGTCGAGGAGGAGGTGGTTGATGCGGCTGTCGAGCCGGAAGTAGAGGAAGTCGCTGTCGACGCGGCCGTTGAGCAGGTGGTAAACCAGCGCCGTGATGTCGTCGAAACTCAGTTCGCCGTCCTCCTTGGCCACCATCAGCTTCGCCTCCCTGTAGAGGTCGAGCAGGAGCATCAGCGCATGCAGGAAATGCTGCTCCTTCGCCTGCATGTAGGCCCGGACCGCCTTCTGGATCCGCTCCAGCAGCCGGTCCATCTCCGGGACGAAGCATTTTTTAAAATCCCAGTACTCCAGGCTCTCCTTCGTCAGCCACGTCTTGCCGAGCAGGTCGTCGATGGTGTCGACCTCCATCGTCTTTTTCGCCCGCGCCGATACCCCCGAGGCCTCGACCATGGCCCGCAGCTCCCGCTGCGCCTGCAGGGCCTCCGCTTCATGGGGGGCGAAGGGCTGCGCCTCGAAACGGATCGCCGAGAGTTCACTGCTCTTCGCGTAGAGTTCCCCCAGCAGTGCGAAAATGTCCGAAAGGCGCTTGGAGGCAAGGAGCGAGAGGGCGATAAGCGCCTCCTCCGCGCCCTTCACCTCCACCAGCGTCAGAAAACGGCTCATCACCTTGATCTCGTGCTGGGACTCGAAGGTGCCGAAGGTCGGCATCAGACCCGCGTGCAGCGAGAACTTCCGCAGCACCTTCGCGAAGAACTTGTCGATCGTCATCACCTTCGTATCGGCGTTGAGGAAGCGGCCGAGCACCTCGCCGCGCATCGCCGTGATCCGGCTGCGTTCGAGCCCGGTCACCGCGCTGATGGCCCCCAGCTCCCCCCGGGTCTCCAGGGTGCGCAGGGTCTCGATGATCCGCTCCTGCATCTCGTTGGCGGCCTTGTTCGTAAAGGTGAGGGCGAGGATTTTCTCGGGGTCCTCCCCCATGAAGAGCAGACTCAGATAGCGCACGACGAGGCTGAAGGTTTTCCCGCTGCCGGCGCTCGCCTCGTACGCATGAAAAGGAATAAACATCTACAGCTCCCGGTGGCAGAGGTGGGCGAATTCGCAGAAGCGGCAGTCGGAGAGTTTCTCCGTCTTCTCGAAGCGAATCGTCCGCATCGTGCGCAGCGCCTGCAGGTGGCCGTAAAGGAGTTCCAGTTTCGCCGGCAGCAGCGTCTCTTCGACGACGGCGCCGCTCTTGAGGTCGTAATAGCCGCAGCGCGCCACCGGCCCCTTCTGCGACGCCAGCAGGTGGTAGAACTCCAGCTGGAAATCGGTGGCCTGCTCCACCGTCTTCGGGGTATAGAGGGGGTAGCGGCCGCTCTTGTAGTCGAGTACCTCCAGCCCCTCGGGCGTGCGGTCGATCCGGTCGATCCGCCCCGTCAGCGTGAGACCGGCCGCTTCGACGCTCAGCGGCTCCTCGCAGCTGAGCACCTCCGCCGCTTCGAAACGGGTGATCTCCGCCTCGAAAAAGGGCTCCAGCCGCCGCATCCAGAGCCGCTGCATGTAGCGCTCCAGGGGGGTGTCGCCGTTGTGGTACTCCAGCGCCTGCCCGACGGCGCTGCGCAGGGCCGTGACATCCCGGAAGCGGTTCTGGCGCGTATAGACGTCCCTCAGGGCGTTGTGCAGCGCCGTGCCGATTTCGTGTTCATCGGGCATATCCCTGGGGATCTCGTGTTCGCTCAGCCCTTCGACGTAGCGGTGGTAGAAGCGCCGTTTGCACTCCAGGAAGGTCCGCAGCCCGGTCGCCGAAAGGGGGCGCGCCGTAAAGTCGTAATCCGCCTCGATCTCCGCGTCGATCGCCACGGGGGTCACGGCCGGGGCGTAGAGGATCATCGCCCAGCGGGCGTCGCTGAAGCGCTTCACCCCCCGGATGCCCAGCTGCGTCAGAAAGCGCGACGGCACCGACTCGGCCGATTCGACGTAGGCGATCGCCACCCGCTGCGCCCGCAGGAAGAGGTTGTGGTAGTAGAGTTTCTGGAGCGCCTCGCGGTCCGCCGCACCGGGCAGCCCCGCCCGGATCCGCGTTGCGGAGTTGAGGAAGAGGTCCTTCTCGCTCTTTCGCGGGACGATCCCCTCGTTGAAGTCCACGACGATGACCCCGTCGTAGGCGACCGAGCGGGTCTCGAGCACCCCCATCACCGTGACCTTGCCGCCCCGGACGTCGTCGACGCTGCGCCCCTTCAGGCGGTTGAGGAAGAGGTAGAGGGCCGACTTGACGCTCGAATCGGCCAGGTAGGGGAGGATCTTCGCAAAGTAGAAGAACTCCTCGCGGATCAGTTCCGCATGGCGTGGCTCCTCCTCGGTTTCGATCCATGCCGACATCAACCCCTCGAAGTCGACTGTTCCGGCCTGGGCACGATAGATCGGTGCAATCGCATCCATGAGCTCGGCCCCGAGACGGTTGACCCGGCTGCGGTTCTGTACTGTCGGGTTGTCCAGACAGCCCATCACCGCCTCGAGGCGCTCTACCCAGCGGCTCCTTGCCAGCGAGATACCCATCGCGAAGTTGAAGTTCCCCTCGCCGTCAAAACGGCGCAGGTGCTCCGCGAACCCTTCGTCGGGAAGGACGACGGCGATCCGCTCCGGGTCGATGCCCGCCTCGACGAACTCGTAGACCTTCTGCTTCACGAACGCCGCCTGCAGGATCCGTTCCCCGAAACGTTCGCACTCCACCCTGCCCTGCGCTGCGATTGCTTCCTCCCGCAATACCTTCATTCCGCTCAGATCGATGATCTGGCGCTCCCCTGCGACGATCTCGAGGCCGAGGTCCCGGAATTTCTGCTGCATCTTGACGTTGTAGACATTGGCGTCAAAGAGAATCTTGAGCGGGATTATCCCGGCGCACTCGCAGAGCACCTGCATCTCGAAATTGGTCAGGTAGCCCTCGAGCACCAGTTCCGCGCTGCCGAGACTGCGGACGTAGGAGTGGTTAAGCGTAGCCAGTTTGGGGAGAAATATCGGGTCAAGCACTCTGCGCGCGCTGCAGATCTCCTCGTAGCGCCCGTAGAGCTCTTTGAGAATCTCGATATGCTCCTCGTAGTCCCCGTAGGTATCGGCGTACTCAAGGCGTTCCATCGGGATCAGTTCCCCGGAGAGTTCCTCGAAAAAACGGAAGATATAGCTGGAGTTCTGGGTAAAGGTAAAGAAGTTGCGTTCAATCTTGAGGGTCTGGAAGCGGGAAAAATCCGCCGCCTCGAGCAGCAGCAGAATGCGGGTATCGTCGTCGATACGGCTGAAGCCCTCCACCACCAGGGCCCGCTGCAGGAACTCGCCCATGGTGATATAGCGCCCCAGGAAGCCGTCATGTGAACGTTCGCCGAGAATCCGCGACCGGATGGCCCGGGAGGTCGGCAGAATGGTTACCGCTTCGGCCATACCGGCTCCTCCCGAAAATCAGTATTCGGAGACGTTGCTGTTACGCGTGTCGGTCTTGAGGTTGTAGTAGCGGTAGTTCGCTCCGACGGTGACTTTGGCCATGATGTCCCAACGCCCCTCGACGGGGAGGGTTACCGGGGCGAACTCGTAGAGACCGTCGACGCCGATTGTCGGCTTCGTCAGCGTCATATCGTAAGCATGGGTATTGGGACGGGTCAGAACAACTTCCACGGAGGCGTCGGTCACCGGATTCCCCAGCTTGTCCGTCAGGCGGTAGGCAATGACTGTCCCTTTCGGGTCGAGACCCGGCGTAGCGAACTCGATCGTATACTTCTTGTTAAACGCGATCTGCGCCATGATGATCTCATTGGCGTTGGCGTCCGTGTAGTGGTAGTTATGCATGTAGAGATCGGCATCTTCGACCTTGTTGTCGCTTGCCACCATGATCGTGGCAATAATCAGTGCGACTACCAGGACGAAGGAGAGCGCGATCCCGTAGGGCCAGCGCATAGCTTTAGTTTTGCTCATCGGTTCTCTTTTTTGAAAAGTATTTGCGTTTGACGAAGAGGTACAAAGCGTATGCAATCATGCCATAAAAGAGCAGACGAAGCAGGTTAATAAAATCCTTCGTGCCGCTGCCAACAGCATGCTCTAAGGCGATATCCTTGTTATCGGCAATCTGCTCGGCGATATCCGCGTAGCCGTTGAATAGTGCCGCGGCGTACTTTTCACGCAGCGGCTTGTCCTTCATCTTCGCCACCAGCAGCGGGATGATCGTACCGCGGTTGGGCATAATGCTGAGGATCTGGTCCTTGTCGAAATACTTATATAAAGATTCTGTAGTTGCATAGATATCGACCTGCTTGTCGAACTCCGCAAACGTCAAAAGCACGGCGTCGCCCGTCATGGATGTTGCCAACTCTTTTTCGTAATCGACGATCGTTTTGCCTTCGGGAAGTTCTTTGATGATCACGAGGTAGAGTCCGATGCCGCTCTTCGCTTTCAGCTCCGCGCCCATCGCTTCAATATCCTGCGCGAACGAATCAATAGCGATCACTTCATCTTTGTATAAATATTCTGCCGCAAGTGTCGTGGAAAAAAACAGTGTGAGGATGAGGGCCGCAAGCCCTCTGACGAAGGTCAAGGAAAACTCCTTAACCGACGTAAAGGTGGTTCGGTGTAATGACCGCCCACAACGTAACGATGGCTGTCAAGACCAGGGTGAGTGTAATCAGCTTATCCATCATGATTGCCATCCTTATTTCACTTCGACCCGATGAGTCTCAGCATCCGTGCTGATCATCTGGATCGCTTTTTCGTTTTCAATCGTGTAGAAATTCTCTGCGTTCGCCTGCTGGGCACCGAGCCCGAGAACCGTAAGGATTCCCAGGATGCTCAGCAGCAGCACAGTGGCGATCAACATACCCGTAATGCCATCAAGGGCGAAAATACTTCTGTTCTCCATTGTGCGCTCCTTATTTGCTCAGACTTGCGATGTAAGATGCAACCGCTTTTGTCTGAATTTCAGTCAGGTTGTCAAACTTCGGCATGGCACCGATGTGGCCTTTTTTGCCGTCTTTAAGTACTGACGTAACCGTCGGAACGTCGAATGAAGCGATGTTCGGGCCTACGCCGGCGAAACCTGCGCCGTTGTCACCGTGACATCCGTTACATCCGCCCATAGCATAGAACTGTGCACCCGCGTGGCCGCTTTTAAAGCCACCGGCAACGTAGTCGGCAACCGCGTCGATCTGTGCAGGGTCAGAAAGCATACCGCCCGGCATACCGCCCGGGAAATCTGTTTTCAGGTTGTTACCGCCGTTTTTGATCATGTGCGCAACGGTCTCTTTGGCGAGACGGCTGTTCAGGTTCGCCGCTTTACCGTCCATACCGTCGGCTTTGAGGCCGTGACACGGAGCACACTGAACGATAAAGATGGATTGACCCATATCAACGTAATCAGAATCCGTCATGCCTGCATACGTACTTTCGAAGGCTGCATTTTTGGCAGTCACTTCCGCATTGTACTCACCGATCTGGGAGTAAGCGTTGACCGGGTAACCGAAGAGCCAGTACCAGATCGCCCAGATATTCAGGCCGAGGAAGATAATCGCCCAGCCGAACGGCAGTTCGTTTTTGTATTCGCCGATGCCGTCCCAGTTGCCTTCTGCAAGTTCACCCGTCGCGGTGTCGTACTGCATTTGGCGTACGTACTTCAATACGACGAAGATTGAAATGACCAGCAGCGCCAATGCACCCAGAAGCGACAACAAGTTAACAATGTCGCCACCGATATCGCCTCCGGTGACCAGCAACGTACCACCCATCAGCACTACCGTAAAGATAATGCCGTATATCGTAAGCTTATTCATTCAAGCCTCCTGCTTATTTTTCTTCTCATCTCTTTCGAGCTTCTCTACCGGTTTGTCGGTAATCTCGTCATCAAGCGCCATATTGGCATACTTCTCGTAATCGCGCGTTCCCTTCTTCTCACTGCTGTAAAGATGGTAGATGTACCCGTAGAGCAGCACTACCAGCAAAGCGGTGAAGACGAAGTAGGCATACGCCTGAATTTGGCCAATATCCACTTGTCCCTACCCCTGTTATTTCAGGCTGTTCATGTAAGCGATCAGTGCAACGATCTCCGGGATCTGGCCTGCAGCAACCGCGTCTTTGACGGCCTGGTTTTTCATGTCGGCAGCAATCGCTTTAGCCTCTTCGAGTGCGGATGCATGGGCACCTGCCAGAGAGTCAGCCAGAGCAACTGTTTTGGTGCTGCCGTCTTTCATCGGGATCGGTTTGTTGTAAGGTACTTTGAATACCGCGTTAACCGTGACCTGCTCGGCGTAAGCCGTATCGACGTCTGCCAGGTTCGTGAACATCCAGCGGTAAGCCGGCATTACAGAGCCAGGAACGACGCCCTGCGGGTCCCACATGTGGTTTTCATGCCAGTCAGTCGTACGGTAGTTACCGACACGCATCAGGTCAGGACCAGTACGTTTGGAGCCCCAAAGGAACGGACGATCGTAAGCGTACTCGCCGCTCAGTGAGTAGTGACCGTAGCGGTCTGTCTCAGACTTGAACGGGCGGATCAGCTGGGAGTGGCAGGCGTTACAGCTGTTTTTGATGTAAACCTGACGACCAGCGATCTCAAGAGTTGAGTACGGAGCCGTACCGACAGTAGGCTGGGACGCTTTCGCGAAGTTCGGCAGGATCTCAATGAGACCCGCGAATGCGATGACGACGAAAACGCCAACTGCGAAGAAGAATGGGTGTTTTTCTAACCAATGAAACATCTTATATCCTCCTGTTACGCAGCCATCGGCGTTGCATTTTGTAGCTCGCTCTCTTCAACAGGGCGGGCAGAAAGTGTTTTGTACATGTTGTATGCGAACATGAAAACACCAAGCAGGTAGAGTGTACCGCCGACTGCACGAATCGTGTAGTACGGATGCAGAATCGTTACCGTGTCGATGAAGGAGTACGCAAGGTTACCGAATGCGTCGTGTGCACGCCACATCATACCCTGAGTAATACCTGCGATCCACATGGAGGTGAAGTACAGAACGATACCCAGTGTCTGGATCCAGAACTGTGTGTTCATCAGTGACTTGGAGTAGATCTCGCGTTTGAGAACGCGCGGTGCCATGTGGTAGAGCGCAGCGAAGATCATGAATGCAACCCAGCCAAGAACACCGTCGTGAACGTGACCAACAATCCAGTCAGTGAAGTGCGCAAGGGCGTTAACAGATTTGATCGATTGGATCGGACCTTCCAGTGTAGAGAACATGTAGAAAGTGGACGCCAGGATCAGGAACTTGATGATCGGGTTGGATGCGACTTGCTGCCACTCACCCTTCATGGTCAGAAGCATGTTGATCGCTGAACCCCAGGACGGGAGAATCAGAACAACAGAGAATACAGAACCCATAGTCTGCATCCAGTCAGGAACTGTAGAGAAGATCAGGTGGTGACCGCCTGCCCAGAGGTATACAAACATCAGACCCCAGAATGCGAGCAGGGAGAGTTTGTAGGAGTAAACTGCCTGACCGGACTCTTTCGGAAGGAAGTAGTAGATCATAGCGATGATCGGCGTCGTGAAGACGAAGGCAACCGCGTTGTGACCGAACCACCACTGGACCAGGGCGTCGTTCGTACCGGCATACATAGAAACAGAGTGCCAGAGTGAACCAACACCGGCTACAAAGTACGTCGGTACCGCCATGTTGTTAAAGAGGTAAAGCATTGCTACCGCAAGGAAACATGCGATGAAGTACCACATGGAGATGTAGAGCGACTTCTCGCGGCGAATACCGATCAGACCGAAGAGGCTGATACCCCAAAGGACCCATACGACGACAACAGCGAGGTCGATCGGCCAGATGAACTCTGCGTACTCTTTGGACTGGGTCAGACCCAGGAAGAGTGTAACAACTACCGCAGCGACAACGGCGACGTAAAGCCAGAAGTGCAGTTTTGCGATAAACATCAGGAACGGGGATTCAGCCAGGGATACTTTCAGTACGCGCTGACCAATGTAGTACCAGGACGCCCAGATGGCGCTTAGTGTAAAGCCGTACGCAACGGCATCCGTATGCAGAGGGCGCAAACGGCTGAAGTTTGTATACTCCGCCAATCCTTGACCCAAAATCGTGTTAACGCTCGGAAATGCCAATTCCCATGCGAGGATAACACCGATCAGCATACCAACAATTCCGAGTACAACGGTCGTAAACATAAACCATTTTACGACTGTGTAATCATACTCTAATGGACGATTCTCCATATACAGCCTCCTTAGAAGATTCAAAGCATAAAAGCCCATAACAGTTAACGCAAATGTAACAATTATAAGCTATTAGACATCATATGTTATCAGCGGAAGTGTTGAAGAAAGCTTAAAGAATTAAAAAATTATCCAGATTTGTTATCTTAACAAGATATTTAAGATTCATTTTATTTCTGGTGAGAAAAAAGGAAACAGCGGTGGTAGCTTTCCGCTTTGGCACAAAGCGGTGCAATCCCCCTACACAACGGGTTCCGGGAAGGTTTTTCCCGGAAGTGTATGATTAGGCGCGCCCCTTCATCAGTGCAAGGAACTCGCCGAAAATGTAGCGGCTCTCTTTCGGCCCCGGGCTCGATTCGGGGTGGTGCTGCACGGAAAAAACGGGTGAATTCTTATACCGCAGCCCCTCAATCGTACCGTCGAAAAGGTTGGTGTGGGTCACGTCGGCGATCTCCGTAATATTATCGGGAACATTATAATTATGGTTCTGCGCCGTGATCTCCACCGTGCCCGTCACCGTGTTCTTGACCGGGTGGTTGCCGCCGTGGTGGCCGAACTTCAGTTTGAAGGTATCGTAACCGTGGGAGATGGAGAGCAGCTGGTGTCCCAGACAAATCCCGAACATCGGCACTTTCGCCGCGATCAGCTTCTTGATCTGCTCCTGCTCTTTTTTCAGAACGAGCGGATCCCCCGGACCGTTGGAGAGGAAAACGCCGTCGATATCTTTCGTCTCGTAGCGCTTGATCAGCGTCTCGGCGTCAAAGCTGTTGGGCACGACTTCGACGTTCATACCCGCCTGGGTCAGTTCGTTGAGAATATTGCGCTTGATGCCGAAGTCGATGGCGACGATCTTCGCCTGCGCCTCCGGGGCGTCCTCGTAGCGGAAGTTCTGGGCATCGTAAGTGCCGTTGGGGTGGACGTAGGATGCCTTCGTGCTCACCTCTTCGATATAGTTGACCTCTTCGATGCGCGGCGATGTCTCAAGGACGCGCTTGAGCTCCTCTTTGTCGCTGATCTGCGTGGAAGCGACCATCATCATCGCCCCCTCGCTGCGCAGCATCTTCGTCAGGTAGCGGGTGTCGATGTCGCAGATCCCCATGACCCCGTGTTCAACGAGGAAGTTTTCAAGGGACTCCTCGGCCCGGAAGTTGGAGTGGCGTCCCTGGTACTGGCGCACGATCACCCCTTTGGTAAAGGCGCCGCGGCTCTCCATATCCTCCGCGTTGACCCCGACGTTCCCGATCTCGGGCATTGTGAAAGTGACGAACTGCCCCGCGTAGGAGGGATCGGAGATGATCTCCTGGTATCCCGTCAGCGACGTGTTGAAGACGATCTCACCGACGCTCGTCGTATCCGCACCGAAGCTTGACGCTTCCATAAATGTGCCGTTTTCCAGATAGATCCACGCTTTGCGCATTATGCCATACCCCTTTTTTGC
>QKCD01000107.1 GCA_003245815.1 Sulfuricurvum sp.
GTATATTTCGGCTCTGCCGAAATCAATCCAAATCGATACGATACCTTGTGGAATATTCCGGGCTTTGAACAGCTGGGTTTTTGGTACTGATTCGCGTTAAGAAAACGCAACTGTTTGAGCGTTAGCGAGTTTTGCGTTTTTAGTGAAGCAGTACCAAAAATCCGGAAACTTGCAGTAGCAAGCTGTTCAACTGCCCGAAGAGATTTTTTGCGTTACTTTTTTGACGGAACAAAACAAGTAACACGTTCGCGCAGCGATGTTTCCTCGAAAAAAGTAACAAGGCATGGTCAAAAGAAAAACAGATGGGAAAAGTTATAACACACCAGTCAGAAACCAATGGCCGTACAACGCGGAAAGGGCCTGCAGATGCCTACCTGCCGTACACCTCGTTATAGAGACGCATCGCAAACCGGTCGCTCATCGACGCCATGTAATCTGCGATAACACGGTGTTTGTCCCGCACCTCAAGCTGTTTGCGGTAGTAGGTCGGCAGCAACTTCGGCTCCTCCGTCAGAGCGGCGTAGAGCCCCCGGATCGCCTGTTTGCCCGCGTACATCTTGCGCATGATCGTCTTGTGCTGGTAGAGCTCCCGGAAGAGCAGCTTCTTGAGCTTCTTGATCTGCGTCTCCAGCTCCGGTTCGAAACCGATCGGCAGGGGATCAGCAGCAGAGCGCACCGCCGCGAGCACCCGTCCCGTCTCGACCTTCTCCTGGGAGTACTCCAGCAGGGAGTAGACGAGGTGGTTGATGAAGTGGGAGCTGAAGCGGTAACGGAACATCTCGTCGTTCTCCTCGTCGACCCCCTCGGCGTGCACCTTCGCCAGGATCTCCCGGATCAGCGCGCTCTCCTTGAGGGTGTCGAAGGTGATCAGCCCCGCGTGAACCCCGTCGTCGATGTCGTGGCTCATGTAGGCGATCTCGTCGGCCCGGTCGACGACCATCGCCTCGTCGGAGGGGTGGGTCGAGAGGTCGAACTGCGCGTCGATCCACGGGGCGAGGAAGCGCTTGTTATAGGGGTAGGAGTGCTTCAAAATCCCCTCAAGGGTCGCGAAGGTAAGATTGAGGCCGTCGAACTGGCGGTAGCGCTTCTCGAGCAGGGTAACGACCCGGAAGCTCTGGTAGTTGTGGTCGAAGCCGTTGGGGTAGCCGGCGTCGCGCAGACACTGGTCGAGAGTGTCGCCGCCGACGTGGCCGAAGGGGGTGTGCCCCAGGTCGTGGGCGAGGGCGATCGACTCTGCCAGCGCCTCCTGCAGCCCCAGGTGCGATGCGATGGAACGGGCGATCTGGCTCACCTCGATGGAGTGGGTGAGGCGGGTGCGGAAAAAGTCCCCCTCCTGGTTCAGGAAGACCTGGGTCTTGTACTCCAGCTTGCGGAAACTCCCCGAGTGGATAATGCGGTCGCGGTCCCGGGCGTAAGGGGAGCGGAAATCGTCGTCGATCGGGTGGAATCGTTCATAGGGCTGCATCACTTCTCCTGGGGCAATTTCGGCTTCAAAGCCGGCTCGGCCGGGTCGAGGGTCAGCTGTTTTTCACAGGTCAGCAGCGTTTCACCGCACTGCAGCACCCCTCCACCGACGACCCTGACGCGGAGCCCGCCCCGACCGCGCATCAGCGCGTAACTCCCCTTCCCGATAACGGCGTCCATCCAGGGGCAGGGGGCGCAGTGGCTGATTCCCTCCAGCACCACCCCCCCCACCCGGAAGCGTTCGCCGATCAGCTCGCCGAGGTTGACGCCGCCGACGATGATATTGCGGCGGAACAGCGCCGTATCCACGGATTTTCCATGGGAGTGTGCGACCAGTTCGGCCACTTCGCGGGAGAAGAGGGTAATGGGGTAGCGGGAGTGTTCGAAACGGTCCCCCCCGATACCCCTGCCCGAATGCAGCAGAATTGAGTCATGCTCGATGGCGGGGGCATCGCCGGGTGCAAAGCGGGGACGGGTGAAGTAGTTGTGTTCCGGGGAGGAGAGGATCCTCTCGACGCTGATGCCGTAGTGATGGATCATCCCCACGCCTCCGGCATCGGTCGCCCCCTACTCGCCGTCGACCTTGTAGCCGCGCTGTTCGAGGCACTCTTGGCACTCCTCGGTCAGCTTCGGCTGGCTGGCGCGTTCGGCCGCCTTTTCATTATAGGCGCGGCAGTCGCGGAAGTCCTGGTGGACCATCTCTTCCGTATGCCCCACCGGGCAGATCATCCCGCCGACATGGAGCTGTTTGTCGGCGCATCCCGCCGTCATCAAAAGGGCCGCCAGGGCCAAAAGTGTCGTTCGCATCATATCTCCCTTGTATAATCGTTAAAATCGAGTTTCCAGACTTTGATCCCACAGAAGTGGTCCCCTTCGGGGCAGGTTGGGCGGATCTTCATCTTGAAGCGGGTCGCGCAGGGCGGCAGCAGCTCTTCGCTGCCGGGAATTCCCATGGCACGGAGCTGTTTCACCTGATCGTAGACGATGTCATAGATCTCCTCCTGGGCATTGTAGCAAAGACGCATCTGCGCCTTGTGGTGGAAGGAGGTGAAGTCGTTACGCTCCACCAGTTCGATCTCGTGGGCGTTGGAAAGGGCGTAGACCGCCTCGCCGAAGCCAATCCGGGACCGCTGCGCCTCGAAAAAGTCGTAACTCGCCGTTATCGAGGCGTTATAGAGGGCCAGCGCCTCCGCGTTCTTGGCGACGATCGGCGGCACGTAGTAGGAGCGGCGGTAGAGCGGCTCCAGGGCCGGGCGCACCGCCGGGGAGCGGCGGTGGCGCTGGTTCTGGGCATCGGCGGAAAGGGAGAGTCGGATGTAGGTGCTGAACCCCCCCAGCACCCCGCTGTCGGGGAGCATCTGCGAATAACGCAGCACGTCGGCGTAGTTCTCGTTCACGTCGAAAGCGGCGTCGCCGACGACGTCGTAGACCTTCACCTTCTCCTCTGCTACCCCGATACGCGTTTTGAGCGCTTCCATGTCGTAAACGGGGAACACCGGCGTCGCCTCCCGGGCGTGGGCCACCAGCGGCTCCAGGGAAGCGTCCAGCGCGATCAGATTCTCCGCCAGCAGGTCGGCGAAAGCCTGTGCCTCATCCCCCGCCTCGGGTATCGTCTTCGCCACGGCGATGTAGCGCAGCAGGGTGATAATGTTGACCGTATGGTAGAGGTAGGCGCTCATCCCGCCAGGCAGCACGTAGCGCGCCATCTCCTGCGCCTTTTTCATACTGTCTTTTTTGCGAAACTTCGGTACGACCGCCTCGACGTCGGGGTGGAGGATCTCGATGAGCTTTTCGTAATCTTCAAAGCGGGCCCGGTAGAAGGCCTCCCACTCCGACTTGTCCCCCGTCGCGGGATAGACGAAGTTCTCGATCTTCATCTTCGCGTAGCGCTGAGAGACCTGCTCGGAGTTATAGTAGGGGTGGCCGTGCAGCATCCGCCAGATGAGGTGGCGGCTCATCCCCGAGATGAGCATCGTGATGTGGGTGTGCTGCAGGGTCGTGTGGTGGCCGCCTTTAAAGATGCCGTTGAGCAGGTCCTCTTTGCGGGCCCACCCTTCACTCTTCTCGGGGGAGACGATGCCGTTGGGAAAATAGCAGGTACGCGCCGCCGAGACCGCCACGTTCGATGGTTTCTCTACATGCAAAAATTCAACCTGCATCCTCTACTCCCTCTGTTTTTGTCATTTTATCCAAACCTCCGCCCAAAGCGGCAACGCGTGGCCGATATAATCGCCAGATCTCAGTTTCCGCACCGCCCCGGGCAGAAACGTGACGCCCCCGCAGGCCCGCCTGCAGGCGCAGCCGCGCACTTTTGCTCCCCGCGTCCCGTCCCGGGTGCAACCTTTCACGAGATTTGACTATAATAGTTTCCATGGATCATAACACGACATCAGAAGCCCTTATCAACACCGCCATGCTGCCGAACTTTCTCTTCCTGCTGGCACTGACGCTGTCGATGATGGTGCTTTGGTATCTACTGGACCGGTAAGCGCCATGCGGACCTTGGGGATCGGCGTGTTCCTGGCCACCGCACTCCTGGCGGCGCCCTTCGCCGAGGAGAGCCTGGTCGGCCGCATCGAGGCCAAATACGGCAAATTCGCCAAAAACCGCTTTCTCTACCTCAACGATACGATGGCGAAGCTCCAGGGCCGCAGCGACCGGGAGAAGCTCGAAGGAGTCAACGACTTTTTCAACAGCGTCCGCTACGCCTCGGACCTGAAAGTCTACGGCCAGAGCGACTACTGGGCGACGCCTTGGGAGTTCCTCGGCCGCGACATGGGGGACTGCGAAGATTACGTCATCGCCAAGTATTTCGCCCTGAAACATCTCGGCATCGACCCGAAAAAGCTCTACTTCACCTACGTCAAATCGCGCCGTTTCAAGGAGCCGCATATGGTTCTTACCTATTTCGAAACCCCCAAGTCGATACCGCTGGTCCTCGACAACAACAATTTCAAGATCTTCCCCGCCGACCAGCGGAGGGACCTGATCCCGATCTACAACTTCAACGGGGACGCCCTCTACCTCGCCCAGCAAAAGGGTCTGGGCCAGGAGGTCACCGTGAATAAGACCCACAAGAAGTGGGACCAACTTTTGATCAATATGCAAAGGAACAAGATATGACGCTCTTCAAACAGATCGCGCTGCTGATGTCATCGCTGCTGCTGCTCCTGCTCGGAACCGTCCTGGTGCTCAACTTCTCCAACACCAATGCGTCGGTGCAGGAGCAGCTCTACGAAGACGCCAAGAACACTGCGACCTCCCTGAGCCTCTCGCTGGGAAGCGCCGGGGGTGACGAAAGTATCATGTCGACGATGATCAACGCCAACTTTGACAGCGGCCACTACCGCCGTATCGCCCTTTACGACATGGACGAGCAGCTGGTCTACGAACGGAAGATCGAGGCACGCAACATCGAGGTACCCGAGTGGTTTACCAACCTGGTCCATATCGACATCCCCGTCGCCACGGCCCAGGTCTCGTCGGGATGGTCCCCCGTCGGTATCCTCAGCGTCCAGAGCGACAGCGCCTACGCCTACGTCCTCCTCTACAACTCCCTCATCGGCCTGCTGAGCCTCTTCGGATCGCTCTTCGTCCTCGGCCTCATTCTGCTGCATCTGATCCTCCGCCTTGTTCTCAAACCCCTGGAAAAGGTACGCAGACAGGCAGAGGCGATCCTCGGCAACGAGTTCATCATCCAGGAGGAGATCCCCTATACGACCGAGTTCCGCGACGTCGTCAACGGGATGAACGCCATGATCACCAAGGTCAAGGACATCTTCGACAAGGGGAACCGGGCGATGCAGCAAAACCGCGAGCTCCTCTACAACGACCGGGTCAGTGGCCTCTACAACCGCCGCTACCTGATGATGCGCCTGCCAGAGTTCCTCGACGAAGAGAGCAGCTACGACTACGGCGTCCTGGTCATCATGGCGCTGCATGGCGCCCAGGAGGCGAACCAGAATCTCGGGCACCAGCGTACCGACGAAATGTTCGCGGCCCTGGGCGAGATCGTCAAGGGGTACGGCGAAGCGCACAAAAACTACATCGCCGCCCGGCTCAACGGGACCGAATTCGCCCTCGTCCTCCCCGGGTGCGACGACAAAAGCGGCTGCAGCCTCGGCGAGGGGCTCTGCAACGCGTCGGGCAAGCTCCTGCAGGAGTTCGGACTCGAAGGGGAGGAGTACGGCCTCAACGCCGGCGTCTACCGCTTCCGCCGGGGGCAGGGCATCGGGGACATCCTCTCCAAGGCCGACTACGCCCTCTCCCAGGCCAACCTGCTCCCCCACGGCCATATCTACCACTACGTGACCCACGACGTCGACAGCATCATGGGCAAAGAGGCGTGGCGCAAGATCATCCGCGACGCCCTCGAACAGCGCCGCTTCGCGCTGATGTTCCGCCCCGTCGTCGACAGCCGCGACCGCAGCCTGCACCACCGCGTCACCACCTTCTCCCTTTCCGATGGGGCGGGGAACGACTACACCTACGGCACCTTTATCGCCCCCGTCATCAGCCTCGGGCTGGAGTCGGAGCTCTACCTGCGCGTGATCGAAGCGCTGCTGCAGAGTGAAACGGCGCCGAACAGCATTGAGAAGTGCGCCGTCCGGCTGCCGATGGATTTCCTCCACACCCCGAACCTGACCGATGCGCTGACACAGCTCTTCGAACAGCACCAGAAGCACCCCACCTGCCAGATCGTGTTCGAGCTTCCCGACGCCCTGATCGGCGAGAACCTCGACCTCGTCACCCACTTCGCCCACCTCTTCAAGGCACACGGATTCGGTTTCGGTATCAACCAGTTTACGGGGGCTTCAGGGGATTACAGCTTCCTCCAGGAGCTCAAGCCCGCCTACATCAAGGCGAATGCCGCGTTCCTGATGGACCAGTCGCTGCAGGGGATGAGCACCCTGCATATCCTCACCAAAACGATCGGCATCGAGCTGATCGCCGAAAGCGTGATGGACGAAAAGCAGCTTGAACGGCTGCGTGAGAATGATATCGATATCATCCAGGGGCCCCAGGCGGAACTGCTCCTGTAAACGAGTGTTCACAAGCAGGATTCAGCGGGAACTGAGTCCCTTCTGCAGGGCGAGTTC
This sequence comes from Sulfuricurvum sp., assembly GCA_003245815.1. Taxonomy (GTDB): domain Bacteria; phylum Campylobacterota; class Campylobacteria; order Campylobacterales; family Sulfurimonadaceae; genus SZUA-415. The sequence continues at coordinate 6,564 of QKCD01000107.1, forward strand.
GAGCTCGTGCTTGAGGCCGGGGTTCTGTGACTGAAGTGCCCGGTCGAGGGTGAGGAGGATCTGCTTGTCAGTCTGGGGGTGGCGGCAGAGCGTAACGATGATCCGGGTATAGCGTGTCAGCGTCGTCGCGTAGATTTTGCCGTAGTACTTCGCAATGACGTCAACCGCCCCGGTAAGCTCCGTCTTTGAGCTCGTCCGGTCCAGGATCACCGCCTCCGCCGCCTCGAAACTGACTGCCTGCGGATGCTTCTTGGGGAGCTCATCCGCCGGGGGGGGAGTCACCTCCACGGCAGCCCGGGGACGGGTGAGCACGTAGATCAGCACCAGCAGCAGCAAAACCCCCAGCAGTGCGGTAAAGAGCAGCAGCAGATGCGTGATGTCCATGAGATCCCCCTGTCTTGGTTGGGACTATTGTATCAGATTTGGGGAAAAGGGAGAAAAAGAGGGGGGCGCCGCAAAGGGCGCCGTCAGGAGCGATGCCGCCTCAGCGGAGCATCTTACCAGTGAACTTCCGCCGTCAGCATGGCACTGGTGTATTTGGAAGCTGCGGCGTTGTCGTAGTTGACACCGTCTTTCGGGTCGTAGGTCTTGCCGTTGAGGATCCAGGTCAGGTTCTTGTTCTGTTCCCAGGCGATACCGTAGAGCATGTGGTCCATAGTGTACTTTTCGGACGTCGTCGTGTTTTCTGCCACCCAATGGTCGTAGCGGGCGAGCAGGGAGTACTCGTAGTTCTCACCGAAGCGGTACTCGGCGTTAACAGAGACCCCTTCGCCGTTGCGGCGGATCGTATCATTTCTGTGGTTGTCACCCATCATGTAGTGGGCAGCGACCAGGAAAGAGGGCTGGTTGTAAACGGTATGCAGGCCCATAATCACGTAGGAGTAGTCGCCGTTGCTGACGTTGTCGCCATTGTACTGACCCCAGAAGGAGGCATCCCAGTAGGTGTTCTTTTTCGCCTTGCGTTTCTCCTCGCCGTTACCCAGCAGTGCCGCTGTCGTACGCCATTCGAAGGAGATGCCCTTACCGTTCTTCGTCGGGTCGGCATGGTAGCCTTCACCGTTGAAGAGACCGACTTCCGAAGTGAAGTACGGGGTCTTTGTCTTGAAGTTGACACCGTAGTCGGCGGAGTTCGTCATATCTGCGGACTGCTTGGATTCAACAAAAGTCTTGTCAATCGAGCGGTACCACCATGCCGTATGCTCTTCGTAGTCGAGCCAGGGGCGGTGTGCGATACCGAACTCGACGCCTGTGTAGGGCAGGACTTCATTCAGGTAGATGTAGGCGTATTTCGCGTGCATCGTCTGGTAGCCGTTTTCCGTATGGTTATCCAGGGTGACACGGGCGTAGCTTTTCGGATCGTCGAAGAGGAAGGCTTTGAGCTGGACGTAGTTACGGCGCATTTCAAAATCGCCGGACTTGCTACCGTTATCCGGATCTGTCGCGACAAATCCGAGGTAGTGCGTACCGCTGAACTCCAGTTTGCTCGTTTTCGCGTAGGTCTTGACGGACTTGTCCTTGGACTTCTCTTTCGCGATGGCGGAGTCCTGCTCCTGGTTTTCGAGGTAGACGGTTTTCGCGTCGATGAAATCTCCCATCTCAACGCGGCCTTCTGCCGGTGTCGTGAAAACCTGGCCGGTTGCCGGGTCGGTGTAGAGGGTCATGGTATCGGCGTATACCGCGCTGCTTACCATCAAAGCTGCCAGTGCAGACAACGTAACTTTTTGCATGGTTCATTCTCCTGATGAATTCGATGGTGGCATTCTAGGGTATCTCGATTACATCTTGGTTACAGAGGAAAACGCTCCGGGCAGGGTCGAAAAACCGCTAACACCAGTGTAAGTCATATAACGGGAAAAACGCCCTTCCCTGGGGAAAAGCGCAAGGATTGCAAAGAGTGAATGAAGGGGGAACACGGCGTTCCGGCCGGTAGCCGGAACAGATAAAGGAAAGGGGAAATGAATCGGCCCGCGGGCGGGTTACTTGATGTTAGCCGCCCAGTATTCGCGGATCATCTGCTTGGTCTCTTCCGGGAGGGGAATGTAGCCGAGCTTCTTCGCTGCCGCGTCGCCCGTTTTGAAGGCGAAGTCATAGAAGGCGGTCACTTTCTGGTTCATTGCCTGCTTCTCTTTAGGCAGCAGGATGAAAGTCGCCGCTACGATCGGGTAGGAGGTGTCACCCGGCTGCAGGGCCAGCATCGCAAAGAAGTTGTCCGCTTTCGTCCAGCTGGCGTATTTCGCCGCCGCCTTGAAGTTCTCCTCGCGGGCAGTGACCCATTTGCCGCTGGCCGTCTGGAGCGTCGCCGCGGCGAGGTTGTTCTTCTCTTTGTAGGCGTTTTCGATGTAACCGATGGCGTAAGGGGTCTGTTTTACGAGGTTAGCCACCCCTTCGTTACCCTTTCCGCCGAGACCGACGGCCCAGTCGATCGCCTTGCCCGTACCGTAGTTGCTTTTCCAGTTCTCGGAGCTGCCGCTGAGGTAGTAGGTGAAGTTGTAGGTCGTACCGGACCCGTCGGAACGGTGCACGACGATGATCTTTTCGTCCGGCAGCGCAACGTCCGGGTTCTCCGCGGCGATCGCGGCATCGTTCCACTTGGTGATCTTGCCGGCGAAGATGTCGGCTACGACACTGTTTTTCAGTTTCAGCGCCTCGTCGGCGATGCCCGGTACGTTGTGGGCAACGACGATGGAACCGATGACCGCCGGGAACTGCAGCAGCTTATCCTTCTCGAGCTCTTTTGTTTTCAGCGGTTTGTCGGAAGCGCCGAAATCAACGATGCGTTTGGAGATCTGTTTGATCCCGCCGCCCGAACCGATGGACTGGTAGTTGATACGGTTCTTGGTCTCTTTGCCGTAGGAGTAGGCCCAGTCGTAGTAGAGCGGTGCCGGGAAGGATGCGCCCGCGCCGTTGATCTTGTCGGCAGCGGCTGCAGCCGATACAGCGACCGCGGCCGCGAGGAGTCCGGTAGCAATACGTTTTAGCATGGTGAGTCCTTGTCGGGGGTTAGCCCCGTGAGTTTGATGCTGGAATTGTAGGTCACCAATGTAACAGGACGATTACAGAGAGAGGGCACCCAAAATACCCCGAAACCCCAAAATAATGTATAATCCCCGGTAATGACTCCTGTAACCCTGCTGTTACCAAGTAGGGTTACAATCGCGTCCATCAAATAAAGAGGCGGCTCCTGCAAAGGACCGTCGCGACCAAACCGTTTTTTCAAGGAGCATCATGCTGCCACGTTACGAAAGCAAAATCAACGATCTCCGCGGAATGATCTCCGGGCTTCTCGAGCGTATCATCCGTGCCAACGAAATCACCCTCGACGCCTACAGCGGCCACCGGGGCGAACACTTCCTCGACGCCGTCTCCGAACTCAAGGGGATCGAGAGCGATGCCAACCTCATCGACAACGAAGTGATCAAGACCTTCGCGCTCTTCGGGCCCGAAGCCAAGGAGCTGCGCCTGCTGGTCGCCTACCTCAAGATGACCAACGAAATCGTCCGCATCGGAGACGGGATCAAAAAGTACGCCCGCCGTATGAAAGAGCACTGCGAAAGCGAATGCGATCTCAAACCGCTCGACGCGACCATTGTGCAACTGCACAAGAGCACAATCAACGCCCTGCAATACATCCTTGAGTGTTTTAAACAGCTTCAGGAGTGCGACGTCGAGGAGTTCTTCCGCAAAGTAATGGTCGAAGAGAGCAAGAACGACGACCTCTTCGCGATCATCGAGAAGGATATCCTCGCCCAAATCATCGAAGCGACCGAACTCTCCAGCGAATATGTCCGCGTGCTGGGAACTCTGCGCAAGCTGGAGCGCTCCTGCGACCGCTCCGTCAACATCGCCAACCTGATGCTCTTCGCCCAGAAGGGCGGCCTGATGCACGTCTACAGCTGAATGGAGTAACCGTGGAAGCCCTGATCGTTATCGTCGAAGATGAAGAGGATATTCTTGAACTGATCGAATACAACCTCTCCAAGGAGGGATTCGAGACGGTCGGGCTGCTAAGCACCAAGAACGTCGAGAAACTCCTTGAAGAGGAGGAGGTCGACCTGCTGATCATGGACCGAAACCTCCCCGGGGTGGAGGGGAGCGAATTCGTCGCCTCCCTCCGTGACCGCGGCATCCAGACCCCCGTCATCTACCTCAGCGCCAAGAACAAGGACAGCGACATCGAAGAGGGATTCCTCCGCGGCGGCGACGACTATATGACCAAGCCCTTCAAGCCCAAGGAGCTGATCCTTCGGGTGAAAGCGATCCTCAAACGGACCAAGAAGAACCTCAAGGAGGGGAAGATCGCCTACCGCGACATCCTGCTCAACCCCGCATCCCGGGAGGTCTTTATCGGCGACAGGCGGGTCGAACTGACCAAGCTGGAGTTCGACCTGCTCCAGACCCTTATCAGCAATCAGAACATCATCCTCGACCGCGACTTCCTGCTCGAACACGTCTGGGGCAGCGACGAGGTCTACCAAGACCGGACCGTCAACGTTGCCATCAACCGTCTCAAGGAGAAGATCGACCCGGACAAGAGCAAGGACTATATCAAGACCGTCCGCGGCGTCGGCTATACTCTGGCATAATGGTACGATAGGGTCTGTCGCCTTGGTGGCGGCCGTCGTGCTTCACAACACTTAATACGGGCGAAGGAACGATGCAGAAAATCCACCACCTCTTTTTCCTCAAATACGTCACGCTCTTTATCGGCACCCTCTTCATCGCCGCGGTCATCACCTACCTGACCCTCAAATCGATCATCGTCACCCACAACGAAAAGGACCTGCAGGACAGCATCCGGATGATCGAACTGATGCTCGAAGAGAGCAACGACCTCGACCGCCTCGCCAAAAAGGTCCACAAGAACACCGGCATCCGGGTCACGATCGTCGACCGCGACGGCGCCGTCATCGCCGAAAGCGACTACCAGAAAGAGGAGATGGAGAGCCACGCCAACCGCTTCGAAATCATGCAGGCCAGCTCTAACGAATTCGGGATCGCCACCCGCTATTCCCAGACCCTCAAGACGGATTTTCTCTACGTCGCCAAGGTGGAGCAGTACCGGGGCGAGAAGGTCTACGTGCGCCTTTCGCGCAGCCTGGAGCACGTACTCAAGAGCTTCTACACCCTGACGTCACGGCTGATGCTGGCCCTGATCTTCTTCATGGTCATCGCTCTGGCCATCAGCTACAGTATCAGCAAAAAGATCCGCTACGACATCGAACAGATCATCAACTACCTCGACGAGATCGCCGACAAGAACTACAAAGCGGTGATAAAGACCCGCTACTTTGGCGAGTTCCTGCAGATCTCCCTGCAGCTGAAGAACCTCGTCAAGAAGCTGAGTAACCGCGAACGCCAGAAGCGCAAATACACGGCAAAGCTCCGCCTCGTCAACAAACAGCGCAATGACATCCTTTCGGCGATCAGCCACGAGTTCAAAAACCCCGTCGCCTCCATTATGGGATACGCCGAAACCCTTCTCGACGATCCCGACATCGACACCAGGATCCGGGCGAAGTTCCTCGAGAAGGTCTACGCCAACGGGAAGAAGATCTCCGCCATGCTCGACCGCCTGGCGCTCTCGGTCAAGCTCGAAAACAACGACATCAAGCTCGCCCTGAGCGATTTCGACCTCTGCGATCTCTGCCACGACGTCACACTCAATCTCTCCAAGAAGTACCGCGATCGCATCATCCGTACCGAGTGCAGCCCGCTGATGGTACATGCGGACCGGACGACCATCGAAATGGTCATCATCAACCTCGTCGACAACGCGATGAAGTACTCCGAGGAGGAGGTCCTTGTCCGGCTCGTAGGCACGTACCTGGAGGTCGTCGACCGGGGTATGGGGATCCCCGAAAAGGAGATCGAGAAGATCAGCTCCAAGTTCTACCGGGTCGAGAAGAACACCTGGGACAACTCCCTGGGGCTCGGGCTCGCCATCGTCGGCTACATCTTGAAGCTCCACGGCACGAAACTCCGTATCGAAAGCACGGTCGGGGAGGGGTCGCGGTTCGGATTCGACATCACCCCGTTCCTGCAGTGCGAACTCGACCTCAAAACCGACCGCAAATGACCCCACCGCATGGCGTCCCTTGCGGCGAGATGCGCTACAATACCTCATGGCACAAAAAACGACCGTCGCTCCCAAAACCATCTGGCAGAAACTGCTGATCTACTGGAATACGAAGAACCACCGTGCCGAGGTCTACGACATCGCCCTGATCCTCGCCGTCAGCATCTTCACCAACAACGCTGTCTACGAAGAGGAGCTCACAGAAGCCCGCGCACTGCTCTTTGGGAAGCTGCACGACCCTGCCAGCGTCGAGGAGGTGATGGGATACATCGAGATGAAACTCTCCTGCTACGCCCAGGACCGCGACGCCTGGCACCGCGACCAGAAACGCGTCCGCGAAATGATCGAAAAGGACGAGGGACTCTACACCTACATGCTGAGCATCTTCGAAGCCGACGACAACATCGACAGCGAAGAGTCCGGTTTCGAAGCCTCCCTCCGCAAAGCCCTGCTGCGTTCATGATCACGCTGCCCGAACCCCTCAGGCCTCTCGCCGAACACCTGCTCCGACACGGTACCTTCCCCGTCGTCGTCGGCGGCTACGTCCGGGACGCCCTGCTGGAGCATACCAGCAAGGACATCGACATCGAGGTCTACAGCGTCCGCGACTTCGAGACGCTCAAAGGGCTGCTCGAGCCCTTCGGCAGGGTCTGCGCCGTCGGTAAGAGCTTCGGGGTCCTGAAACTGGCGATCGGGGGGTACGACATCGACGTCTCGCTGCCCCGGACCGAGTCGAAAACAGGGCCGGGCCACCGCGGCTTCGACGTCCGGCTCAACCCCCAGCTCGACTTCGCCACCGCCGCCCGGCGCCGTGACTTCACCGTCAATGCCATGGGGTTCGACCTTCACTCCTCCTACCTGCTCGACCCCTACGGCGGACAGGCCGATCTCCGGGCGGGAATCCTACGCTGCGTCGCTCCAGCCACCTTCGTCGAAGACCCCCTCCGGGTACTCCGCGCCGTGCAGATGGCGGCCCGTTTCCACCTGGAGTGCACTGATGCGCTGCTGCTGCTCTGCCGCCGCATGATCCGCTCGGGCAGCCTCGACGAACTCCCCAGAGAACGGGTTTTCGAAGAGCTGAAAAAACTGCTGCTCAAAGCCGAGCGCCCCTCCGTCGGGCTGCGCCTGATGGAGCGGATCGACCTGCTCGGGCGCTTCCCCGAACTCGACGCCCTTCACCGCAACACCGGCCAGTGGGAAGCGACGCTGCGCGCCGTCGACCTGATGGCCGCCCTGCGCAGCGACGATCCCGAAGAAGCGCTTGTCCTGATGACAGCCGCCCTCTGCCACAACTTCGCCAAACCCTCCGGGGGTGCCGGAGCTAGCGCCGATACCGCCCTTGCTTTCCTGGAACGCATCACCGACGACCGGCGTTTTACCGAGGCCGTGACGACCCTCGTCGCCCGCCATCTCGACCCCGAACGCTTTTGGCGCGAGAGTGCCGACGCCCCGGCGATACGCAGGCTTGCGCTGGCTGTGCCCCTGGTACGGCTCGCCGTGCTCTCCCGGGTCCACCACCTCGGCAGCGGAACCCCCGGCGCGGATGCGGGAGCCTGGCTGCTGAAGGAGGCGGAACGCCTCCGTGCCGATCCCGAGCAGCTCCGCCCGCTGCTGCAGGGGCGCGACCTGATCGCGGCGGGTTTCACCCCCTCACCCCGCTTCAAAAGCCTTCTCAACGAAGCCTTCGAGGCCCAGCTCGACGGGGCTTTCGAGAACCGCGAAGGAGCCCTGGAGTGGCTCAACCGCCGGATTTCGGATAATCAAACCGCAGCACGCGCCCCGGCTTCGGATCCGACCACGTCCCGCTGATCTCAATCAGCGCGTAGGCCGCCGTCGGGAACTTATCCGGACGCTCCCCCGTCAGATGGCTGAAAAAGGCCTCGATGCCGGGATTGTGACTGACGAGCATCAGGTGCCGGACCCCCTCGTCGACCCCCGCGATCACCTTCAGGAAGTCTTCAATATCCGCCATGTAGAGCCCCTCGTCCCGGAGGATCTTCTTCTTGTATCCGATCGCTTCTGCCACGGCCTTCGCCGTCTCGTAGGCCCGGGTTGCCGGCGAGCTGATCATGCAGTCGCAGCAATATCCCTCCTTTTTGAGCCGTCCTCCCATCTTCGGGGCGTCATGGCGCCCCCGTTTGTTCAGCGGCCGTTGCGTATCCTTGAGCGACAGATCCTTCCAGGAGGATTTGGCATGGCGCATCAGCAAGAGTGTCCGTTTCATCACTCGCCCCCTTTTCACATCGGCGTCCCGGTCATGGGCTAACAAGCCCCTATCGGCCTAAAACAGGCACTTCGGCTGCAATAGTGTAACCTCTATGTAACCATTCTATCATAGAATGCGGCACCTTAATTCAGGGGCCCAGACGCCCCCGTTACGGAGAACGGATACGTGACACTGATCCTCGATAAAATTTTCGGCCACGCGACGCGCCTGATCGCCCTGGGCGTCCTGCTCGTCGTCGCTGCCATCTTTACCGTACTCTTCCAGGAGTCTCTCGCCGCCATCGAAGCGTTCGGTTTCGACTTCGTCACCGGCGACAAATGGGCACCGAACCTCGAACAATTCGGGGCCTACGCCGCGATCATGGGTTCCATCGTCTCCACCTTCCTGGCCATGCTGCTGGCGATCCCCGTCGCAATCGGCGTCGCGATCTTCCTCAGCGAAATCGCCCATGCCCGCCTGAAGACCCCTGTCGGTGTCTCTATCGAGCTGCTCGCGGCGATCCCCTCCGTCATCTACGGCATGTGGGGCCTCTTCTACTTCGTGCCGATCATCCGCGACCTCTTCGGCGGCACCGGGATCGGAATGCTCACCGCCGGCATCGTCCTGGCGATCATGATCCTCCCCTTTATGGCCGCCGTTACCCGCGACGCGATGAACACGACCCCCGACATCCTCAAGGAGTCCGCCTACGCCCTGGGCGCTACGAAGTGGGACGTCATCAAAGACGTCGTCATCCCCTACGCGAAGGCCGGCATCATCGGTTCCATGATCCTCGCCCTGGGACGCGCTATCGGCGAGACGATGGCCGTCACCTTCGTCATGGGCAACGTCCACAAAATTTCGATGGACATCACGGCACCGGCGACCTCCATCCCGGTCACCCTGGCCAACGAGTTCAACGAAGCGGATACGGCGCTCTACTTCAGCAGCCTCTTCGAGCTCGCCTTCGTGCTGCTCGTCATCAGCTTCACGATCATCGCGGTCGCGAAGTTCTACTTCCTCCGCCGCAAAAGGAGCGTATGATGACCCATACCCAGAAACGTCTGATCATCAACAAGATCATCCTCGGGCTCTCAACCCTCTCGGCACTGATCGGGATCGCTTTTTTGTTCTGGATCCTCTACGTCCTTGTCGCCAACGGCGTCGAAGCGATCAACTGGGACATCTTCGCCTTCGAGGGGGCCCCTCCGGGTTACGAAGAGAGCGGCCTCAAACACGCCCTCATCGGACAGCTGATCCTCGTCAGCGTCGCCACCCTCATCGGGGTACCCCTGGGGGTCATGGCGGGCACCTATCTCAGCGAATACGGTCAGAACTCCAAACTCGCCGAGATCATCCGCGACATCTCCGACATCATGATGAGCGCGCCGAGTATCGTTATCGGCGCCTTCGTTTACGCGATTCTCGTCCTGCCGATGGGGAACTTCAGCGGCTGGGCCGGCTCCGTGGCTTTGGCGATCATCATGATCCCGATCATCCTCCGCACGACCGACGACATGCTGCAGCTGGTTCCCAACACCCTGCGCGAGGCGGCCTTCGCCCTGGGAGCACCGAAATACAAGGTGATCCTGCAGGTCGTTTACCGCGGCGCCAAAGCGGGGGTATTGACGGGGATCCTGCTCGGTATCGCCCGGGTCGGCGGCGAGACCGCACCCCTGCTCTTTACGTCCTTCAACGACAACTTTATGAGTACAGACATGAGCGAGCCGATGGCGTCACTGACGGTCACCATGTACAACTACGCCACAAGTCCCTATGACGACTGGCAGCAGATCGGATGGGCCGCGGCTTTCATCCTCTCCATGTTCATCCTGGGGCTCAACATCCTCGGACGTCTGATCATCCTGAAGAAAAAAAGGTAATTAAATGGCAACGATTGTCGATATCACGGAAGAAAAAGCACTCACCGTAAAAAATTTCAACTTCACCTACGCCGGGGCCCCCGCACCGAGCCTGAAGAGTATCTCCATGCCGATCGCCAAGCACAGTGTCACGGCACTGATCGGCCCCTCGGGCTGCGGCAAGACGACGCTGCTGCGCTCTTTTAACCGTATCCACGACCTCTACCCGGGCAATACCTATGAGGGGGAGATCAACTTCGAGGGACGCAATATCCTCACGGAGAAAGAGGACCTGATCAACCTCCGGATCAAAATCGGTATGATCTTCCAGAAGCCGACGGCGTTTCCGATGAGTATCTTCGACAACGTGGCCTACGGCATGCGTCTGCAGGGGATCAAGAACAAGACGGAACTGGGGGACCGCGTCGAGAAGGCTCTCAAGGACGCCGCGATCTGGAAAGAGGTGAGCCACCGCCTCAAGGATGACGCCAACGGCCTCTCGGGCGGCCAGCAGCAGCGCCTCTGTATCGCCCGTGCCATCGCCGTTGAACCGGAAGTCCTTCTCTTCGATGAACCGACCTCCGCCCTCGACCCGATCTCCACAGCAGGGATCGAGGAGCTGGTCACCGAGCTCAAAGACCGCGTCTCCATCATCATCGTTACACACAACATGCAGCAGGCGGCGCGGGTGAGCGACTACACCGGTTTCATGTACCTCGGGGAGCTGATCGAACTGGGAAGAACCGAGGAGCTCTTCGTCACGCCGCGGGAGAAACTGACGGAGGAGTACATCACCGGCAAGTTCGGCTGATCCCGCCGCCCCCGCAGTAGCTTGAAACTGCGGCACCCTCTCTGCGTTTTCCCCCCTTTTCGCAACGTTTAATCAAGACCGGCTATACTCTTCATCACTATGAAAACACTGATCGCTGCCGTCGTATCGCTACTATTGTTGCATGGATGCACTCCCAAGCCGTCACCGGCCGCAACACCGCTCCTGACCAAAACGGACAACAGCGCCACAGTAACGGTCTGCTACCCTAAAGTATCAAACCTGGTTCTGAAAGTACAGAGTGTCGCGGTCATGGTCGATGACGCCAATACCTTCTTTCTGCACGGCGGAGAGCGCATCACCTTTCACATCCCCCCGGGAGTACACGAGATCGGCGTCTCTGTGGCCTTCTCCGATTTTTTCGGCCATCTCGAGAGTCTGCCCATTAGGGCGGAAGCGAACGCTTCGTATTTCTTCGAGACCTGGCCCGTATTCGAGGGGATAACGCTCATCCCCTACGGATTCATCCCCCTGCCGGGGCCGGATATCAGGTTCAGGCTTTTTGAGGTGGACGAAGCGCGTGCGGCACTGCTGAAGACGAAACCGGCCAAAGCAACCGAGAGAATTCTGCCGGAGCGGTAACAGGCAGCATTGCTGTTACTTCGACAGATCCGTTTTACTGCTGTCGATCTCAATGACCGTATGGACGTTGCCTCGGGGATTGAAGTCCGCCGTGATCTTCATGTATTTCGGTTTGAGCTTGCGCTCGAGTACCCCGTAGATCTCGTTGGCACTGTTCTCGTGGGAGATATGGCGGTCCCGGAAGGAGTTGATGTAGAGCTTGATCGCCTTGAGCTCCACGACCCACTGGTCGGGTGTGTACTCCAGGTAGATCGTCGCATAGTCGGGGTAGCCGCTGCGGGGACAGAGGCAGCTGAACTCCGGGAGCGTCATCTTGATCAGGTAGTTGCGCTGATGTTCGTTGGGCCAGATTTCGAGATCTTTTTCGACATCGAATTCGCTGATGATCTTTTCACCGTATTTCATGGGTTACGCTCCGTAAATGCTTCTAAAGGTGCAATTGTACCGATCTGGTTGCCCTGAAGCAAATCGACACCGATGGAAGCGGCGATCTTGGCACTCTCCTCGTCCTCGATCATCCGGATCCAGGTCTTGATCCCCAGCTCCCGGGCGCTAAGATTGAGTCCGCGCAGCAATGCCTGGACTTTCCGGTCTGCAAGCTGTTTGCCGAAGAACATGTCGTAACGCACTATGTCGACGTCAAGCTCCCTCAGATAACGCATCGTCGTCGTATTCTTACCCAGACGGTCGAGGGCGACCGCTATCCCCATCCTCCGGTAGCTCTGCAGCATTTCGTTGAAACGGCGCGTCTGGGGGTAATACTCCCGCTCTTCAAGGATCAGAACGATCCGTCCTTTCGCCGCTTCATTCTCCGTCAGGAGCATCTGCACCGTCTTGAAGAAATGCAGGTTCCGCAGGGTGGAGGGAGAGATCGGCAGAGCAAGACGCTCCCGGCCGGCATACTCCCGGCAGAAACCGATGATCCGTTCGATGAGCATCAGGTCGTAGTCGCGGGCAAGGCCGAGGCGGCTGATGACCGGAAGGTACTTCTTCTGGTGGATCAGTTTCCCGTTCTGTCCGTAGAGCTTGATCGAGGCCTCCAGCATCACCCGTTCATCCGCTTCGCAGACCTCCTGGAACATCATGGAGAAACGCTTCTCCGTAACGGCGGCCACGACGGCACCTTCAAGCTCCGAGGGAGAGATCTCCTCCTCCTCATCGCCATCCTCCCGGTCGACGCGGCGCAGCTGCTGCCGTTCGAAAAGCTCGTCGACCAGCTGGTCCAGGTCCTTGGAAAGGGAGCTGTCGACCACCGCCCCGCTCATCTGGAGCTCGATATCATCAACCATGAAATGTTCCACCTTCAGGCAGAGCAGATCGAGCAGCGAGGCATACTCCTGCTTCAGCCCCGGCAGGGCAATGAAAAAGTCCCCCCCCTTGAAATGGCCGATCGGAAACTTCTCGACCCCTTTCTGCTGGACAAAACGGCCTACCCAGCGGGAAAATTCCTGGAGTACCCGGTCGCCGTTCTGTACCCCGTAGCGCTCGTTGATATCCTTCAGGTTGTCGATGCTGACGAGCATGATCGTACAAGGCCCCTCTTTCAGTGCCTTTTTCAGCAATGCGACCGTGTACTCCCGGCTGAACATCCCGCTGACCGGGTCGGTGATCCGCTCTTCGAAACCGGCATAGATGAGAAAGAAGATGAAATAGACCATCACCGTCAAAAGCACGAGGGCGGTCACGTAGAAGGAGAGGGGAATCTGATCGAAATAGTCCGAAAGGCCGACGATGGCCAGAATGACCGTCAGGAAAAAGATGGGAAGGCCCATTCTCAGGGCCAGTTTGAAACGGAGTTCGCGCTCTTTCGTTTCAGGTAGCAGCATGGTGACTCATTAACTCCGTTTCGCGATATCAGACACTCTTAAACGTCGAGGTGCTTGACGTCTTTGGCATGGGTCTCGATGTAGTTGCGGCGCGGTTCGACCTCGTCACCCATAAAGAGGGTGAAGGAGTCGCTGGCCGCTTCCGCGTCCTCGATGGTAACGCGCAGCAGGGCACGGTTCTCCGGCGTCATCGTCGTCTCCCAGAGCTGCTCGGGGTTCATCTCGCCCAGACCTTTGTAACGCTGGATGTAGGAGCCCTTCTTCGCGTAATCCTTGATCGCTTCGAGCCGTTCGAGGATGTCTCCCTCGATGGTAAGTTCCCACTCTTTGATCTTCTGGTAGACGTAGTTCGCCTCGACGAAATGGGGCGCGCTGAAGAGGTCGTCGTTAATCATAAGCTCTTCGAGACCGTCCTCGGTCTGGACGAAGAGGTGGATCGTCTCCTCGCTGACGCTCTTGGAGAGGATGTTGTTCCCCTTCATGCCCATGAACTGCTCCACCTCGACCAGCATCGCCTTGGAGTCGAGCCCGATCAGATCGGGGTTCTCGATAAAGTGGCGGATCAGGTCCACGAGCGCGTAGCGTCGCTCCAGGGCGTCGAGGCTGGCACGGTAGTGATCGACCATCTTGAAGTAGGAGACGAGGTCGTTATGGCCGATACCGTCGATCTCCAGGGACTCCACGCCGTTTTCGATCAGGAAGTCGTTCATGACGCGGTCGTCTTTGAAGTAGATCTCCTTTTTCCCTTTCTTGTAGCGGTAGAGCGGCGGCTGGGCCAGGTAGAGGTACCCCTTCTCGACGATCGTGCGGAAGTAGCGGAAGAAGAAGGTGAGCAGCAGCGTCTGAATGTGGGAACCGTCGACGTCGGCGTCGGTCATGATGATGATCTTGTGGTAGCGCAGCTTCTCTTCGTTGAACTCCTCGCCGATGCCGCATCCCAGCGCCGTGATCATGTTGGTGATCTCGTCGGATTTGAGGATCTTGTCCAGGCGTGCCTTCTCGACGTTGAGGATCTTACCTTTCAGCGGCAAAATCGCCTGGAAGACGCGGTCGCGCCCCTGTTTCGCCGAACCGCCCGCGGAGTCGCCCTCCACCAGGTAGAGTTCGGAGATCGAAGGATCCTTGCTCTGACAGTCCGCCAGTTTGCCCGGCAGGGTACCGACGGTCATCGCGTCCTTGCGGCGGGTCAGCTCGCGGGCTTTTTTCGCCGCTTCGCGTCCCTTGGCCGCCAGCAGTGATTTCTGGACGATCGCTTTCGCCTCGATGGGGTTCTCTTCGAAGTATTTGGAGAGTTTTTCGTAGGTGAGCTTCTGCACGAGCGGGCGGACATAGGTGTTGCCCAGCTTGCCCTTCGTCTGTCCCTCGAACTGCGGTTCGGGAACCCGGACGGAGACGATGGTGATCAGGCCTTCACTCGTATCCTCGCCGCTGAGCTTGACATCCTTCTCCTTGGCGTTGCCGTTTTGCGCGTTGTAGGTGGAGATGACCCGGGTCAGGCCGGCACGGAAACCCGCCTCGTGGGTACCGCCGTTGGGGGTGCGGATGTTGTTGACGAAGCTGTAGACCTTCTCGTCGTAGCTATCGCAGTACATGAAGGCGATATCGACCTCGATATCCTCGATTTTGTCGTTGAATTCGAAGGCGGGTGCGACGGTCTCGCGTTTGTTCAGGTCTGTGACGAACTGGGTGATCCCCCCTTCGAAGTGGTAGCTTTCGTCGGCACCGCTGCGCTCGTCGATAAAGCGGATCGTAATGCGGGGATTGAGGTAGGCGAGCTCTTTGAAACGTTTGGCAAGGTAGTCGTACTCGAAAATAACCGTTTCGGTAAAGATGGAGGGATCCGGGGAGAACTCGATCGTCGTACCGGTCTTGCGGGTCGTGCCGGTAACCGCAAGTGTCTCGTGGGGGATCCCCTGGCGGAAGGTCTGTTCATGGACATTGCCGCCGCGGAAGACCGTCATGTGCAGTTCGGAACTCAGGGCATTGACGACGGAGACGCCGACGCCGTGGAGACCGCCGGAGACCTTGTAGGTATCTTTGTCGAATTTGCCGCCGGCGTGTAGCACGGTCAATACAACAGTGGCAGCGGAGACGTTTTCCGTCGGGTGCATGTCGGTCGGGATACCGCGGCCGTTGTCGGAAACGACTGCTGTTCCTTTTTTCGTCAGGGTAACGGTAATCGTGTCACAGTAGCCTGCCATCGCTTCGTCGATGGAGTTGTCAACAACCTCGTAGATGAGGTGATGCAGACCTCTGTGGCCGGTGTCGCCGATGTACATACCCGGGCGCTTTCGTACCGCTTCAAGCCCTTTGAGGACCTTAATATTGCTTGCACCGTAGTTTTGTTCCATGTTTGCTCCAGAGTTTGGCACTGTAAAATGGCTTTATTTTATCGAAGAAAGATAAAAACTCCGTTTAAGCGGTGGAAGAAAAGGGTTTGAAGCGGTTGGGGAAAGGGTGTAAAAGAGGGTGTGCCGTGTCGGCACGTATTCAAATGACGATCGGCATCACGATCGTTTTGAAGTTGTTCTCCTGGAGCATAAAGGGGAGATTGGAGTCGTTCAGTCCGAGGGTGAACTCCGTCGTATTGATCTGGGCCAGGAAATCGAGGATATAGCGGCTGTTGACGGCTAGGACGAAAGGGGTATCGAACCCGGTGTTCAGGGCCAATTCCGTTTTGGCTTCGATATTGTCGTCGCTGAGGCTCTCGAAGAGGATTTTGGCGCCGCTGAAGGTGAGTTTCATATCGTTGGAGATCGTCGTGATCTGCTTGATGGCGTCGATCATCATTGCTTTGGGCAGGATGAGTGTGTTGTTCACCTCTTTGGGAATGATCCGTGAATAGTCGGGGAACTTGCCGTTGATCAGTTTGGTGAAGAAGGTGTAGTGGGCCGACTTGATGATGAGGTAGGTGTTGTCGTAATAGATCTCGATATCGTCGAAGAAGAGTTTCTGGATCTCGATGATCGCTTTTTTGGGGACGATCAGGGAGAGTTCGGTTTCGCTCCGGTTGGCGACGGTGACAAGGGCGAGACGGCGGGTATCTGTGGAGACGAAGTTGATCGTATCGGAACGAATATCGATCAGGGCACCGTTTAGTTCAAATTTCGGATTGTTGGTATCAGTCGCAGGGGTGATCTTTTTCAGCGATTCGATCAGGAGATGGGAGTTGATCTGGATTTTCGGTTTCCCTTCGTAGGAGGGGAAGAGGGGGAATTCACTGCTGTTGAAGACGGGGAGTTTGAAATTGGAGTGTCCCTGCTGAACATGGATCATATCCCGTTGTGTCTCGAGTACGACATCACCCTCTTTGAGGATACGGACGATGTCAAGGAGTTTCTTGCCGTTGGCAGTAACGGTACCTCTTTCGGCGACACTAACCTGGTCGGAGTTGATCAGGAGGCCGACTTCGTAATCGGTGGCTTTGACGGTTAAGCCGGTATCGGAAGCTTCAAAATAGATATGGGAAGTGATCTGTGAAGTATCTTTTTTTTCCAGGAAAGGCTGGGAGTGTACGAGGATGTTTTCCAGTACCGATTTGTTGATGGCGATCTTCATTGAATGTTCCTATTTTATTTTAAAAAATTTTAGTGGTAGTAGTAAGACGCTGTGTCTATGTGAATTACCGCTCTGATGCCCGTCACTACGCACTTTGCCGATGTGAATAACCGATTTCGCTGAGTTCACAATTGTTCACTGACCAAATTATATCTTTTTTTCGCACCTTTATGAAGGCGCGGAAAATCAGCCGATTTGGGGGGTCGTGATCTTGTTGGTCAGCTCCTCGATTTTGACCTTGAAATCCTCGTCGTTTTTCAGCAGCTCCTGGATCTTTTTCATCGTATGGCTGACGGCGGTGTGGTCTTTCATCCCGAAGTACTTCGCCAGCTGGGGCATGGACATCGGGGTGAGTTCCCGGGCGAGGTAGATGGCGATGCGGCGGGCGTAGACGATATTGCGGCTGCGGTTCTTGGAGCGGATCTCGCTCGGTTTGACGTTGAGCTCCTTGGAGATGGTGCTCATGATGTAGTCGATGGTGATGTTGTCGCGTTGCTCCTGGAGCTGCTCGCGCAGGACGTTCTTGGCGAACTCGATGGAGATGTCCATGTGCATCAGCTGAGCGTAGGCGTGGAGTTTGGAGAGGATCCCCTCGATCTCCCGGGCGTTGTTGGAGATGATCGTGGCGATGTAGTTGATGACGTCGTTGGTGAGGGAGACCCGGTTGATCTCGCACTTCTTCTTGATGATGGCGATCTTCGTCTCCAGCTCCGGCGGCTGGATGTCCGCGACGAGGCCCCATTCGAAGCGGCTTTTGAGGCGCTCCTCAAGGCCGGCGATCTGCTTGGGATGCTTGTCAGCGGTGAGGATGATCTGCTTCCGCTCGTTGCGCAGGGTTTCGAAGGTGTGGAAGAACTCCTCCTGGGTCTGGTTCTTATTGGAGAGGAACTGCACGTCGTCGATGAGCAGGGCGTCGCATTTGCGGTATTTGTCTTTGAAACGGTCCATCGTCTGGTTGCGCAGATGGCGGGTGAAGTCGTTGACGAACTGCTCGATGGAGGTGTAGATGACGCTTTTGCCCTGGTGCTGCAGGACGTTGCCGATCGCCTGCATCAGGTGGGTCTTGCCGAGGCCGACGCCGCCGTAGATGAAGAGGGGGTTGTAGATGTCCCCCGGTTTTTCGCTGACGCTCTTCGCCGCGGCGTAGGCAAACTGGTTGGAGCCCCCGACGACGAAGTTTTCGAAGGTATGCGACGGGTTCAGCAGGGAGTGTTTCGGTTTTTCGATCGGCGCTGCCGTTGGCGCGGCCGCTGCCGTCTCCGGCGTGTTCCTGGTGCGGATCGTAACGGATACGGTCGGTTTCGTGCCGGTCTTGATCTCGAAGAGGTGGGCGATCTTGTCCGTGTATTTGGTCTTGATCCAGTTGGCGACAAGGGGGTTGGGGGCGAAAAAGAGGGCGAAATCGCTGCGGGACTCCTCGGTGGCGAACTGCAACTGTTTGATGTAGCGGTTGTACTCGATCTCGCTGATCTCGTCTTTGAGCATCTGGAGGACGGATTGCCCGATATTCATATAATAGTAGTCTCCCATCTGAATCAGTTACGGAGCGCGGGAGTCGCCCGGCTCCTCCCGATGTGAATAACCGGGAAATTCACATTTGGACATCCGGCATGTGAAGGAAATGAATTCACATGTGAATTGTCCGTGAAAAGTGGTGTGAATCTTACAGGAAGATTCCATATTCTATGCTAAAATCGCCTGTGAAAATTGTTTTTTCACACGGTGAATTTTTGTGTCATGTGAAATTTTACGATCCGGGGGGAAACGGGAAACCAATGGGTGTGAATATTTTGGGAATCGACCCCGGAACGCGCAACTGCGGCTATGCCATTATTACGCTGGAGGGGGGCAGATTGCAGCTGCTCGAAGCGGGACTGATCAAGATGAAGCCGGAGGCGCTGCAATTGCAGATTCCCCAGATGGTCGAGGCGCTGGAGCAGATCTTCAAAAGCCATGAAATTCACGAGGTGGCGATGGAGGATATCTTCTACGCCCACAACCCCCAGACGGTGATAAAGCTGGCGCAGTTTCGCGGGGCGATCACCCTCAAACTCCTCGAAGAGTTCGGGCAGTTTGCCGAGTATACGCCGCTGCAGGTGAAAAAGGCATTGACGGGGAAAGCGAAGGCGGCGAAGGAGCAGGTGGCATTCATGGTACAGCGGCTTCTGGGGATCAAGAAGGAGATCCGGCCGCTGGACATCACCGACGCGATGGCGGTCGCCATCACCCACGCCCAGCGGGTGAAGCTCTCCGCCTCCAAACGGGGGTAACCTACTTCCCCGTCTCCCCGAAAATCGAGACGACCATATAGAGCACTCCCAGTACGATGGGTGCAAAGTAGACGAGTGACCACGGGTCTTCAACCATACTGAGCAGTGAATCGATCATTTCCATCGGCGCCCCTTTGGCGGGAATAATCTTTATGATAGCGGAAAATATCGGGGAAGAAGCTTTGTTGTGCGTGTTAGTGGCGTAGTGCTGGGGGAGGTCAGTGCCTCCCGCCGAGGAGCGGCTAGCGGTTCCCCACGAAGACACACATATCGACGAGGCGTTCGGAGTAGCCCCACTCGTTGTCGTACCAGGCGAGGACCTTGACGGTCTTGCCGTCGACGACGCTCACCATGTCGGGGACGTAGGTGCTGCTGTACCGGGAA
>QKCD01000052.1 GCA_003245815.1 Sulfuricurvum sp.
ATGACCAGCATCGTGATCCCCAGCCATTTCAGGAACCAGAGCAGCCGGGAGACCCCCGCCGTCGCATCCCCGAAACGCTGCGTATGGGGGAAGTAGATCGAGGGCAGACGCATCTTGCAGAGCGCGTCGCAGGCGAGGTAGAAGAAGAGGACGAAGACAAGCTTGGGAAACTCGAAATAGAGTCCGTCAAACATCAATCATCCCCACGTAGATCTGGTAGTAGGAGATCGTCTCTTCGTCGATGGCGTCGACGCGCTTGCGGTACTTGTAGGGGGCAAGCCGTGCCACGAGAGCGTCGTAGGCCTCCCGGCAGCGGGGCGAATCCCCGGCGAAGAGCAGCCCGTGGCGCGTGATCGCGTAGGCGGCCTGCTTCGCGTCGCCGAACGCCACCGATTCGAGCGCCTTGAAAGTCTCTTTGCGGAGGTTGACCCGTTTGCGGTGGCGCCAGAAGCGCCAGAGGAGGTAGAGGCTGCCCAGCAACAGTATGACCGCGGCGGCGACGAGGAGCACGAACATGGTGAAGGTCTGGTCATGCACCTCCAGCAGCGGCTTGATGTCGTGCAGCGGGATGTCGGGGGCGGTCGGGAGCTGGGGGGCGGGGGTCATTGGCGTCCTTCAAAGAGCCGGCGCAGCTGGACGCCGGCGACGTCGTCGGTATAGACCTTGATGAAGCGCACCTGGTCGCGGCGGAAGCGTTCGTAGAGGGCATGGTCGTGGGCATGGACCTTCGCCCGGTAGCCGTTGACCGTCTTGGTGCTGAAATCCCCCTCGAGCACTGCCCCCGATTCGGGGTCCATCAGCGACGCGAAGCCCATCGCCGGCGGCTCTTCCTCGAGGCGGTCACGGACGACGAGGGCGACCACCTCGTGTTTCTTCGCCAGCAGCCGGAAGTCGGGGATCTCGAAGAAATCCCCGATGACGACGATCAGCGAACGACGCCGCAGCCGCTTGTAAAGGGTCTGCGCCATGCCGTCGTAATCGGCCTGTTTGTTGAGGGGATCGAACTCCAGGATCTCGCCGACGCTCTTCTGGACGGCGAACATCTTTTTCGTCGGCTTGGAGTGGGCGTACATCCTGTCGGCGAAGATGTAGGAGCTGAGCAGGTCGCCGTTGTGCAGTACCGAGAAGCTCACCAGGGCCGCCAGTTCAGCGATCAGCTCCTGCTTGAAGCGCTTTGAGCCGAAATGGACGCTGCCGCAGAGCATGCTCGCCATCACGACGCTGAGTTCGCGCTCCTCGCGGAAGACCTTGATGTAGGGGGTGCGCATCTTCGCCGTGACGATCCAGTCGATGTGGCGGATGTCGTCGCCGGGCATGTACTCGCGCATCTCGATGAAATCGTACCCCTCGCCGTGGAAGATGGAGGGGTTGTTCCCGACCATCTCGCTGAAGACCTGGCGGCGGGCGCGGACGAGGATCTTCTGCAGCTTAGACATGCGGTTCCCCTCCCCCACGGTAGGACATTACGGCGTTAACGGCGCTTCTCATCGGCACTCCTTCTTCCCTGCTGCGTCCATCACGGGATGGGCACGGCCTCGAGCACTTTCTCGATGATCGCGTCGGTGGTGATCCCCTCCGCTTCCGCCTCGTAGGTGAGGACGATGCGGTGACGCATCAGTTCCTTGGCGATGTAGGCGATGTCGACGGGGGTGACGTAGTCCTTTCCGCGGAGGTAGGCCATCGCCTTGACCGCCTTGAACATGTCGATACTCACCCGGGGGCTGGCGCCGAACTGGATCTGGTCGACCAGCTCGTCGAGCCCGTACGCTTTCGGGTCCCGGGTCGCCGCGATGAGTTCGATCATGTAGCGCTCCACCTCTTCGTCGATATGGACCGAGCGGACCTCCCGCTTCAGCGCCTCGAGCGCTTCGTGGCTGATGACGGCGCTGACCGTTTCCGAAGTACCGTTGGCGATGCGGCGGGCGATCTCCAGCTCCTCCTCGCGGGTGTTGTAGCCGACCTCGAGCTTCAGCATGAAACGGTCGAGCTGCGCCTCGGGCAGCTGGTAGACCCCCTCCTGCTCCACCGGGTTCTGGGTCGCCATGACGAAGAAGGGGGGATCGAGCCGGAAGCTCTCGTCGCCGATGGTCACCTGGCGCTCCTGCATCACCTCCAGCAGGGCGGACTGCACCTTCGCCGGGGCGCGGTTGATCTCGTCGGCGAGGAGCAGGTTCGTGAAGATCGGTCCCTTCTTGATCTTGAAGTCGTTATGCTGGGGATCGTAGATCTCCGCCCCGAGGATATCGCTCGGCAGCAGGTCCGGGGTGAACTGCACCCGTTTGAAGCCGAGCCCCAGGCTCTGCGAGAGCGCCTTGACCGTCGTCGTCTTCGCCAGGCCGGGAATCCCTTCGATAAGAATGTGCCCTTCGCACAGCAGCCCGATCAGCAGCCCGTCGATCATCTTCTCATGGCCGACGACGACCTTCGCCACCTCCGCTTTTATCGCTTTGATTTTCTCTGACATCGTAAAACCCCTTTAAAATCGATCATATTATATTTCATAGCCATTAAGCGCGGATTAATTCCCGTGGCAGGGCGGCCAAACCTCTACCTGATTTTAATATCCGGACACGAAGCTCAGTGTGTTTCCTGCGCCCGGCGCTTCCCTTCGGCCAGGGAGATGCGTTCGGACTCCAGCGCCTCGATCAGCGCCTCGAAGCGCGCGTCGCGGCGCAGGGCCAGCAGGACCGCCAGCTCCCTGCGCGACCCGGCGGCGCGTACCCGGGCGGCGAACCCCTTTTCCTCCGGCTTCCGAACACCGGAAGGGAGCCGCCCCCACCGCCCGGCCAGAAGGCCGGCCAGGAAGGTCAGCAGGTAATAGAGGTACTCCGGCCGCCATGAGAGCCTGCTCTCCTCCTCCGGCGCATCGAGCAGCTCCTCGGGGCGGTAGGCGCCGCTGACGCGGATCTGCCGGCTTTCGGAAACGATTTTGGCCGGGGCGCGCCGCTGTGTATCAAAATACTCCAGCGTCAGCGGCGGCAGGGTGAAATCTTGCGGGGCCACGACGGCGAATCGCTGCACCCAGCTCCCCTTCAGGCCCTCTTCGCTCCGTTCGAACTGCTGCTCCGGCGCTTCCGAAAAGACCTCGGCGCCGGGAATCTCCAGCACGAAGGGCTCCAGCCGGTCCATGTTCCCCTCGCCGGTGACCGTTACCGTCACGTGCAGGGGTTCGTAGGCGCGCACTTCGTCGGCGCTCGCTTCCACCGTCATCGCGTAGCTGCCGACCAGCCGCAGCCCGTGCCCCTTCACTTCCAGGTGCAGCGGCGGCGTCTTCATCGCGGTATCGGTAAAGTCGAGCTCCTCGACGTTGTCCCGCCCGATCACCGTATTCTCGATGGAGTCCTGCGTCGTCTTGCGCATCAAGAGCGGGAACTCCAGCTCCAGCGGCCCCTCCTGTTTCGGGAAGAGGAGGAAACGGTACTCGTTGATCCGCCGTCCCCCTTCGATCCGTTCGCTCTCGTGCAGCAGCTTCATCCGGTACGCCTCCGTATCCCTGGGCGGGTCGAAGTCGATGATGTAGAGCGCACCCGTACCGTCAAAGCGGCAGGTGTACTGCAGTTCCACCGCCTCGTGCACATAGGCCGACGGCTGACTGATGGATGCGCTCCAGCGGTAGGGCGCCGCAGAGAGCAGGGTCGCCGCGAAGAGCAGCAGGAGCCACCATCTACCAGGGCTTCGTCTCATGAACACTCCTTTGATTGATCAGTTCGTATTGGCGCGAGCCCATCATTCCCCGGCTCTGGGAGAACTCCAGGCGCGGGTCGCTCTCGGCCTTTTTGCCGCCGGTATCGCCCGCCCCCGCATCGGCGGAGGAGGCTTCCATATTGCTCCCCCCGCCCTGCTGCTCTTTGCCCTCGGGAGCCTTATTCTCGCTTTTGGCCTGCTCCGCGCGCTTTTTGCCCTCCTGGCGGCCGGTGAGCATATGGTCCTGCGACTCCGCCCGCCCGATGGCGTAGAGGTTCTCCACCGCCTGCGGATCGTAACGCAGCGTCAGGGATTTTTGCAGCGCGTCACGCGCCTGTTCGAACTCCTGCAGCCGGATATAGCAGTTGGCGATATTGAACCAGAGTGCCGCCTTGAACGCCGGGTCCGCCGAACGGATGCCCCGGTAGAGCTCCAGTGCCTTTTCGTACTCCCCGGCCCGGTAGTAGGCGGCCGCGGCGTTGTACCGTGCCGCCCTGCCCGACGCCGCGTCGAAGAGCAGTGCCGCCTCCGCGTACTCCCCCGCCGCGTAGGCCTGCTCCCCCCGGAGCACATAGTAGGGGTCGAGCACTCCCGCCTCGCCCGACGCGGCAAAGAGGAGCAGCAGCGGTGCGACCAGCCGCGCCGCCCGGCTCCCCAGGGTCGTCATCGCCATCATAAAGGCGACGATCGCGGCCGCGACGGCATAGTAGAAGAGCTCCTCGTACTGTACCACCTTCGTCTTTGTCCGGAAATCCCCGGCGTCCCGGGAGGCCAGGGCGTCCACGACCTCCCCGAGATCCGCCCCCTCGATGAAGGCACCTCCCGTCGCGTCGGCGATGGCGCGGACGGCGTCGTTGCGGGAGGAGACGACGATGTTCCCCTTCTTGTCCTTGACCAGGGAGCCGTCGGAAGCGCGGAGGGTGCTGCCGCTGCGGGAGGCGAGCATGACGACGCTGACCCGGAGATCGTGCGTCCTGGCATAATACGCCTCGTCATTATAGTTCAGCGCATCGCCGCCGTCGGTCAGCAGCAGCACCTCCGGGCGCGGCGCGCGGGACATCTTGCGCGCGAGCTTCAGCGCCCCCATCAGCTCCGTCCCCTTGGTCATCACCAGCGTCTCGTCCATACCCCCGAAAAGGTGCAGCAGCAGCGCTCCGTCATTGGTTAGCGGCGACAGGACGATCGCGTTGGTCGTAAACCCGATCACCCCGAAACGGTCCCGGGTATTCCGCGTCACGAGCGCCTGCAGCAGCCCTTTGCCCGCCTCGAGGCGGTTGGGTTTCAGGTCCGTCGCCTGCATGGAGTAGGAGAGGTCGACCGCGACGATCACGTCGCGGCCCGTAACGTCGATCTCGACGGGGGCACTGGGCAGGGCCGGGCGAGCCGTGGCGATAATCAGCATCACTGCACTCGCCAGCAGCCAGGAGCGGCGCACGCCCAGCAGTTCCAGCCCCCGCTGGCGGCGGTAGAGCAGCAGTGCCGCCAGTGGCAGCAGCAGCCAGAACCACTCCGGTGCCAGCCAGCTCATCGCCGCACCCCGATGAAATAGAGCAGGAGGATGAACGCCCCCACCAGCAGCGCGGGGTACCAGTACTCTTTTTTAAGGTATTCGCGGCTTTTGATGGCGGAGCGTTCCAAAGCGTCGATCGCACCGTAGACCGTCTCGAGTTCATCGCGGTTGCGGGCGGTGAAGCTCTCTCCCCCGCTCTCCTTCGCAATCATCTCCAGCAATCCGGCATCGAACTCCCCCGCTTCGCCGATACCAATGGTATAGATCTTCACGCCCTTCTCCTTGGCGATCGCCACCGCCTCTTTCGGGGCGATGCGCCCGCTGTTGTGTTCGCCGTCGGTGAGCAGCACGATCACCTTCGAGGCGGCGGGGCTCCGCTCCAGGGCGCGAAGGCTCATGACGATCCCCTCGCCGATGGCCGTGTTCTGCCCCGCCATCCCGTGGGAGAGGTAGCCGATCATCTCCGCCACGATCTCTTTTTCGTAGGTCACCGGCGAGGCGATAAAGGCGAAATCGCCGTAAAGGACCACCCCGACGTTATCCTCGAGCCGCTTCATGACGAAAGCCTGGGCGAGTTCCTGCACGATCTCGAACCGGGTACGGCGGCTGTCGGCTTCGAACCCAGACGCCCCCATCGAACCGCTGGCGTCGAGACAGAGGACAATGTCGATCCCCTTCCGGTTGAGCGGGTCGCTGCGGTCAACGAGGATCGGCGACGCCAGCGCCGCGACCAGCAGCACCAGCGTCAGGACCTTCAGTAACCACTCCAGTCGCGTCCACCGGCGGCCCGGCGCGAAAAAGTGCAGATGCACGAAGTAACGCGGCTGTAGCTTCTCCCGGCAGCGGTAGAGGCAGTAGAGCAGCGGGATCAGCAGCAGTACGGCAAAGGGGTATTCGAAACTCATCCAATTCATGTCGTGCAGATTCTACCCTATCCTCCGTAAAGCGGTCGCCGATTTTTCGGGTTTACGAATTTTTTTTCAAGAATTTTCCAAAAAGTATTGACAAAACAGCGAGC
The DNA here is from genome assembly GCA_003245815.1 of Sulfuricurvum sp. Lineage (GTDB taxonomy): Bacteria > Campylobacterota > Campylobacteria > Campylobacterales > Sulfurimonadaceae > SZUA-415. The sequence goes on from QKCD01000052.1 coordinate 6,213, forward strand.
TTTGCCTATAATTCCCGTCCGCAAACAGAGATGTTTGTTTTTTGTCTCGTTAGCTCAGCCGGTAGAGCATCTGACTTTTAATCAGGTGGCCGCAGGTTCGAATCCTGCACGGGACACCATTCGCCACAACGTGGCCCCATCATCTAATGGTTAGGATTCCAGGTTTTCATTCTGGCCATAGGGGTTCGAATCCCCTTGGGGTCACCACTTTCCCAAAACAATTCACCACCCGTTCAATTCAACAGCTATCAGAACAATCATATCTTTTATTCTCTCAAACATCCCTATCCTGATATAACAGCTTCAGCGCGGCACAATGACGATCGTATACCCTCCGGGAAATTCGTTCAGGTCAAAACGGTGCTGCCGGCAGAAGTGTACTTCCATCTCCTGCAGCATGCGGTGTGCCTCCGCTTCGGCCTCCTCTTTGCGTTCAAACTGTTGGCGCTCGGCCATGCCCGAACGGAAAAAGCAGCGGCAGGGGTGGCGCACTTCGACGCTATACATCCGCACCCTAGAAATCAAAGATATCATCCAGATCCGCCTCCCCGGCATCGGCGCGTTCATCCATCGTCAGCATCGCGCCGATGGTCCGGGCGTTGGCGATGATGGTATCGTCCATGTAGTGTACCGACGTCGCCCCCGCTTCGAAGATCAGGTGGATCCAGTTCGAGAGGTCACGGCTGAAAGCGCTGCAAAGCGGCGCCAGGTGCTCCGACTTCTGCATGAAGGTCTCCTCGTGCGTCGCGATCTCCTGGGAAAGGGTCTTGAGCGCCTGCCCCATCTCGTAGGACTCCGAGTAGATCGTCATCATCCCGCCGATGCGGTCGATGTAGGTGTAGATCTCCTCCGTCTCGTCCTCATGCAGGTCCCCCCGGCCCACCAGCAGAAAGAGCGAATCAAGTTTTCCCACGTAGACCCGGATCTCTTCGAGGTCTTCGAGGTCCATATAGGCGAAGACCTCCAGCCGCTGTGGCCTGCTTTCAGGGAGTACGGCCGAAGCCGGTTCCGTTTCCGGCAAGAGCGGCGGTTCCGGCTTTGTCTCTTTGGGTACCGCGAAGGTGATCTTCTCCGCCTCGGTACGGTAGTCGGTGACCGTCGGATTCTTCGCCAGGGCCAAGCGGATCAGTTTGGCATCGACCCCGCCGATCTCCGTCATCGTGAAGAAAAAACGTGTGTCCGACTCCTCTACGACGAT
>QKCD01000120.1 GCA_003245815.1 Sulfuricurvum sp.
TTCAAGTCGATGAAACAGAAATGTGGAGTGCTCCCGGTTAACGCCAATAATTCCAGCATCCGATGCAATCACTACATGTACTATATAAAAATTAATTATGTGAGATCCAAGCAGTTTTTCATCACTTTTTTTCCGGAAAGCACATAATCAACCGAAATTTCCGATAAAATAATCGGACGTTATTGACGGTAGGCAGTGTGTTGAAGCATATTTTGTTGTTTTTGTTCTTCCTGTTTATGATGGCAGGCTGTTCCAGGCATGCGGTTGAAAAGCCCGTTGTGATAGAAGAGAAACCGGCAGTGCCGGTCATGGTCCCTGAAACCACGCCCCCTCCCCCCCTAAGACCCGTCACCGGCCTTATTCCCGAAGAGATCATCCGCGTTGCCGAAAAAAAGTACGGCATCTTCGCACGCAACCGGTACGAGGCGTTTAATGCGAAACTGTATGAGCTGCAAAACAGTTCAACGGCAATGAAACTGGAAGTGATCAACAGCTTTTTCAACGACGTGCCCTACGACAACGATCTCAAGGTGTGGGGGCAACAGGATTACTGGGCCACCCCCCTGGAGTTTCTCGGCAGAGACCGGGGGGACTGTGAAGATTACGTCATTGCGAAATATTTCACACTTCGCAACCTGGGCATCGGCAGCGACAAGCTCTACTTTTCCTACGTCAAATCGTTGCGATTCAACACGGAGCATATGGTCCTCACCTATTTCGAAACGCCGCACTCCATTCCGCTCGTTCTCGACAATGCCAACTACAAGATTTTCCCTGCCGACAGAAGAAAAGACCTTGTGCCCGTTTTCAACTTCAACATGAGTTCCCTCTACTGCGCCAACTGCTCGGGGCAAAACGCCCAGCAGATCACACCGAGCAGCAGAACCCTCAGCAGGTGGGAGCGGCTGCTCGACGATATTAAACACAACAAATTATAAATCACCGCCATCCTCCCCTCATCACCACTCCTTGAGTCGCCTTCGAAGCTTTCAGGCGGGGAAAACATGACCTGATGTATGATCCGGCTTTTAAACTGCATCGAAGCGTGCTTTTTGCACCTTCTCTTTCAAACAGCACGGGAGCTATTCACTATGAAAAAACAGGTCGCCATCATTGGCGCGGGTTATGCCGGGCTGCGGGCCATCGAGCACCTGGCCTCCGATGACCGCCTTTGCATCACCCTTTTTGACGAGAACCCCTACCACTACCTCCAGACGGAGGCATACGGGTACATTGCCGGGCGCTTCGACCTGCACGACGTCGCCCTCGACCTGAAGAACTGGTGCCACGGGTTCAAGCGGCCGGTGACGTTCGTCCAGGAGAGAGTCACCTATATCCGATCCCGAACGCAGGAGATCGAAACGGAGTCGGGAACCCACCCTTACGACTACCTCATCATCGCCACGGGGGCACGCACGAACTTTTTCAGTTTTATCGAGGGGCTCGACCGTTACGGTTTCGGGGTGAAAAAACTCTTCCGGAGCCACCGTTTCCGGACAGCTTTCGAAGCGCTCCTCTATGAGAAAGTCGAGCAGCGACCTTCGGAGGCATCCCGTGTCTACAACCTCGCCATCGGCGGCGCGGGCCTCAGCGGCGTCGAAATCGCCGCCGAAATGGCCGACGTGATCAAACGCCATACCAAGAGCATCGGCGAAGCGGCCAAAGAGCTGCACATCCATCTCATCGATGCCAGCGCTACGATTCTGCCCGGGATGAGCGACTACATCATCACGCATACCGATAAACGGCTCACGTCGCTGGGGATCCACATCCGGACAAACGCCTTTATCGAACGCGTCGACGCCTCGACCATCCATTTCAAAGACGGCAGCCGCCTCGATTACACCTTCATGATCTTCACCGGCGGCATCATCGCCAACCGCATCGACTCCGATTTGGATGCCGCATCCAACCGCATCGGGCAGTATGCGCCCGATGCCACCCTGCGGCTCGCCCCCAACGTTTTTACGGTCGGCGACTGTGCAGAGCTGAAAGACGCCTCCGGCAAGCTGCTGCCGCCGACGGCCCAGACGGCCGAGCGCAGCGCCGAGTATGCCGCCTACGCCATCGGGCAGGATATTGCCGGCCGGGCGGTACGGCCCTACCGGGGCACGGTCGATGGTGTTTTTGTCGCGCTGGGAGGCCGTTACGCCGTCGGAGAGCTCTTCGGCGTGATCAGGGTCAGAGGATACCTCGCCTATCTTCTCAAAAAGGTGATCACCAAGAGCTACTATCTCGGCCTGAAGCTGCGGCTCAACACGGGCTTCAAGAAACGCACGGCGACCGGCGAAGCGCTCTGACCCCCTACCGTCATACCGCTTCCTGAGCTCTGTTTGGATAGAATCAAGGAACAAAACAGATAAGGAAAGGAGCGCGCCGTTGAAACATATCCCGCTCTTTTTACTGCTGATGCTGCTCCTGAGCAGCTGTTCGAAAAAGGTAGAAGTGAAAAAGGGGGTCATCCCGGAGCGGCCGGCGCCGGCGGGCATCATCCCCGAAGCCCTCATCCAAAAAGCCGAAAAGAAGTACGGCGTCTTCGCCCGCAACCGCTACGAAGCCTTCAATACCATGATGACCGGGCTCCGCGAAGAGCCCGTCGGCGTCCAGCTCGAGACCGTCAACACTTTTTTCAACAACGTCCCCTACGGCGATGACATCGATATATGGGGGCAGAGCGATTACTGGGCGACCCCCCTGGAGTTCCTGGGAAGGGACCGGGGCGACTGCGAAGATTACGTCATCGCGAAATATTTCGCCCTTCGGGACCTCGGTATCCCGAGCGAAAAGCTCTACTTCTCCTACGTCAAATCGCTGCGCTTCAACGTCGAGCACATGGTGCTGAGCTATTTCCCCTCCCCTGCAACCATACCGCTGATCCTCGACAACACCAACTTCAAGATCTTCCCCGCCGACCAGCGAAAAGACCTCGTGCCCGTCTATAACTTCAATATGGAGACGCTCTACCGTGCCAACCACGCGGGGCAGAACGGCCAGGCGCTTAAAAACAACAAAAAGACGCAGAACCGCTGGGAGCGGCTGCTCAGAGATATCGAAAACAACAAATTATGACACGCGCACCGTTTTAGGCCCTGCGACAACAGGACGCGCTCATGTTTTGCACCGCTCCGCTGCTTCCGATACCCGGAGTCGGGATTCCCAACTAATTCAAAACATTCAAGAATCTTATGTTATAATGTCACACTTTCAGCGCACTTCGGTCTGCGACTGTCTCCGTTTCTGTTATCCTTCGATTGCTATCCGCCGTCTTTAGATCACTCGAACCATTTTATCTATCATGTAGCCTAGACCGGCGTCAGTTTTTGGACTTTTGTTAGGCTCGATCCAGAAGGAACACTTATGTCATTTACCACTCTCGGCCTCTCCGAGCCGATCCTCCGCGCTGTCGCCGAAACGGGTTACACCACCCCGACCCCGATCCAGAAGGCGGCGATCCCCGTCGTCCTCACCGGGAAAGACATCCTTGCCGGTGCCCAGACCGGTACCGGAAAGACTGCGGGCTTCACCCTGCCGCTGCTACAGCGGCTGAGCCTTCACGCCCCCTCCGGCGGCAGACGCCCCGTGCGCGCCCTCGTACTGACACCGACGCGGGAACTCGCGGCGCAGGTCGGCGAAAGCGTCGCCACCTACGGCAAATACCTGCCGCTGCGCTCAACCGTCATCTTCGGCGGCGTCGGCATGAACCCCCAGATCAACGCCCTGCGCAAAGGGGTTGACATCGTCGTCGCCACCCCCGGCCGCCTGCTTGACCATGCGAACCAGAAAAACATCGACCTCTCCCGCGTCGAATGCCTGATCCTCGACGAAGCGGACCGCATGCTCGACATGGGATTCATCCACGACATCCGCAAGATCCTCGCCCTGCTGCCGAAGCGACGCCAGAGCCTGCTCTTTTCCGCCACCTTCTCCCCGGAGATCAAGAAGCTGGCCGACTCCCTGCTCGATGCGCCGGAGCTGATCGAAGTCGCCCGCCGCAACACCGCCTCCGAGCGGGTCGCGCAGGTGGTACACCCCGTCGAGCGCGAACGCAAACGCGAACTGCTTTCCCATCTCATCGGCTCGCAGCAGTGGAAACAGGTGCTGGTCTTCACCCGGACCAAGCATGGCGCCGACCGCCTCTGCAAACAGCTCGTCGCAGACGGCATCACCGCCGCCGCCATCCACGGCAACAAAAGCCAGAATGCCCGCACCAGGGCTTTGGCCCAGTTCAAGGAGAACCGGACCCGCGTCCTCGTCGCGACGGACATCGCCGCCCGGGGCATTGACATCGACCAGCTGCCCCACGTCGTGAACTTCGAACTCCCCAACGTCCCCGAGGATTACGTCCACCGCATCGGGCGGACCGGACGGGCGGGGAACGAGGGCGAAGCGGTCTCCCTCGTCTGCGCCGACGAGGTGGAGCTGCTGCAGAATATCGAGAAGCTGATCAAGCGCGAGATCGCGAAAACAGCGATCAATGGCTTTGAGTGCACCCTCCCCTCATCCGTAGCCAAACCTGCGGCGAAAAAAAGCAGGGGGCGCTCCGGCGGCCGGGCACAGAACGGCGACGACCGCTCCGCTTCCGGGCGTTCGCGCGATAACGAACGCGACGGGCGCAACCGTCGTGACGGACGTGACGGACGTAATGGCCGGGACGGGCGCAATGGACGCGACAATCGTCGTGCGCGCTCGGAGGGGACACAGGACCTCTCCCACTACGCGGCGCAGATGCAGGCGGGGTTGCGCTGATGGGGCGCAGCACGCAAACCTTCGAAAAACGGCGCCGGGAACTGGAGAAAAAACAGAAGCGGGACGTAAAGCGCGAAAAACGCGAAGCGAAGAAGAACGGCGAATACGAGCCGTTGCCGGAGATCTATGTTGCGGAGGAGGAGACAAACCCGCCGGAAGCAGCTACGCCGGAGGCGTAAGCCTCACCCCTGAAGCAGCTTGCCGAAGTGCTTCAGGGAGTAGAGGCGCAGGGCTTCGCCCCGGAGTGCTCTGAGCTCGCCGGAAAAACCGTTCTTGGCGACGAGCACGAAAACATCGGGAGTGAACCCCGCGCGTTCACACTGCGCCTTCAATTTTGCCAGTTCGCTTTTTTTGAGCTTTCCGTTGCTATAGCGGCATGATGCCGCGACCGTTTTGCCCGAAGCGGTCCTGGCAATGATGTCGATTTCGACGTTCTGGTCCCAGTAACCGCCGATCGTGCTGATCGGGTCCTCCCGAAACTCCGCTTTCAGAAGCTCCATCGCCAGGGCTTCGAACACCTGCTCCGCGAACCCGGCCGAACGGTTCGCATAGCGTTCCCGGAACTCCCCGTACTCTCCCTCGCGGATCCCCTTGAAAAGCGGCGATACGAACCCGAACCAGAAACGCAGGTAGGGCGCCGTGAAATGGAGCCGGTCGGAGATGACGTCGCCGTCGATCCAGCTGAAGGAGTTGGGCCGTGCCTTTTCCCGCACAATCAGACCCGCGTCGCACATGGCGTTCAGCGCCTTGTTCCCCGCCTCCGCCGAAAGACGGGCGCGCTTGAAGGCGGAGTGGGTGCGCCGGTCCCCCAGCGCAATGCCGCTGAGCAGGGCGTGGCAATCGCTGTCACCGCCGGTACGTGCGGCGATGTCGCGGTGCAAGACAGCGTAGTTGTCGAGCAGGGTCGCTTCGATGGCCGCCTCAAGGGGAAGCGCCATCGGGACGCTTCCCTCCATGCCGCCGAAAACGGCGAAATACTCCAGCGCCTGTTCCAGCGTTTCGGGCGCGTTGAGGGTGCAAAAAGTACGGAACTGTTCGAGAATCGGTGTCATTGTAATGGGGATGCCTTTGATGGTTGAGGAGGAGGATCAGACGGGATTACTCCCGGATGTTGAGCCACGACTGCGGATTAAAGAAAGAGAGTTCGCTGGGTTCCCAGGCGATGCGTTCACTGCTTTTGAGATGCAGCTTGCCGTCGATCAGCCTGTATTGCAGACCCGTAACGGTATTGGTGAGTGTTTTCCCCTCTTCAAGGGCCTTAAAAACAGCGTCTCTGTTTTCCACGTTATCTCCTTTCAATCGCTCTGTAAAAGAGTGAAAGCTCTTTTAGGAGAACGCTCGGGCGGAGAATGCCCGAATCGCTTACAGCGCTGTAACGTTCTCGGCCTGCGGACCTTTCTGTCCCTGGCCGATTTCGAAAGTCACTTTCTGGCCTTCGGCCAGCTCGACACGGCCGTGACCGCTTCTGTTGACCTGACGAAAGTGTACAAATACGTCCTCTCCGCCGTTTTCAGGGGCGATAAACCCGTAGCCTTTTTCGTTGTTGAACCATTTGACGGTTCCGTTGATCAGGTTTGCCATAGCAACTCCTTCATGATTGTGGATAGATCGAAAATATAGAGTGGAGTGTTCTTTGAGGAGTAGATCGTACTGTTAACGGAAGGTCTTCAATCGAATGCAACCCAAGATGAAACTCTAACATCATCTTTCAATGGCTTAATTATACCTGAAAAACCACCCGATAGCAACAGCTGCCCCTGAATTCGCCCATTATTTCCCCCGCGACGCCTTCAAATCCATCAGCGCATCGTACATATAGCCTTCGGCGAGTTTCAGGCAGTCACTTTCAAAGGCGAGGTGCTGTTCCGGCGAAAGAAGTGCCTCGTTGCCGCCGACCTTGGTATAGATGGTATCGAAACTCTTCCCGACCAGTTCGGAAACCGTCATCTTGCGCACCATCGCCGGGACACCGGAAAGCCCTCCCTCCGGCAGCGGCAGGTCACAGTAGTAATCCCCCACACCGTTAATCCCCCAGTAGACCATTCCCAGCGACTGGTAGAACGCGAGCGACTGCGGCACCGACGTCATCCGAAAGCGCCGGACGTGTGCCTCGCTCGCCTCTTCGAAAACGCGACGCAGAAGCTCGCGGGCATACCCGCTGCGGCGGTATCGGCACGGCGTAAAGAGGTTGTGAACGGTGATATAGTCGCCGTAGCGGTCGATCTTGTAAAAGATGTAGGAGAGGTGCCGATCGGTCTCGTCGGCCAATACGATGCAGCCCTGCGCCTTCCAGCTGAAATGGCGGTCCCACCACTCCCGGGCCTGCCGGGCGAACCCGACGCTTTTAGTGTCATCGATATTGGCGGTCGAACGGCTATAGGCCTCGCGGTCGAGGTGCTCGGTGTGAAGGGTCGGCATAAATATCCTTTTTCCGCACGATGCAGGCAGAAAAAAGGGCGTTACGAGAACCTCTTCAATGAAAACAAAGTGATTGTGTAGCTTTCATTATAACGGCATGACGTTACCCACGGGGAGCTATCGATGTCAAATTTTATACAACAGCACGCTAATAGGCGAATCCCAGCATGACACGCACCGTATGTTCGTCGGCGAGGAGGTCGTTATCGTTGTGGTAGTAGGCGATGTTCAGCGGCGCGGCGAGCCGGTTGAACCAGAAAAGGTCCAGGGTCAGTTCCGCTCCCAGTTCGTTGACATCGACGCTTTCGGCGTTCCCGAAAGGCTCGAGACGGTAGCGGTCCCAGGAGAGCGTCACGGACTCGCGCCGCAGCGAAACGGGGAAAGTGAAGAAGTAGGCGTCGGCGTTAAAGACCTTGGAGAGCGACGCCCCCGCCTTGAGAATGCTTTTGAAATAGGCTGTCGACCGCAGTGACGGCATGACGACCGTCGTCGGGTCGCTCTCGGCAAACTTCTCCGTCTCGCTGTCGGTCAGCTTGATCCCACGCGCCTCCAGGAACGTTTCGGCGTCGCTGCGCGCGTACTGGCCGTGCACCCCGGCGTACCACTCCGCCCCCAGGCCGATCTTCCCGGCGCCTTCGCCCCCGTAAGCACGGTCGCCGCGGTCGGCGGCAGCGTAGAGTGCCCCGGAGAGAAGGCGATTGGGGTACATGCTCACGCCGTACTGCTCCGTGTACTGCAGTTCCGTTGATACCGAGAGGGGTTTGCGGCTGCCGCTCTCGTAATCCTGATAATAGCTCCCGCGCAGGGCACCCCGCCAGTGCCCCCGGCGCAAAAAGGGCACGGCCGCGTCGGCGATCAGGCCGAAATCCCGTGAGTCGGTCGCCGGCGCCTCCCCGGGACGGCCGATCACCCCGTAGGCGCTGAGCGCGTAGTTCAGGAAGTACGCGCTGTTGGCATAGGAGAGACCGCCGAGACTATAGCCGTCGGCGTTGCGCAGCGCGAAAAGCGCGAGGGCGTTGAGGGTCAGGGGGTCGGCGAAGTTGACGCTGACACTGTAGAGGAGTCCCCCCTCCGAGTCGGCGCCGAGCGCGATATCCGTCCCGCTGTAGTGCAGCTCCGCCAGCGGGCCGTAGGGGCGGGTAAGCTCCATCTCCGCCGTGTCGGCCGGGCGGCGTTCGGGGTCCGCCGCCCGGTAGTAGGGCTCCCGCTCAACGAAAAGCGTCACCTCGAAGGGTTCTTCGTCGATCGCTTCCAGGGGAAGCTTCTCAATGCGGTAGGCGTCGGCTCCCATCACGGCGGCGAGCACGCTGCCGTCGTCGATCAGGCGGGCGTCGATGACCGTGTCGGCGCGGGAGGCGCGGGTCAGCTTGCCCGCCGCAAAACAAAAAAGTCCCGAACCGTGGGGAGTGTTGGCGACGAAATAGACGCCGCCGCGGCTGTCGACGCCGCAGGGGTGGCCGTAGTAACCCCGGATCGTAAAAAGCGGCGTCCTGTCGCGGTAGAGGGTGCGCGTTTTGCCCTCCTGCACAAAGTAGTAGAGGGCGTCGTCGGGGCCAACAAGCACCGAGGAGTTGACCTGGCCGTAAAAGCGCTCGCCGACGTAGAGCTGCGGCATCTCGAAAGAGCTTGGCACGTCGAACCAGACGGGGGTGCCGTCGCCCAGGTACCCCTCGACGACTTTCGACGCCGTGCCCTCGACGATCACGGCATCGGCGTCGAAGAGCCCCTGGGTGATGCGCCACGGCGAAGTGTAAGTTCCCGCCTGCGTCGCGAAAACGCCCCCCTTCGTCCGGACGACCTTGCCCGGCAGATAACCGCCCCCACTGCGGCTGACGCCGCCCGTTTTCTTCTCATAGACGACCAGTTCCGGCCGGTCGCGTCCCGTCGCGTTGACGGTGAAGTAAATCGCTTCGGCGTCGCCGTTGAGGGGGGTGAAGAACTGCGTCCGGGCGACCGGTTCGCCCCGGCTCTCGACGAGCAGCGCCGCCTCCGCCTCCATCGCGCCGCGCCACCGGGCGAAGGTCGTCTCGAAATCCGCCCCGTAGCTGCGCTCGGTCGTGGCATTGGTGAAAAAGGGCCAGTACCACTCCCGCGAATGGTGGCGCCAGTAGGCGTTGACCGCCTCCAGGCCATACTGCTCGGCCAGGTAGTACTGATAATACCCTCCCAGGGTGTAGTGGTGGCTGCCGTAGAGAAAGTCGTAATTGTCGTTGAAGAGCCGCTCGGCTTTCAGACGTCCCGAGCGCGCCTGCTGCAGTGTTGCCGCCTTGAAACGGCCGCTGTAGAGGCGTCCCCCGTTGCCGTGGTAGGACTCGTTCAGCACGGAGTTGCCCTCCAGCAGAAAAGAGCTCTCGACGATGTTGGGGAGGGTAAACCAGGGGAGCAGGAAACTGCCGTTGCCAAAGAGCGTGTGCAGGCCGCGTGAGACACCGCTCTCCTTGGCGTTCATCTGGTAGTTGTGGGAGGTCTCATGGTAAAGCAGTGTCTTCAGCCATGAGGTGGAGGCGAAGTAGTCGACGGCCAGGGCCCCGCCGGGATAGTTGATCTGGCGGTTGTTCGGGTAGGGAGTCGAATAGCCGTTGGCGATCTGGTTGTTGCGGGAGGTGAGCCCGACATAGAGGGGCTCGTCCATCCTGTAGCCATAGAGTGCTTCGTAGAGCGGCTGCAGCAGGGTTTCGACCGCCGCTGCCTCCGCGGCGACGGGACGGTTCGCCTCCGTGTAGATCAGCTCCGTATTGCGGACACATTGCGTAAAATACACCGCGTCATGGGGCACGACACTCGGTTCCAGAGCCGACAGAAGGGCAGCGGTGCAGAGGGTGATCGCGGCAATTTTCACGGGCAACCTTTCAACATGCTTTCACAGTGTATCAAACTTTCCGGAAAGTGCCGATAAACACCTCCCCCAACCAAAACCGACACAAACATCACAAAATCCTATGAAAATCATAATTTATAGCAAAAATATGATACGCTATGCTCAACGTCCGTTGCGCTTCAAATCGCGACGGGATTCAATACGAAAAGGATAAGAGATGGCGACAACAGAAGAGCACCTGAAAACCGCATTTGCCGGCGAAAGCCAGGCTTACCAGAAATACAGCGCTTTCGCGGAAAAAGCGGCCAAGGAGGGGTTCGCCAATATCGCCAAACTCTTCCGCACGACTGCGGAGGCGGAGCGTATCCACGCCTCCGGCCATCTAAAGGCGATGGAGGCCATCGGTTCCACCCTGGAGAACCTGCAGGCTGCCATCGACGGCGAGACCTACGAATTCTCCGATATGTACCCTCCCATGTACGAGCAGGCTGCAGCGGAGAACCACAAGGCCAAAAGGATGTTCGGCTACGCCCTCGAAGCGGAGAAGGTCCATGCCGAGCTCTACCGCAAAGCCCTCGAAGCGGTCCGGGCGGGTCAGGATCTTGACGAAGTCAACATCTACCTCTGCCCCGTCTGCGGCCATATCGAGCTGGGTACCCCGCCCGAATCCTGCCCGGTCTGCGGGGCCAAAGCCTCAGCCTACGTGCAGCTTTCATAGCCGGCACGGGGAAGGATATTTCCCCGTCTGCTCTTCCTTTTTTTGATCGCCGACATATCATCCTGCGGATAAATACCTATTTTCGTAAACAAATGGCAACAAATCAGATAATATCAAGAATAACATAAGCTGTTTTCAAATAAAATCAGATATTTTCCGTTTAAGGGGTTGTCTATGATTACAAGACTTTCGTTTGCGGGGGCACTGCTCACCGCTCTGTTGGGTTCCTCTGCGTTTGCAGAATCCGACATGAACAGCACAACAACGTTCATGTCCAAAAGCGCCGAAATCGGCATTCTGGGCGTCGGGCTTATCGAAGGGGACGACGATGCGCTGCAGAGCACAATGGGCTTCGGCCTGCGCGCCGGCTACCGCTTCGCGCCGAACTGGTCGGCGGTTGCCGAGGTAATGGCGACTCCGAACGCCGACTATGACTCAGCGGTTCCGACCGAAGTCGACGTCATGGATTACATCGCCGGGATCAACTACGACATCCTTCCCGACAATGACTTCGTTACGCCTTTCGTCTCCCTGGGCGTCGGTTACCGCACCGTCAGCGACGTCGACAACCGCGACACCTGGAACATCCTTCCGGGCCTCGGTGTGAAGATCCTGCTGAGCGACTCCCTGCAGCTTCTCCTCGAGGGCAAGGCGCGCTTCAGCCTCGAAGAGGATGAGAAAGGCGCCCTCGCTACGATCGGTCTGAGCTACCGCTTCGGCGGCGCCGAAGAGGAGCCCATGGCAGTTGAGCCCGAGCCCGAGCCGGAACCCGTAGCGGCAGAGCCGGCACCGGAACCCGAGCCGGAACCGGCGCCGGAACCGGAAAAACCGGTTGATGTCGACAGCGACAACGACGGCGTACTCGACTCTGCAGACAGCTGCCCCGATACAAAGAGCGGTCTCAAGGTCGACGGCCAGGGCTGCCCTGTAACGATGAACTTCACCCTCCACTTTAATACGGAGTCCGCTGACCTCGGCACAGCCGACAATGCCGAAGTGGAAGGCTTCGCAACGTTCCTGAAAGAGAGCCCGGCCTACAACGTCACCCTGACAGGTCATGCCGATGACCGCGGTACGGAAGCGTACAACCAAACGCTCTCCGAGAAACGTGCCGATGCCGCCAAAGCGGCCCTGGTCGGTCAAGGCGTCGACGATGCCCGCATTACAACCATGGGCAAAGGCGAAAGCGAACCCGTCGCGGACAACGCCACCGCAGAGGGACAGGCGCAGAACCGCCGCGTCGAAGCGACCCTCAGCGTCGAATAATTCCGTTGACGCCCTGCGCTGCACCCGCAGCGCAACGTCTTGGAACGGCCGGGAAGCTATCTCCTTCCGGCCGCATAAAATCAACATTTCTTCGTCAAAACCTCCTTTTTTCGGCATCCGCACCGCCCATTTAAGACCTATTTAGCCTAAAAAAGATTAGAATGTGACGCTTTAGCGCGTTTCCCGATACCGGGATGAAACGCCATCCCACTACAAGGTTTACTATGCAACACCTCAGATTTATCTTTATGTTCCTCCTCAGCGTCACGCTCTTCGCCCAGGTCTCGTGGGCGCAGATGGTTTCCACCGAAGCACTCTTCCAGCAGCCGGCTGCCGTCACCGCACAGGAGAAAGTCGCCGATTTCGTCGCCCGCGATGAAGTCGCCAAGGCCTTTATGCAGATGGGAGTCGACCCGCAGATGGTCGACGCGCGTCTCGCCTCCCTCAGCGACGAAGAGCTGAACCAGATCGCCGGCCAGATCGATACGCTCCCCGCCGGCGGCGACGCCCTCGGTGCGCTGATCGGCGCGGCAGTCTTCGTCTTTGTCGTCCTCCTGATCACCGACCTCCTGGGACTGACCCGGGTCTTCAGCTTTACCCGCCCGATCGTCCGCTGACGGTGGGAATCGCCCGCACCCTGCTCTATAGTGCGGCAACCGTCCTGCTCATGGCCGGTTGCGCACCGCAACCTCCCCTACCCAAATCCCAGGTAACGACCCGCGTCGACGTCCCCTTTGTGCCCCCCCGCTCCGAGCGCTGTGCCGCGACGTCAATCGAAATGGTGGCGGCATTCTGGCGCGGCCGCTCAGGCTTCACACCCCTGCTCGGCGGCGAGCAGCTCGATGCCCGTACCCTGCTTCCGGAGAAAGCCGGAACCCTGCAGGCCGAACTGGTTGCGGCCGCCCGGGCCGACGGCCTGCTCGTTTACATGCTCGATCCGACCTTCGAAGCGCTCTATAGCGCCCTTGAGGCGGGTATGCCCCCCATTCTCCTCCTCAACCGCGGGCTCTCCTGGTACGCACTGTGGCACTATGCCCCCGTAACGGGCTACGACGCCGAAGCGCGTACCATCCTGAGCCATTTCGCCGACCGCCCGGATGAGGCAATCCCCCTGCAGACCCTGGCGGCCCTCTGGAAGCGCGGCGGAAACTGGGGCGTCCTGCTGCTGCCGCCCGAATTCGTCCCACCGCTGGCCAGGCCGGAACGGTGGCTACGCTCGGCCTATGACCTCGAGCGTACGGGGATGGTCGCCCAGGCGATCACCGCCTACGAAAGCGGCATCGCCCGCTGGGCCGATGACACCCAACTGCGTTTTGCCTACGCCAACGCCCTTCAGGCGAGCGGCAGGCTTCGCGAGGCGGAAACAGCCTACCGCGCCCTACTGGAGCGCGACAGCGGCCATCCTCTCGCCCGCAACAACCTGGCCGACCTGCTCTGCCGTGACGGCAGGGGTGACGAGGCGCTGAAGCTGCTGGAAGGCGTGACGTCGGATCTACCCGGCGCCGCATCGGTCATCGAGGCGACCCGGAAAGAGATTCTGCAGGGGTGTCCGCCGCGGGGGCGGTAGGAGGTGTTTTCGGGGCGAACGGCGGCGGGCCGTAGCCCCTTCCCCCGCCGCGGGGGCGTTCGTTGCGCATTTCGCATTCGCGCCGCATCCGCTCGAGCTGGTCGCGCCGTTCGATGCGTTTCTGCGTTCTGAGGTAGTGGCGGATTTCACGGCGGATTGTCCGGCGTTCTTCGGGGGGCGCCTGTTCCAGGCGTTCGAAGAGCGCATCGAGATGCGGGTCTTTGACCGGGGCCGCCAGAGAGAGGTGGCCGCCGAAAAACAGCAGGAGAAGAGTCAGGGCCAACGGTCGCATCGCACTACTTTTTCATACCATTATATCCCATCCGAAAATCGATATGCCTACCGTCTGACGTTCAACACGGCGACCGGCCTCCCATAGGAATCATGGCGATAGCGGCCGTCACGGCTGCACACCGGTTTTTTTGAACGCTGCGCGTAGCGGCGGTCGAAGCGCTCCCGGTACGCACACTGCCCCCGGAATGTCCGTTGCGTCTGGCGCAGCTGCTGGCGCTCCCGGCGCAGGTCCTGCCGTACACACTGCCGCTGCTTTTGTACGTCCTGGCGGATGGCGCGGCGGTCCTGACGCTGCAGTTGCTGTTCCTTGCGCAACTCCTGGCGTTCCTGGCGCCAGCTGCCGGCGTTGTCATTGGCAAAGACGGCCGAACCGACGCCCCCCAGAAGCAGGAGGGCGATAAGTGTCTGGATAGAACGTTTCATGATGAACTCCTTTTTTACTTTGGATGAGAGCATCATAAAACAGAAGCGTTAAGAGAGTATGAGCCACCCCTCACCCGGGAAGCGTGAGGATCACCATCGTACCGGCACCCTTTTCGCTGCTCAGCTCGATCCCGATTCCCATCTGGGCGCAGAGTTTTCCGACAATGTTCAATCCCACGCCGAGCCCCCGGTCGCTTTCCCGGTAGAAACGTTCGAACGCCCGTTTGGTATCGGCGATGCCGACCCCCGTGTCGCGGATCACTACCCGCTCCGCGTCAAAGGCGATCTCCACGGTGCCGCCGGGGACGTTGTAGCGGCAGGCGTTGCTCAGCAGGTTGTCCACGATCCGGGTGAAGGCATCGCGGTTGAGCCGCACCGTCGCTTCCGTCGGGTGCACGGCGAAGGTCAGTGCCGGGTAGAGCACCCGGTAGTAGGCGACCCGCTGGGTGAAAAAGGGTTCCAGTGCCACCGCTTCGGGTTCCAGCGGCAGCTCCCGGCTCAGGGCTTCGAGGTTTTTGTAGAGCGAACCGACGGTTTTCGCGCTCGTCTCGATCCGCTCGATCTCCGCATCGGCGTAGCGGCGTCTTAGCAGCTGGGTGTTGAGGGTGATGGCGGTGATCGGCGTATTGAGGTCGTGGATGATATCCCGGAGAAACTCCTCCATCAGGTGTAGGGCGCCGCGCAGGGGGCGCAGGGCGTAAAAGGCGAAAAGGAGGGAGAAGAGCAGTAAAACCGCCGTGACGGCGAGAAGGATCAGGCCGCTTTTGAGGTTTTGCCGGGCGATCCCCTCCGCATAGCGCTCGTAGGGGTAGATCACCTTCAGGCGCCGCTCAGTATTGGGGAGCAGAAAGAGGGCGTAGACCTCATCCTTGTCCACCTGCAGTACGGAGAGGCGTTCTCCCCGCTCGGGGGGGATGAAATCGACGTCGAAGATCTCCCCTTCCAGCGCATAGCTGAAGGTCCGCATCTGCGCCAGCAGCTGCTCTTTAAAGAGGTGCTTCTGCTCATTGTGGTAGAAGAGCAGCGCGACGACACTGACGAGCAGCAGTGAGACGAAGGAGATCCCGAAGGTCTTGAACAGGGACTCGCGTTCACGGGCGTTCAAGACGGTACCCCACCCCGCGGATATTGCTCAGCTCCAGGCCGAAGCGCTTTTTCAAAGCGGCGATGTGGACCCGCAGCGCGATGTCGGAGGGTTTCTCCATCACGTCGTAAAACGCCTCCTTCGGCACCGTCTGCCCCGCCCGTTCGATCAGCAGCGCGAAGATCGCCTTCTCCACCCTCTGCAGATCCACTTCAACCCCGTCCTGCAGCAGCTGCCCCGTCTGCGGATCGAAGGCAATGTCCCGGTAGGCAACCGGCTGCATATGTTTTTTGAGCGTCGCCGCGACGCGGATCAGCAGTTCGTCCAGGTCAAAGGGTTTCTTGATGTAATCGTCGCACCCCGCGTCGAACCCCCGGGAGACGGAAGCGATGTCGTTGAGGGCCGTCACGAAGAAAGCGGGGGTCGCGTCCCCCGCCTCCCGCAGCTCCCCGAGCAGGTCGAAGCCGCTGATCAGGGGAACGTTGACATCGAAAAGGTAGAGGTCGAAACGCCGCTCGTAAGTCAGGTCAAGCGCCTCTTCACCGTGCCGGGCGCAGGTGACCTCGTAACCCTCCTGCCCCAGTGCCGCGGCGATGGTCTGGGAGAGCATCTCGTCGTCTTCGAGCAGTAGGATCGCCGCCATGAAGCCCCCCTTTTTTTTGCCTATGTTAACCTAACCGGTGTAAAATCTCCCTGTAGAGCCCCTGCGGCAAACGAGGAACGCGATGTCATCTCTGATTCACCATACGCTCAACGACTACTGGCTCTGGAAAGAGATCCGCACCAAACTCGGCGTCAGCAACCCCGCCTACCGCTACTGGCGCGAAGCCCGCGACCTCAAACTCAATAACAAGTACGTTTTCCTGCAGAAGCAGAGCCTGCCCGAGCGCTACCGCCACATCGAAACGGAGCTCACCGACCTCTCGGGTTTTCTTCCCACGCGCTACGCCTCCGACGTCCTCCACACCGACGACCACATCTTCACCTACGACCGGATGAAGCTCCACGGCAGCTTCGAGTACAAGTACGTCGAGGATGTCAAATTTGTCAACCTCAAGCGTTTTTTCGCCGAACACGGCATCCGGGTTCAGAAAGGGAGCATGCTCCACCTCGGCCGGCTGCAGGAGCTGGAGGTGACGCCGGATTCGCTCTTCTACCGCATTACCGACGACTACGGCGTCGTTGTATACAACTGAAACGACACTTAATCGTTCCATTTTATGAACTATAAGGATATCTTATTTCGCTACAATGCGCGATATATTTATTGGATAATTCATCCAAGAACTCCCACGCATCAAGGAGTAGATGATAATGTTTGACTATATCGTCGTCGGTGCCGGTTACGCCGGAGCCGTAATGGCCGAACGTATTGCGACACAGCTGAATCAAAAAATCCTGATCATCGATAAGCGCAAACACATCGGCGGCAACTGCTTCGACCGCAAAGACGAAAACAATATTTTGATCCATCAGTATGGGCCGCATCTCTTTCACACCGACAACAGAACGGTCGTTTCCTATCTCTCCCAGTTCACCGATTGGGATCCTTACCACCACGAAGTCCTGGCCTTTGTTGACGGTAAAAAAGTCCCCGTCCCTTTCAACCTCAACTCCCTCTACGAGCTCTTTCCGCAGAGCCTGGCTTCAAGCCTTGAAGCCGCCATGCTGAAGAGCTACGCGCTCAACACGAAAGTCCCGATCCTGGAGCTGAAACAGTCCGATGACCCGCAGCTGCAGTTTCTCGCCGAATATATCTATGAAAAGATCTTCGTCAACTATACCGCCAAGCAGTGGGGCCTGAAACCCGAAGAGATGGACGGTGCCGTGACGGCACGGGTACCCGTCTTCGTCGGCCGGGACAACCGCTACTTCAACGATACCTACCAGATGGTGCCCCGCCACGGCTACACCCGGCTTTTCGAAAAGATGCTCGACCATCCCAACATCAAAATCCTGCTCAACACCGACTTCCGCGAAGTCGCCGAGATCCACGGGAGTACCTTCCACCTCTTCGGCCGCGAGTTCGGCGGCAAGATCATCTATACCGGAGCCCTTGATGCGCTCTTTAATTACCGCTTCGGCGAACTCCCCTACCGCTCTGTCGAAATGCAGTTCGAAACCGTCTCGCAGTCCCGCTACCAGGAGAAGGGGACCGTCAACTACCCGAACGACTACGACTTCACCCGGATCACGGAGTTCAAACATATCCATCCCTCAAACTCCGAACGGACGACGATCCTCAAAGAGTTTCCCCTGCCCTACGTCAGGAATGAAAACACGCCCTACTACCCGATCTTCACACCGGAAAACCAGCGCAACTACGAACGCTACGTATCCCATGCCGCGACCTTTGAAAACCTGATCCTCCTGGGAAGGCTCGCCGAATACAGATACTATGACATGGATGATATCGTGGCTCGGGCCCTGGAACTTTTCGAGACGGAATTTACAGCATGAAAAAGCTTCACATGATGATCGCGTTTCACAAAGAGTACTTTAATATCGATACTGAAGCATTTTCACCGCTGCATGTGGGTGCCGGACTCTCAACCGCATCTCTTGGCATTGACCGTGACGATACCGGAACCCATATTTCCCACAAGAACCGTAACTATTGCGAACTGACGGGACTCTACTGGATGTGGAAAAATATCGATGCGGAGTATTACGGGCTGATGCATTACCGAAGATACTTCACGGCACCGCGACGGGGGGCCAGACATCTGGTAAGCGAACTCGATTTCTTGCGCAAGAAAATCAAAAGCAGGCTCAGCAAAAGCTACAAGCTCTCCCGAAACACGCTCTCACGGATCGATTCACCGCGTAGGGCACGCAAACAGATCGATAACCTCGAACTCTACCTGGAAAAGAACCTGGAAAAATACGACATCCTTTTCCCGGAGCCCATCTTGTACCGGGTTCCGATCAAAAGCCGTTACGCCGCCTTTCACCGAATCGATGACCTGGAACTGCTCCGCAGTATCATCCGGGATGAAACCCCGGAGAATCTCGAAAGTTTTGACGATACGATGGAGGAGAACCTGCTCTACCCCTATAATATGTTCGTTATGAAATCCGAGTTCTTCCACGAATATGCATCCTTGCTCTTCCGGGTCCTCTTCGCACTGGAAACCAGCATCACTCTTGACCCGGACGACGCCTACCAGGCAAGGGTTTTCGGATTTTTGTCCGAACGGCTTCTGGGGGTCTATCTGAAACAGCTCAGAAAAGAGCATCGCAACTTCCGCTTCGGAGAGTTGCCGGTGGCATTTTTCCAATGGAACTGAGCCCAATGCAAGGAAATGAGCAGATGCCAGCCATCCGCATTGGCTTGCTCGTCAACAGCATCGCGGGTGCCGGTATCCAGCTCTCCTACAGGACGCTTTTCGAAACCTTTCTGGAGATGGGGCACGACGTCTACCTCTTCGTGCTGTACGAAACCGGTACCGAGGTGCTCAGTGTCCCCGAACGCTTCTGTTGCCTCGAAGGGGCCTCCCTCCAACAAAAAGAGAAGGCACTGGTGAGGCGGATTTCCGCGCTCCAGGAGGAACGGGAGTTCGATCTTTTTATCACCGCTGCCGAATATATGACCCGCCATATCCCCGTACCGAACCTCTACACCACCGTCCACGTCACGTGGTCTCACAAGCTGGGCAGAACTCCCTGGAAACGCGTGTTCAACAGAATCAAGCGCTGCCGAAGGTATGCGGGGAAAAACGTCATCGCCATTTCCCGGGGGATCGCGGATGATCTCGTCAATGTCATCAAGGCCAAACCGAAATCGCTGCAGGTTATCTACGACCCGTACGATATCCGGCGGATACGAGAGCAGGCAGAGGAAAAGATCGATCTCCCGACAGCCGACTATATCCTGGGTCTGGGCAGTCTGATTGCCAGGAAACGGTTTGACCTCCTCATCCGGGCGTTTGCCCGCCTGGAGGAGCAGCACCTCAAACTCGTGATTGCCGGTGAGGGAGCGCAGCATGAAGAGCTACTCTCCTTGAGCCGTTCCCTGGGCGTCGGGGAGCGGGTAATCTTCTGCGGATTCCAGCCCAATCCCTACCCTCTGATCAAAAATGCCCGACTCCTTGCACTCTCTTCAGACTCGGAAGGGCTGCCCCGGGTCCTGGTGGAGTCACTGATCCTGAAGACGCCGATCGTCAGTACCGCCTGTGCCGACGGTGTCTATGAACTGATGGGAGAAACCTTCCCGGACTTCATCGTCCCCACAGACGACCCCCGGCGACTGGCCGAAGCGATGCAACGGGCCCTGTACGCGTTTCCGCCGATTGACGAGCGCACCTGCGCACCCTTTGACAACCGCAGGGTCGCCCGCCAGTTTCTTGCGCTCATCGATTAACCGCTACGCGAGTTTCCCCGCCAGTTTCTGGTACTCCTCGGAGCTTTCCAGCAACGCTTCGTGTGTCCCCCCGGCGACGATGCGCCCCTCCTTAAAGACGTAGATGCGGTCGGCATGCTCGATCGTACTGAGGCGGTGGGCGATAGTAATGGTGATCTTGTCCTGCGTATACGCCTCCAACGCCTTCTGGATCCGCTTCTCGCTCTCGTTGTCCAGGGCACTGGTCGCCTCGTCGAGCAGCAGCAGCGAGGCGTGCTTGTAGATCGTACGGGCGATGGCGATGCGCTGACGCTGGCCGCCGGAGAGGTTGGCGCCGAACTCCTCCATCATCGTGTGGATTCCCTCGGGCAGCGAGGCGACGAACTCGCTCGCGTCGCTCAGCCGCAGCGCCTCCATCACCCGTGCTTCGTCCATCTCCTGGCCGTAGGCGACGTTCGCCGCCAGGGTGTCCTGGAAGATGTAGACCCGCTGGGAGACGACGGAGATGTGGTGGCGCAGGGAGTGCTGGGTCAGTTCGCGGATCGGCCGGCCGTTGATGCGTACCTCCCCCTCGCTGGCGTCGTAAAAGCGCAGCAGCAGGTTGATCAGCGAACTTTTGCCACCGCCGCTGTCCCCTACGAGCGCGATGTTCTGTCCCTCGCGGATGGCGAGGTTGATGTCGCGCAGCGCATACTTCTCCCCGTAGCGTAGGGCGACGTCACGAAATTCGATGGCCTGGATATCCTCCTTCAGCTCCACCGTCCCGTCGTCGATCTCCGTCTTGCGGTCAAGGACGGCGAAGATCCGCTCGCTGGCGGCGACGGCGTCCTGGATCTTGCTGTAGATGCCGCCCACCTTGCGTACGGGGTCGAGCATCAGCCCCACCGCCGTCAGGAAGGCCGTGAACTCACCGGGGGTCATCCGGCCGTCGATCACCTCCTTGCCCCCGATGAACATCACCGCCGCGATCCCCGCCGAGGCGATGATCTCCAGCAGCGGCGCGACGACGTCGCCGACGTAGACCGCCTTCATGTTGATCCTGAAGAACTGCCAGTTCTGAACGCCGAAGCGCTCCATCTCGTAGTTCTCCGTCGCGTTGGCCTTGATGATCTCGGCGTTGTTGAAGACCTCCGTCAGCCGTGTCACGACGTCGGCGTTCTTCTCCTGGGAGCGGTGGGAGTAGCGCTTGAGCCGCTTGGCGATCTTGATCAGCGGGTAGATGACCAGGGGCAGCACTACCAGGGCGTAGAGGGCGAGTTTGGGGTTCAGGTAGACGACATAGCCCACCAGGGCAACGACCGTCAGCGCCTCGCGCAGCAGTTCGGGCAGCATGTTCGAGACGAAATACTTCACCCGTTCGATGTCGTTCGTCACCCGGGAGATCAGCTCCCCGCTGCGGTTCTCGTAGAGAAAGCCCATGTTCATATGGAGAATCTTCTCCAGCATCTGCTCCCGCAGCCGCGCGATGATATGCTGGCCGATATACTTCATGGAAACGGACTGGATGTAGCGCCCGATCGACTTGACGAAGTAGATGCCGATCACCATGAAGGGCAGCAGCGCCAGCATTTCGCTGTCCTTCTCGACGAAGACCCGGTCGATCAGCGGCTGCATCACCTGCGCCA
This sequence comes from Sulfuricurvum sp., assembly GCA_003245815.1. Taxonomy (GTDB): domain Bacteria; phylum Campylobacterota; class Campylobacteria; order Campylobacterales; family Sulfurimonadaceae; genus SZUA-415. The sequence goes on from QKCD01000120.1 coordinate 21,302, forward strand.
GCGCCACAGTGGCGCTGACCGTAAGGACAATGCCGATTACGACGTAGAAAAAGTAGCGTTTGTAGTCTTTGAAATAGGGTTTGAACCGTTTAAATGTCGCTTTCAATCATGCTCCCGTTGTGGTTGCCGTATTTTACCCCAGACACGGTTAAGCATCTCATGCCTCCCCGGCGGCCGGCGTCAGCTTCTGCCGAAGCCGTGCCTCCACGCTGCGGTAATGGGCTTCATCGGGATTGTTCTTGCTCCCGGGGATCGCGTAGACGTTCTGGATGTATTTCAGCAGGTTCTCCGTCACCTTGCGATCCGGTTCCCACGCTTCGATATCGCCGATGACCTCGTGGAGTTCCTCCCGGCTGCCCGCCTTCCGGCAGACGCCGTCGATCGCGTAGAAGGCGTTGCCGAGGACGATCACCTTTTTGCCCAGCAGCAGCCCCTCGATCCCCACCGTGGAATTGATCGTCATGACCGCCTCGGCGTTTTCGATCAGGGTCTGGGTATCCACGCTGTTGGCAAACATCACGTTCTCATGGCAGCGGGCATGCAGGTATCCGTAATCGCGGATCGCCGAGGGGTGCTCTTTGAGGACAAAGCGGATCTGCCGCGGCAGCGCCTGTATAGTCTCGAAGAGCATCTCCATATCGGTAATCCACGGGGAGTGCAGGATGATCTGGGTGTCATGGTCCACCTGGAAGGGAACGAAAATATAGCGCTCGGGGAGGGTGACGTCGCCGAGCGCGAACTTCTCCCGGTTGTTCGCTTCCCGTGCGACGAGCCGGTTGGGCAGCGCGACGCCGTCGTCGAACTCCAGCTTCTCGAAGAAGCTGCGCTCCCTCGGGATGGCGTTGCAGTAGTTGATCCCCTGGAAATCGACCGTCGTCGTATGGGGAAAGAGGCCGTTTTCGAAATAGACGACCTCCATCCCCAGCACCCCGGCCGCCTTGATCGCCACCGCCTGGGGGAGCTTGTGGCCGTTCCAGACCGCCAGCAGCGTCGCACCCGAAGCCGCCAGCACGCGGTAATAGCGCAGAAACGCCCAGTAGACCTCCAGCGTCAGCAACAGCCGGTAGCCGGCCGACGCCAAGCTCCCCAGCGGTCGTTTCTGCTGCTTCTCCTTGAGCTTCAGCGCAATGATCTCCTCGGGCCGGAACCTCCCGATCTCGAAAAGCGCCTGAAAGGAGGGCCAAAGCGCCTCCTTGGAGCGCACGACCGCCGACGCCAGCGCCATATGTTTTTTCAACTGTGAAAAATAGCCGAACTGTTCCCTGCTGGCCGCAAAAAAAAGAATCATCGGACCTCTCTCTCCTCCTCCGCCTGCGGGCGGCATGCCTGCCGCCCCTGATGGTCCATAAACTACACTCTTAATGATTAAACTTCCCTTTCCCTCCCCCGGCTCTGCCGGCATTGCCGGCATCTTTACATTCTCTTTAGTCCCCATGCGCTAAGCTTCCACAATGATCAAGGAAACAGCGTGCAGATAGCCATCATCCGTTTAAGCGCCCTCGGCGACATCGTCAACTCCCTTTTCATCCTCGATTTCATCAAGTCGGCCCACCCCGACGCGACGATCGACTGGATCACCGAAGAGGCCTTCGCCCCGCTGCTGCGGGAACATCCGCTGATCGACAACGTCCGCACCGTTGCGCTGAAACGGGCGAAAAAAACGCGCTCTTTCGCCGTACTGAAGGAGACGGTCGCAGCGCTGCGGAGCCTTCCCCCCTACGACTGCGTCATCGACCTTCAGGGGTTGATCAAGTCGGCCGTCATCGGGAAACTGACGGGTTCGCCGCTGCACGGGTTCGACCGCGAAAGCCTGCGCGAGGGGGCGGCGGCCTGGCTCTATACGAGCCACAGCCACATCCCCTACCGGGAGAACGCGATGCTCCGCACGGCGAAGATCGTCTCCGACGCCCTCTCCCTGGAGATCACCCGCGAAGCCCTGCTGACGAAGCAACCGGCTTTTGATCTGCAACCCCTCAGACCTGAGCTTCAGGCCCTGCTGGAGAGCGACACGCCGAACATCGTCTTCACCCTCGGCTCCAGCTGGCCCTCCAAGGTCTACCCGAAGGAGCGCTTCGCCGAACTGGCGGCGCTGCTCGAGGGCAATATCCTCCTCGTCTGGGGAAGCCCCGAAGAGCAGGAGATGGCTGCCTACATCCGTGAGCGCGTCACACGCTGCCGCATCGCCCCGAAACTCTCCATCTACGAGCTGATGCAGCTGATCGGCCATGCGGAGCTGACCGTCGGCAACGACAGCGGCCCGACCCATATGGCCTGGGCGATGAACCGCCCCTCGATTACCCTCTTCGGCCCGACGCCCGCCTACAAGATGATGTTCGAAACGCCGATCAACGTTGCCATCGAATCAGATTCGAAAGTCGACCCGATGAAGCTCAACCGCGAGGACTTCTCCATCACTACCATCGCGCCGGAGACGGTCGCCGCCGCGGCCAGACGGCTGCTGAAAGTGAGCCTCCCCTGATGGCCGGGAACGACGCCTTTTACTTCGTCTCGACCCCTCTCAATACCATTTTGGCGACGCTGCTGGCCCTGCAGAAACCCCAGGAGCGCGCCCATCTGCTTTTCGTCGACCGCCGGGAGGACGCACCCAACCCGATGATGGAGGCACTGAACCGGTGGCCCGGCTCCCCCTTCGAAACGCTGCACACGCTGGTGACCAAAGGCAAGAAGCCGTGGCAGAACTACACCCTGCGCCAGAAGGCGTTCAGCGTTCTCGACAGCCTTGTCGCACGCTACCGCCCGGCACACCTCTACACCTGCAACGACCGGCGTATCGAGTTCCTCTACGGTATCGAAGCGGCGCGACGCCTGGGATACACGCCGCATAACTCCTACATCGACGACGGCGTTTACTCCTACTTCCCGACGGAAAAGAAATGGTATCAGGAGAGCCTCCCGGAGCAGTGGCTGAAACAGGTGCTCTACGGCGGCTGGTACCGGGTCCCAAGGGTCGTCGGCTCCTCGGCGCTGCTCGACGACGCCTACCTGCTCTTCCCGGAGCAGGCGCATTGCTACCTCCGGCAGAGGCCGTTGCACCGGCTCGATCTCGCGCCCCTGCGCCAGGCCCCGATGCAGGAGTTTTTCGACACCTACCTCGACGTCACCGGGACGCCCCTGCCCGAGCTTTCGGCCGTCGCCACGCTCTTCATCCTGCCCCACTCGTCGCTTTTTAAACGCTACGCCCCCTTTGTCGCCATGGTGACCCGGAAGGTCGCCGAAACCGTTCTGCCCGCCTCCGTCGGTATCAAGTACCACCCCCGCGAAGCGACGCCCGATCTCCTGGAGCTGACCCGTTCCGCCACCGTCACCGCCGTGCCCGCCGCGGTACCCTTCGAGATCCTGCTGCCGAAACTCGGGGAGGGGACAACCCTCGTCGGCAACGTCTCGACCGCCCTGCTGACGGCGAAACTGATCCGCCCCGACATCAGCGTCACCGCTTTCGTGCCGAAAGATGACAGGCGTTCGCAGATGCTCATACCCCTCTTCGAGGTGCTGGGCATCGGGGTTGAAACCCTCTGAGGGGAACTGCTATAATACCCCGTTTGTAAACAGCGCTCCGGCACGCGAGCAGCACTCTCAAAAAGGCGGCCTATGCATCGCATCAAACGGGCACTGGACTACTGGTTCCACCCCTTCGACACGGAGCACTTCACCCTGGTGATGACCATCCTGGTGAAGAACGAGATCGATATCATCGAGACCAATATCCGGCTCCACGCGGCCCTGGGGGTCGACGCCTTTGTCGTGATGGACCATAAGTCCGACGACGGTACGCGCGAGTGCCTCGAAGCCCTTGCCGAAGAGTTCGAGATCACCATCATCCATCAGCCCGACCCGGTCTACAAACAGCGCGAATGGATGACCCAGCTCGCCCACACCGCCTACGTGAAGTACGGCGCCGACTGGATCATCAGCAACGACGCCGACGAGTTCTGGATCCCCGACGAAGCGGACTCCCTGCGCGACCTGCTCGCCTTCCGGGGCAGCGTCCTCACCTGCACGCGCAAGAACATGCTGCCGCCACTTGACGTTTCCGGCAGCACCCTTCCCTTCTACGCCTCCGAGTACTGCGTCGAGAACCCGCTCAACTACGGCGATTTCATCAACACCCACACGAACGTCAACATGCTGCTGCAGAAGATCGCCCCGAAGATCATCGTCAACCCCCGCGGCCTGATCGCGATCAAGGGGGGCAACCACAAGGCGAAACACCTCTACGACTTCAGCTTTCTCAAGCCCTACGAGAAGATTGATCGTTTGAAGGGGATCACCGTCTACCACTACCCCGACCGGACCTACGAGCAATTCGAATCGAGCGTACTCCACCGCAAGCAGATGCTCGAAAAACACCCGGGCACCCGCATGGGCAACCACTACCGCTACTGGATCAAAGCCTATGAGGAGGGGAAACTGGAGGAGATCTTCTCGAATTTTCTCTTCACGCCGCAGCAGCGTGAGTTCCTTGAGAGCATCGGCCTGCTGGCGAAGACGGCCCGCCCGAAAGAGGTCTTTACGCGCCTGCTGAAGCTCCCGTAGCGCCTACTCCCGGGAGCGGATCTTTTCGATCGTCCCCGTCGTACTTCTGCCGTCGACGAAATCTACCAGCCGCAGCTCCCCGGCGAACTCCGTGCCGACGACCTCCTTGCCTTCGTAGTCTCCGCCCTTGACGAGGACGTCCGGAGCGATCATTTTGATCAGCTCGTAGGGGGTGTCGTCGTGGAAGGGGACGACGTAGTCGACCGCT
>QKCD01000053.1 GCA_003245815.1 Sulfuricurvum sp.
ACGGCGATGCGTCCGTTCAGGTGCTTGTTGAACTTGTCGAACGCCTTGCGAAGCAGGCAAAGGGGTCAGGTGATTAATATTAAATTTCTTTCTCATTCCACCCTTCCCGCAAGTGGAAAACTGAAATGAGAAACAGCGCGTTTACTCGTTCTCATCGTTCTTGATGGTAATGCATACACCCAGCCTACCAAACTTTCAGAATCCATAAATCACACAGGCAGCGATTCGATCCTATACAGTACCGTTGACGGCGATGATTCGGTTGGCTATACCCACAACCTTTACAAATACAACGTCAACAGCGACACAAAAAAACCTCCTCCAATCTGTCACTGCGCCCTGAGACTAAGGCAAGGGAGAACTTCCCGCCTCCCGCAGTGATTCTGAAAAACCATCACCTGGTCTCAACCTATTTTCCGGGAAAAGACACAAATCCGTTTTGGCACATCGCAACCCCATGTTGATCGACCGATAGTGTCATCAGACAAAGGTGGGTAAAATAGTCCAATGGACAATTTAAGGCTTTTTTATAGTGATGAGAAAAAGGTATGAAAATGACAACGGTAAGAGACATTATGACACCGGTGGAGGACATCGCGATTATCTCGCCCTTTACCACGGTACGTGAACTGATCAATTTGATGGATACCCGAGGCGTGCGTTCGGTCATCGTGGATCGTACGAATGAACATGACGCCTACGGTATCGTGACGCAAACCAATATTCTGAAGGCGATCTACAGCAATGACGGGGACATGGACCTGCTCAACGTCTTCGACATCGCGACCAAACCGATCGTGCAGATCGTTCCCAATCTCGATATCCAATACGCCGCACAGCTAATGATCAATCATGGTATCCGATACCTTTCCGTCACCTGGGAGGGGCGTTTGACCGGTGTCATCAGCATGAATGACATCGCACAGGTATTGATGAAACAGGCACGGAGATAGTTCTAGGCACTCATCATAAGTGATCTACAGCAACGACGGCGATGGACCTGCTTAACGTGTACAGTGTCGCCACGCAGCTGATGCTACAGGTCGTGCCGGGGAAGAAGGATCGGAGAAAAGAAGAGAAAAGGAGAAAAGGGTCAGGTGATTAATATTAAATTTCTTTCTCATTCCACCCCTCCCGCAAGTGGAAAACTGGAACGAGAAACAGCGCGTTAAATCGGCATCGGCTCCGCGGTCGGGTCGATCTCTTCGAAGTCGTCGACGATCTGGTCGAACATCTTCTTCGTCTTCTCGATCTTCCTGATGTAGCCGTCGAAGACCGGCTTGGAGGACGGGAAGGTCTCGGAGAGCTCTTCGTAGACGGCGATGCGGCCGTTCAGGTGCTTGTTGAACTCGTCGAACGCCTTGCGGAGGTATTCGCGCTTGACCGTGTGGCGGAAGAGCGCCTTGATCATCTTCTTGCGCTCCTTGATCGGCAGGGACTCGTCGATCCCCTCGGCGACGCGCTTGATGTCGAGGCGGGAGAGGTAGACGCCGCTAAGCGCCGGGGCGAGAAGCTTGTCCGCCAGCTCGTCGACAAAGGCCGGTACCGGCTCTTCGTCCTCTGCATCCCCCTGGTCGGGAGTGTGCTGCCCTTCCGGGTCGATGCTGCATTTGTCCCGGACGAATTTGTCAAACTCCGCCCGCAATTCGTTCATATCGTGTTTCATCATGGTCTTTCTCCTCGTTAGTTCATCCAGATATCGTACGCGCTCTGCGTCAGGTGGGGCAACATCGCTTCATACCCCAGGTACTCCGCCGCCCCTGCCGCTTTGAAAAGCGTCTCGCCCATGCCGAAGTCGATCATCAGCGGCGCGGGCGTCAGCTGCGGCAGTGCGCCCGGCGCCTCAAGCGGCGAGGCGTTCAGCGCCGCGTCGAAACCGCTGAAATCGACCGCCATCTCCGGTGCGGCGCGGTCGATGTCGACGGAAACGTTCGCGATCGATCCCAGCGACTGCAGCAGCTCCATGCAGGACTCGACCCGGTCGTTGTAGAGCACGACACGCTCCACGCTACTGTTTTCGAGCTGCAGCAGGACGGCCTTGGCCAGGGCCCCGCTGCCGAGGATCGCGAGGCTTTTGGCCCCCTTCTCCTTCAGGACGAGCGCCACGGCGCGGCCGACGGAGACGTCGCCGATCAGCTGCCCCCCCTCGACCCGCAGGATGTCGCAGAAACCGCAGGCGTCGACAGCATGGCTGCGCGCATCAAGAATCTCGACGACCCCGTGGCGGTACTCCGCGCCGATCGCCGCCCCTTTGAGCTGGGAGCTGCGCATGTTGGAGACCGTATAGTAGAGGTCGTCCTCGCGGATGTTCATCGGGATGATCATCGCGTCATCGCCGTGCGCCTTGAAGAGGCGGTTGAGCGTGACGCTGAAACGGTTCGACTGCGCCTTCTCGGCGATAAAGCCGAAGAGCTTCGTGGCGGCACTGATCTGGTTGGCTTCGTTCATATTTTTCCTATACAGCGGCGGGGCAGAGCCCCGCCACCTACGCTAACGCTGTGTTCGCCTCGGCGGCGGGCCCCCGCGCTATTCGCGCTCTGGGGCAGCCCGGGACGAACGCCTTTGCTAAACCTCTGTTTTTACTTCCAAGGCGACTTTTAAATTGCCTGACCTCTCAATACTTCTCGTCGATGCCCCAGAGTTCCCGGGCCTCTTCCTCTTCGATCCGGCAGCGGTGGCAGAGCGGCGAATCGTTGATGACCGCGTAGGGCACCCCGCACTCGTTGCAGTTACGGATGCGGAAAGTGACGAGGTTCTGCTCCTGCGGCTCGAAGAACTCCCTGACGTTGAACGACGGCGAGAGCGTGATCGCATCGGGCTCGCAGACGTCGTGGCAGAGCTGGCACTTGATGCAGAGGAAGGGGTCGAAGTCGATCTTCGCATTCTTTGCATCGGAGCTCAGTGCCCCCGTCGGGCAGATCCGGTAGCACATCTGGCACGCCGTACAGCGCTCCGGGTCGAGCAGTTTCTGGGAAGTGAAACTGACGGCATCGGCTTCGATGACGTGGTACACCGAGGGTCTCTGGAGGCGCTTGAGCGCCGTGAAGAGGATCTTCCGCTTGTCCCCGAGCTGCTTGCGGCGGATACGCGCGACATGGTCCGTATCAATGCCGTGGGTGAGCCACTCGTCGATGGAGCTCTCCACCTCCCGATCGAATGCCTGCTTGGAGGCGACGGCGTTTTTCAGGGTGAAGGCCTTGAAGAAGTCCCGACGCTCCGGAGCTTCGCCCTCCGCCTCCGGCGGCAGGTATCCCACGGCCTCGAGGGCGATCTCGGCCTGCTGTTCCATGGCGCCCAGGAGGTAGTTCGCCTCCTCGGCCATCGCCTCGATCTGCGGCCGACAGGTGTGGGCCACCTCGCACCCTTCGCAGTGGCCCATGTCAAAGACGACGCCCTGCTTCAAAGCCGCCATCGCGACGACGTGCTCGATGTTCAGCGCGGCGATACAGGGGACGTTTTTCCGGCAGGATAGAAGGTTACCCTCCTCCTCCATAAAGGTGAAGAAGCACTCCGTCGCGCTGAAGCCGTCGAGTTGCAGCGCCTCCGAGGGACAGACACCGGTACAGCCGCCGCACCCGACGCACTGCGCCAGGTTGATCGACGGCAGCGCCCCATCGACCTTGATCGCCCCGGTCGGGCAGACCGCATCGCAGCGGTTACAGGCGCTGAACTTCGAAAGGGCGCGGACGCACTTCGCGGCGTCGAGGGTGATGCCGGCCATCAGGCAGCCGCTTCCCCTGCGTTCAGGTATTCGTTGTCGCTGAGCAGGAACTCCAGCGCCATCTCCGCACCGTCGTAGTAGAGCGGCGTGCGGGATTCATACTTCATGTTCAGCAGGTAGAGCGGCGCCCACTGCATCAGGTGCTTTTCGAGGAACTCCTTCTGCACCCGCAGCAGCTCCTCCACCGCGGCCGTGTCGTTTTCCGACGCGGCCTTGAGCTGCGCCTCGCAGAGGTGGTGCATGAACTCGAACTCGACGCCGATATGGTCCGCCGACACGACGCGGGCCGTGCCGAAGTCGACGATAAAGTCGTAGGCACTGTAGAAGTCGGTCACCGGGTTCGCCCCGCCCGTCTCGACCATCTGGTCCTCCCGGGTGTAGAAGGTCTCGTAGGGGATCAGGTGCAGCAGCGAGATGTTCGTGAAGTCGGGGTTGAAGTACTGATCGATCAGCTCCCTGTCGCCGAGGTCGCGAAGCGGTTCCCACTCCTTGAGGTTCGGGAAGAACTCGAGGATCGCCTCATCCTGCTTGATCGTCTTCAGCAGTTCGCTGTCGATCTCCTGCATAAGGATGCGCGAAAGAAGGGCGTAGATGTTGCTGCGGGCTTGCGTCTGTTCGGTCATATACTGTTTCCTGAAAAATGGACTTGTCGTGTAACTTGCCGGTGTGTTCCGAAAAAGGTGGGAAAGTTAAACAAGAAGTCGCGAGATTGTAGCGAAGCGGGCATGAAAGCCCGCTTCGAAAAAAGAGTTATCAGACGTCTTTGATTTCGACGGCGTATGCTTTCTCGGAAAGCGGTACCCACGGACGTTTGATGTGCATCGGACGACGCAGGGTGTCGCTGGAGTTGAGCGGACGTGTCAGCTCGTCTCTCCACGCCTGGTAGACCTTGAAGTTGTTCTCGTAGTTGACGTGAATGTCGCCAATCGCGTCGCCCGGCTGTGCCGGCTCGAGAATAACCTTCTGGTGCCAACAGTGCATACCGGAAATCGGGTCCGGATGCGTCGCTGCAACAGCATTCTGCCAGGAGCCGGAGAGGCCATCCCACCAGATGTTGTCGGAGTCGCGGTTGTAGGCCGCGAAACGCTTGGAGTGGAACGGTACGATGCCCTGGACGTACTTGAGTTTGCCCTCTTTGCCGTCCATCTGCATCTCGGCCGTCGGAACGCCGAAGCTGTTGATGCCCGTCGTGCCGTCGTAGTCCTCGATCTGGATCTGGCCGCCTTTGCCGCCAGCGTTGGCCGGAGACTCTTTCATAAAGGCGGCATCCGTCATGTCACGCGGTGCCACCGTAGCGGAGACTTTTCCGTCGGTCACGCCGTTCGGGATCGTGATCGAGTTTTTCAGTTTCCAGCGGCCGCCGTGGTGTGAACACGCCAGCGTACCCGGCAGGACGCCCTCGGTCGGGACCGCCATCGCGACGAAGTAACCGCTCTCAAGACCGGAGACAGAGTCGACGATGCGGACGCGGATCGCATCGCCGCGCTTGAAGCCCTGGCGTTTCGCATCCTGCGTGGAGATCCAGATCGGGTCGTGGTTCTGGGAGATCTCCATCAGGTGCTTGGAGTTCGCAGAACGCGTATGAATGTTGTACGGCAGACGGAAAACCGTGTTAAGCGCGTAGGAGTTCTCTTCCGTCATGTACATATGGTTGACGTGGGAGACGATATGCGGCATCGCCTGCTTCTCTTCCTCGCTGCGCGGGTAGAACGGAATCGCGTACTCCGGCCATTTCCAGTCGTCGGCCAGCCACTCACAGAAGAAGTCGAGCTTCTTGTCGAGCGTCGCGAAACCTTCCATTTTCTTGCCGTCGACCTCGATGCCGATCGCGTGTTTTTTGCCCTCATGCTCCACAGAGATGACACCGGTACGGTGGTCTGTGTGGCAGTGCGCTTTCGGGTACTTGTGGCCGTGGGAGATGTAGTTCTCGCCGTCGTCCTTGATCTCGCGCTCCTGTGCGGAGTAGATCTTGTTCTCCTCCATCCAGGCACCGTGGTCACGCATGTAGGCGTAAACCGGGAACTCCGCGTCTTTGTAACGCGGGTCGTTCGTAGCGGTCTGCTTCAGGTTCGGCAGGTTGTCGCCGAACGCCGCGTCGTACCACTCGGCAATCGTAACCGGTTTGCCCGGGTTACGCTTGGATTCCCACATCGTGCGGATGCCGAGAGAGCCGTCCGGGTCGATGTAGTTGACACACATGTCGAACCAGAACTCGTTCTCTTCCCAGACTTCGCCCAGACCCGCTTTGATGTGCGCCTCGAGGGTTGCACGGTTCGGGTTTTTCGGTTTCCAGCCCGCTTTTTCAAGCGCTACGCGCATGACCGGCTGGCGGAAAGAGGTCCAGCGTGCCGGCATCGTCGCTTCGGAGTGCTGGTCGTGACGCTCGCCCGCCAGACCGACAGGCAGAATGTAGTCGACATACCAGTTGGTCTCGGACCATACCGGGGAGAGGTTGAACGTCATCTCCATCTTGCTTTCGTCTTTGAGGACTTCCAGCCAGCGGAAACCGTCCGGATTGATCCAGACCGGGTTGTACATACGCGGGATCCATACCGCCAGTTTCTGCGGAACGTTCAGGCCGCGCTTGTTCCATTTCTGCTGCCACTCCGTGTCCGTGAGGAGGTGCGGGAGCAGGTAGGAAAGCTCGTACGTGGAGAGCGGCCATTCCGGCGGCCACGTCAGTTCGTTCCAGACGTCGACTTTCGGGATGTTCTTGCCGCCCTTGCCCTGACCGACCGTTGCGGAACCGCCCTTGCCGGCAACGGAGATAACGTGCCAGTGGTGGAAGAAGGTACCGCCCTCGGGACCGATCGCGCCGCGCATTGCCAGTGCCAGGTAGCCGGTACGGCCGCTGACCCAACCGCCGCGGTTACCCGCAGCTGTCGCACGCCAGAAGTAAGAGGAGATCGCTTCGCCGGCCCAGATGAACATCTCGTAGAGCTGCTCAAGTTTGTAAGCAGGAACGTGGGTCTCTTTAACCGCGTACTCCAGGGTGTAGGGAGCGTAGAGCTCTTTGAGCATATCCAGGAAGGATTCGAAATCGTTGCCCGCCGGAACCTTGGAGATGTAGCCCTTCTCGACCATGAACTCCAGGTACTTGCGGTTGTCCATCATGACTTCCCAGTTCAGCCAGCGGCGAACGAAGTCACGGTTGACCTTGCCCTCGTTGAGGATACGGTGAACCAGGTGCAGGTAGATAACCGGCTCTGTTCCCGGCCATGCCGCGATCCAGAGGTCCGCCATACCGGCGGAGTTGGACATACGCGGGTCCATGACGACCAGTTTCGCACCCTTCTTGCGCGCGTCGGCGATGAAGGAAGCGGACTGCTGGAAGTAGTGGCCTGCATCCGCCGCGTGGGAGGAGTTCAGGAAGACCAGCTTCGCGTTCGCCCAGTCCGGGGAGGTACGGTCGTCGTTCGCCCACTGGATCGTCGGCGTACGGCCGCCGGATGAACAGATGTTCGTGTGGGAGTCGAATGCGTCACAACCGAGGGTGTGCCATACTTTACCGGTAAAGCCGTTTTCGTTCGGACGGCCGACGTGGAACATGACGGTCTTGCGGGAGAGTTCGTCACCCTTGCGCAGGGTATCGCCCATCTTCTTGCCGATCTCCGTCATCGCCTCGTCCCAGGTCGTACGGATCCATTTACCCTCGCCGCGCTTGGAGCCCGGTGCGCGCTTCAGCGGGAACGGGATACGGTCCGGATCGTACATCTGTGACTGGGTCGCGTAACCCTTCGCACAGTTACGGCCGCGGGAGCCCGGGTGGAGCGGGTTACCCATGTACTTCTTGACGGTAAAGGTCTTCTTGTCGATCCATGCCGTCAAACCACAGGAGGCTTCACAGTTCGAACAGGCCGTCGGGACGATCATGTAGTCGTGAACCGTGATACCGTCCGGGTTCTCTTCGCTGGCAACGCCCTTGCGGCCGATACCGCCGCGTTTCCAGTCCTCGCCACTGAGCTCCTGGAAACCGTTCCACTGGTCGTGGGACGGGTAGAAGGAGAGCGTGTCCGGTGTGTTCGTGAATTTGCTTTCGTGTACCGACTCGGCGATCGCGTCCGTCGTGAATACACCTTTGGCAATAGCGGCGCCGGCAACCGTGAATGCCGCGCCTTTCAAAAATGTTCTTCTGCTTTCAATATACATCTAAAAAACCTCTCTCTTAACTCATAGGTAGAAGCTGGGGGATCTTCAGCCATACATCTTTGGCCACATAGAGGCCCGCCAGTGCGGAGACCGATGCGACTCTGAGGATGCTTGTCGATTTGTTCATCACGCCGAGCAGTACCAGTACCATCGGAACGAGGTAGGCAAAGGTCTGGCCGATCCAGAACATCGTCGTGTACTCGCCGTGGCCTTTGACCAGTTCAAGTACCGCTGCGACCTCTTCGGCTTTCATCGGTCCGAAGACCAGTTCCGCCATATAGAGGATGAAGGATGCCAGGGCGCTCAGGCCGAGGATGACCGCCAGGCTGTTCTTCGCCTCGTCGGGAAGCTTGTAGCCCAGAAGGATCATCGTCGCGGAACCGGCCAGCAGCGCCGCGAGGATCATCTGTGCAGACTCCGTCGGCATCTGCCACAGTTCGCGCGCCGTACACTGGGACATCAGACCCGCGGTGTAGAGAGTGACCGGAACGGCAAGGATAGCCGACCAGAGCAGGATCTTGTCGTAAAGCGCGTCGCCTTTTTTGAAGTAGGCAACCAGAATCAACAGCGTCACGAGACCGGTGAAGACCGAAGCCATCCACGCACCGATGGTAATCATCGACGTGAAGTGTCCGTACGCAAAGATGTGCCACATTCTAAACGGCTGATGCAGGTCGATCAGCGTGAAGAAGAGGAAGATGTTCAGGAAGATGAAGCTGACGATCGCCGTAGAGAGACGCATGCCGCCCGCTTGTTCCGGGTATTTCTTGAGCAGGTAGAAGAGCATGAGGATCACGCCCGTACCGATACTCTTCGCCCACATGTTGATGGTAACTTTCCAGGGCCAAACGATGCCCGGAAGTCCAGCGTCCAGGGTAACGATCGCGTTGGTCGCTTCGATTGTTTCATGTACCATTAGTGGTGTCCTCCTACCGGCATTTTCGTCGTCAGCTTGTTAAAGAGCGAGTGGCCCTCGACACGGAAGGACGCCAGCGGGTTCAGAGTCACGTTGCCGCCGCCTACGTAGTAGTGGTGCGGGTTCGTACCTTTTTCCGGCTTGCGGACCTGGACGTTGCCCTGGTGCTGCTGGATGTACTTGCTGATGTTGGAAGCCGGGTCATCCAGGTCGCCGAAGATGTTTGCCTGGACCGGACATGCCACGACACATGCCGGCATCATGCTCGATGCGATGCGGTGTGCACAGTAGGTACATTTGTCTGCCGTCTGGGTTTCAGGATCAATGTAGATCGCACCGTAGGGACATGCCATGACACAGCCGGCACATCCGATACAGCGCTCTTTGTCGATGTTGACGATGCCGTTCTCGATGTAGTGGAGCGCACTGACCGGACAGATGCGTTCACACGGCGCATTTTGACAGTGATTACAGCGCAGCGGTGTATAGGTACGCTTTGTCTCCGGGAACGTACCCACATCAACATATTTAACGCGAAGACGCCATGTGCTCAGCGGAACTTCGTTTTCCACTTTACAGGCGATTTCACACCCCTTACATCCCATACAGAGATGCAAGTCAACTAGGAAACCCAATTGCATATATTCTCCTTTTACAATATTAATTGCCTGGCCCTCATTATTACGGCCATAAACCCAACTAATAAGAATCAAAAGATGCCCTTATTTAGGGCTTTTGACGGCATTTCTGCTGATGGAGATACTAGCGCAACTAGCTTTAACTGAAACTAAATGAAACATCAAGATTTGATATAAATGTGATGCGGTGAGTAGAATCGAAATGTGGGGAAAGTATGATATTTTTTTATAGGTAAATGTAATTATTAAGATATTCTAAAGCAAGTATGCCGGGGAGCCCGCCCCCACGGCATTTTACAGATCTTCACAGTAGTCGTCGGGAACCTGTACGCCGGCAGCGTATTCATAGACCAGTTTGCCCCCGAGGCTCCCCTGGTAGAGTGTACCCCCCACGACCAGTAGCAGCAGGACGACCCCCGCGGCCTCCGCCGCGAACTTCTGTTTCTTGCAGCCGAAGAACTTCAGGGCCGTCGCGGCCAGTAGCGCATAGAAGAGGTAGGGTGCGTAGCCCTTGTGGGCTTTGAGCAGGGCCTGCCCCTCTTCGTTCAGCAGGATGAAGACGTCCGGCCCGTCCTTCGTACCGAAGTACCAGGCGACGCCCATGAAGATCAGGGCGAAGACCATCAGGCGTGTCGAGATCTTCGACATCATCTCGCTGGGACGAAACAGATAGAGCAGTCCGAAAACCAAAGCCACGATGGGCAGGACGATCGCAAAATGCGCAGCAGCCGGGTGTAACATTACATGCCTCCAAAACGTCAGATGGAGACATTGTACAGGAAAAAATTAATGCCGCTTATACGACCGCCGCATAGTTTTATGATATAAAGTTATTTTAACCGCACCCGGACTGACTGCTCGTGGGCCGTCAGCCCCTCGGTCGCCGCGATCAGGGCGCAGGCTTCGCCGATCGCGTTGATTCCCGCTTCGGAGAAGGCGATGATGGAGGACTTCTTCAGGAAGTTTTCGACACCCAGCGGGGAATAGAACTTCGCCGTTCCGCCCGTCGGCAGAGTGTGGTTCGGACCGGCCACGTAGTCGCCGATCGCCTCGGGGGTGTTGGGGCCGAGGAAGATCGCGCCGGCGTGCTTGATGGCGCCGAGCAGCCCGAAGGGATTCTGCGTCACCACCTCCAGATGTTCGGGGGCAATCTCATTCATCAGCGTTACCGCTTCCTCCATCGTCTCGGCGATGATGATGGCGCCGCGCTCCTCGATGGACTTGCGGGCGATCCCCTCGCGGGGGAGTTTCTGCAGCCACGCCTCGATCTCGTCGCGGGTCGCTTCCGCCACCGCCCGGGAGGTCGTGATCATGATGGAGCTCGCCATCTCGTCGTGCTCCGCCTGTGAGAGGAGGTCGACGGCCATGTGGTGCGGGTTCGCCGTCTCGTCGGCGAGGATGCCGATCTCGCTCGGGCCCGCGATCATGTCGATCTGCACGTCGCCGAAAACCATCTTCTTCGCCGTCGCGACGAAAATGTTGCCCGGTCCCGTGATCACGTCGACCTTGGGGATCGTTTCGGTGCCGTAGGCCATCGCCGCGATCGCGCTCGCGCCGCCAACCTTGAAGACCTCCGTGACGCCGCAGAGGTGGCAGGCCGCCAGCAGCAGCGCATTGGGCTCGTTGTCCGGCGTCGGCGTACAGACGACGATCCGTTCAACCCCCGCCACCTGGGCCGGGATGACGTTCATCAGCAGCGAGCTGGGGTAGGCCGCCTTGCCGCCGGGAATGTAGAGTCCGGCGCGGTCGACGGGGGTCACCTTCTGGCCGAGGATCGTGCCGTTGGCTTCGGTGTCGAACCAGCTTCTGGGCAGCTGCTTCTCGTGGTAGGCTTTGATGCGGTCGTAAGCGAGGTGTAGCGCCTCTTTCAGGGTCGCGTCGAGGTTCTCGTAGGCCGCCTTCATCGCCGCCGCGTCGATCTGCAGGTCGCCGTCGCTATCGGGCGTCCAGTTGTCGAAACGGGAGATATGGCGGCGCAGCGCCCCGTTCTGCTCATTACGGATCTCGTCGATGATCCCCTGTACGATGCCCGTTACATGGGCAATGTCCATTTTACCGCGCTCCAGCAGCTCGCCGAAGATCGCATCGAATCCTTCGGCTTTGCTCTCAATAAATACCATTGTGGACCTTTCCTAAAAATGCAGTGCAATTATACCCGATGGGCCCGGTTAGCGGACTTCCAGGTACGCCTGGTGGATGATCGCCAGGATCTTGATGAACTCTTTTTCGTCGACCGCCCCCATAATCGGGTCGAGCATCGGCTCCCCGTCGGGCATCAGAAACCAGATCGTCGGCGTGGCACCGGTCAGCAGCCCCTGCGGGACGTACTCCCCCTCGTCGGGGTAGACGACCGTGCTGACGTAGTCGCGGTTGAGGGCCTTGATCACCAACTCTTTGCTCAGGGTCGCGCTGTTGAAGAGGTCGCAGTAGTAGCAGCTGTGGCTGGAGATGACCAGCATGATCGGCTTGCCGGACTTCCCGGCCGCGGCGACCGCCTCTTTGTACCCCTTTTCGTAGTTGGCGGATGCCGCCTGCAGCGACACAAAGGCCGCCATTATCAGGATCAGAAGTTTTTTCATTGCGCTACCTTTTCAAGGATCTCCCGGGCGATCGCCTCGACCGGTTTGTCCGTCACGTCGATGACGATGTCTGCAACGGCCATGTAGGCCGGTTCGCGTTCTTCATAAAGCGCACGCGCCTTTTTCTTGCTTTTGAACAGCGGCCGTTTCTTGATCTTCTGCTTCGCATTGGGGTGCTCGGTGATCCGCTCGTAGATCGTTTCAAAGGAGGCGTGCAGGAGCACGACCTTTCCGATCTCCTTGAGATTGGGCACCTTGAAGAAGCCCCCTCCCGTCGAGATCAGGGTGTCATGCACGCTCGCCGCCAGCCACGTCGCGACGCGTTTTTCGAGGTCGCGGAAGTAGGCCTCCCCCTCCTCCTCGAAGATCTTTTTGACCGCCCGGTTCTCCATGCTCTCGATGACGTCGTCGGTATCGAGGGCAATGCATCCCGACTGCTTGATTACCTCCCGGGCGACGCTGCCCTTGCCTACCCCCATAAAGCCGATCAGAATGATGTTTTGCATAGATGCCCCAGAAACATAAAATGGGGCATTTTACCATCACCCTCCTTGCAGAAAACTTCTTTTCGCACCGTCGCCGCTGCGGATAAGCCGCCGCAGGCAGCGAAATGGACTATAATGGTCCAATCCCGAAACCGCAGGAGTGCGCATGAACTTTTTCACCCCGACCACGACCCCCGAACCGGGAAACGAGTGCTTCGAAACCCTCTACCAAAGCCAACATGTGCAGATCGAACGGATTACGTCCAATCGCGTCGAAGAGGGGGAGTGGTACGACCAGGATCATGACGAATGGGTGATGCTGGCCCGGGGAACGGCACGTCTGGAGTATGACGGGGGCGAAGAAGTTCTGCTGGGTGCCGGCGACATGCTGATGATCCCCGCCCGTCGGCGCCACCGCGTCCTGAAGACCTCCGGCGACGCCCTCTGGCTCGCGGTTCACGTCAAAGCGTGAACCTCAGCTTTTAAATTCGTTGATGCGCGACTGAAGGGAACGCGCGACGTCGAGCAGGCGCCGGGAATCCGCTTCGATTCCCACGACACGCTCCTTGTTCGAACGCGAGTGCTCGTTGATCTCGGCGATCTTGCTGATGATTTCGTCCGTATGGGTCGCGATCGTCTCCGAGTCCTCCACCGATCGGCGGGCCACCTGCAGGGAGCGCTCCATTTCGTGGGAGGTCTCGGTGATCCGCGTCTCCACCTCTCCGGAGATGGAGGTGAGCGCCTGCATTCCCTTCGCGTTGTCGCTCATCTTATCGCTGACGTCATTAATCGACTGCACGATCGTGCTGACGCTGATCTCGATCTCGAGCAGGGACTTCTGGGTCCGTTCGGCCAGCTTGCGCACCTCGTCGGCGACGACGGCGAAACCGCGGCCGTGTTCTCCGGCCCGGGCCGCTTCGATGGCGGCGTTGAGCGCCAGCAGGTTCGTCTGCTCGGCGATCTCCTTGATGATCTCCAGGACGCTCTTGACCTGGTTCGCATCCTCCTTGAGGTGGCCGAGCTGGTCGGTCAGTTCATGTTCGATCTCGATAAAACTGCCGACCTCTTCAACGAGCTGTTGCAGCGCCGCTTTCGACGCTTCGAGGTTGGCGTTGGCCTGGGCAACGTTCTTCTGCGTCTCCCGCGAGACCTCCATAGAGGTATCCAGGATCGTCTTGATCGACTGGCTCTTCTGGGTCGTCTCGGAGACAATGGCCCGCTCCTGTTCGACGCTCTCGTAGATGGAGTGCGACGCATCGGTGATCGTGTTGGCGATGGCGACGTTCTCCTGTCCGAGACTCTTCACCTGATTGACCGTGTCCTGGACCATCCCCACGAAGTCGTTCACTGCGTAGGCGGACTGGGCGAATTCATTCTCCCGCACGACTTTGATCCGCCGCGTGAGATCCTTGTCCCCTTCAACGAGTGCGCGGATTCTCGCGCGCAGCTCCTCGAGCGGGTTGATCACCTCTTTGCTGAAGAAGAGGCTCGTGATGGCGATGAAGATGACAAAGACGATCAGCAGCGTCACAAGCAGGGTGAGCTTCGTACTCTCGATCTCCGCGTCGTTGGAGTCAAGGGAGATCACCAGGTCCATCACCCCCAGGATATCCCCCTCCTTGACGTTCACATGGCATGCGAGACAGTGGGACTGGGCAACCATCGGGTTGAGCAGGCGGATTGTATGGTGGGTGCCCGCACGGCTCTCGACCGTCTTCGCGGTCTGCGTTTCAAACACCTCGCGGATCAGCGTATCCTGCGTGAAACGCTCCTCGGCACCGCCGAAAAGCTCCAGCACCGGTTTGGACTTGGCGATTTCAAGCTCTTCGATCCCCTTGATCTGCTTGGCCCCGTCCAGGGTCGCCAGGATCGTCGCCGGGTCTCCCGACATCATGCTCTGCGTCACCGTCTGGAAGATCGACTGGCTCAGCATCGTCAGCGACTGCTGAGCCGTCTTGTTGGAAAAGCTGTTGAAGGTGTAGGAGAGATAGGCGTAGATGGCACCGACCCCTATCAAACAGAAGAAGAGCACCGTGAAGATAATCCGCGATTTTACCGTGACAAGCATCCTGACATCCGTTGCGTTAAAGTCGTGGGAAGCCCCTACCTGATGGGAGTTTCCGCAGTGGGTCCCATTCTAACATATTTTCTACAATGCAACGGTATAGGTTTTTCCCTTGACGGGGCGCGTCATGATGCTGCCGCCGGCGTTAAAGCGCACCGGAACGCTCCGCATCGCTCCTGTGGACATGTCGTCAAGCTGCATCACTTCGAAATGGAGGTGGGGCCCGCTGGAGAAGCCGGTATTGCCCGAGTAACCGATCAATGTGCCACGTTCGACGCTCTGTCCCACTTTGACCACGACCCCTCCCGGCTTCAGGTGGGCGTACTGGGCGAACGTGTGGTCGGCATGTTCGATCAACACGTAGTTGGCCTCTTTCAGGTAGCTTTCGTCGGTACCGGAGCGGTTGTGTTTCCATTCGGCGGCGACGACCCTGCCCGAACGCGCCGCATACACCGGCGTCCCCACCGGCACCGCAAAATCGACGGCGAAAGTCGAACGGCCATGGTGGGTCGCGCGGCCGCCATACCCCTGGGAGACGACAACCCGGCTGCCGGAGGCAAAGGGAAGGCGGTAGGTGATACCGTCGTCATGTCGGGCGGAGAGCGTCCCCATGGCCATCCGCAGCGTATACCCGAAGCTGATGCCGGTGCGGCGGTCAAGGGGGGTCACGGTGCGCAGCGCCCCCTCCTTCCCCGCGGCCAGTTCCAGTGTCACCGATTTTGATCCGCCGAAGGCGACGTTACGGGCGTTGACGAACGCGATGTGCAGCGTCACGCTGTAACGGTTCGCGTTTTCGGCGTAGAGCGTGTACCCCTGCGCGTCGGGAAGGGCATAGAGCAGGATATTGTTGAAGCGTTTGAGCAGCCGTTTCTTCGAGGCGTCGGCCAGCTCGACTTCGGCCCGGGTCTCGTAGGCCCGCAGCGCTTCGATATAGGCGGCACGGTTTTCGGCCACGAAGGCCTTCTCCTTGAGCAGACGCTCCGCGGCGGCGCAGTGCCACGACTGCCGCCGGGGCGTATAGTAGGTCTCAACCGCCTCGAGGATGTGGCGGTTCTGCAGGGGCTCGAGCGGATGTTCGAGCAGGGTTTCGAAAAGGGGGCGGTCATCATGCTCCATTGCATGGCGCAGTGCCGTGACGTAGAGGCGCTCCAGCTGCCGCTGCTCGGTCTGTAGCGCCCGGAGCCGCTTCAGGTAGTCGCGGCCGGGCGGGGCGTCGCCCTCCCCCGCCGCATTGATTTTTGCGCCCAGGGCGAAGGCCTCCGCAAGCTTGGCGCCAAAGGCCGCGATCTCTGCACGGTGGGGCGCGAAATACTCCTGCTCGCTCAAAGCCGCCAGTGCCACCCGGTCCTCTTCGAGGCCCCTGCCAAGCTGCTCATAGGCACCAGGCACGTCCAGTGCCCAGGCACCGCACCAGAGCAGCACCACCGCCACAGCTAGCTTCACGATGCTTTTCATGCGCGCGCTCCTCCCGTTTCCCTCTTGCAACCATTCTACTGGAGATGGCTTAAAAAGAGGCGCAGGAGCTCCCACTTCTTTGGCTCCCTCTGGTATAATCGCCTTATCAAATTGCTAAAGGGTTTGTGACATGAGCGAACGTATTCTGGACCTGGTCAAACCGGGTGTTCTCAGCGGCGACGATATCCAACTGGTGTATGCAGCGGCAAAAAAAGCGGGCTTTGCGCTTCCCGCCGTCAACGTGGTCGGTACCGACTCCATCAACGGTGTTCTGGAAGCGGCGGCGGCCGTCAACTCTCCGGTCATCATCCAGTTTTCCAACGGCGGCGCCAGCTACTACGCCGGAAAGGGACTGAGTAACAAAGAGGAGAAGGCGGCAATCGCCGGTGCCATCTCGGGTGCGCACCACGTGCATATGATGGCCGAAGCCTACGGTATTCCGGTTATTCTCCACACGGACCATGCGGCACGCGAGCTGCTCCCCTGGATCGACGCCCTGCTCGACGCCGGTGAAGACTTCTACGCCACCCACGGCAAACCGCTCTTCAGCTCCCACATGCTCGACCTCTCCGAGGAGCCCCTCGAAGAGAACGTCGCTACCTGCGTGGAGTACCTCAAACGCATGAGCAAGATCGGTATGACCCTCGAACTCGAACTCGGCGTCACCGGCGGCGAAGAGGACGGCGTCGACAACACGAACATCGACAACGCCCTGCTCTACACCCAGCCCGAAGAAGTCTGCTACGCCTACGAAGAGCTCTCCAAGGTGAGCAAGCGCTTCACGGTCGCCGCCTCCTTCGGCAACGTCCACGGCGTCTACAAGCCGGGCAACGTCGTCCTGACACCGAAGATCCTCGACAATTCCCAGAAATACATCGAGGAGAAACACCACACCCAGCCCAAGCCGGTCGACTTCGTCTTCCACGGCGGTTCGGGCTCAAGCATTGAGGAGATCCGCGAAGCGATCAGCTACGGCGTCATCAAGATGAACATCGACACCGATACCCAGTGGGCGACCTGGGAGGGTACGAAGAACTACGTCGAGAAGTACCACGACTACCTGCAGGGCCAGATCGGCAACCCCGAAGGCGAAGAGAAGCCGAACAAAAAGTACTACGACCCGCGCAAATGGCTCCGCGCCGGCCAGGAAACCCTCGTCGCACGGGTCAAACAGGCCTTCTCCGACCTGAACGCCCTCGACCGCAACTAAGTCACATCTATATTAAAGGAAGGGGCATCCCCTCTTCCCTGTACCCCTTCCCTTCCTGCCGAAAAAACTGCCCTATTTCCCGTCAACCCTTTCCCGGTTCCGGCACCCTGCTACGTTCCGATCCGGCTGCCGGTTATTGCGGCGGCGGCAGCAGGTAGTGTTTCAGCGCCAGGTAGGCGGCCGTCGCGGCGATCATCCAGATCCCGATCATCCCCCCGAGGCCCAGCAGCATCACTCCTTCCGGATCGTTAAAGACGACCATTCCCGTAAGAAAGCCGGCGACGAAAGGGGCCGCCACGGCGACGCGCAGCGTCCGGATCAGCCGTTTGTGCATCGTGTTCATACCATCTTCTTGTAGCGATAGCGTTCGAGCATCGTCTCGTTGCCGATCAGCCCGCCGCTGTGGATGTAGAGCAGGGTCCCCCCCTCGAGGCGGGGGAGCTGCATCAATTCGTACCACATCTTCGCCCCGTAGACCAGGTCGAATTCGATGCCCGCGTCGCGCAGCTCCTGCCAGATCCGCAGCAGTTCGGGGTAGGGTTTGGCGAAGTGGTGTTTCTTGGCGCCGCCAATGATCCGCAGATTGGCGGGGAGCGGTCCGAGCCGGCGCATCTGCTCCTCCAGGTAGGTCCCGGATCCGACGGCAGGCGTCGTGATCACCCGGACCTCCGGCATTGCCTCGGCGAGAAAGTAGGCCGTCGTACCCGTCCCCGACGGCGTCACGACGGTGACGCCGCTGCGTTTCCCGCTTTTTAAAAGCCATCCGCGAACTTCTTCGGCCAGGACCGCCACCCCCTTGCGGGCGATCCTGTCGGCCCCGCCCTGGGGAATGACCAGGGTCGTATCGTCTCCGAGGGCGGCGAGTTCGCGGATGCGCCGCGGGTAGGTGTCGTGGGGAAATTCGTGCAGCGCCATCCCCAGGGCCAGGGCCTGCTTCAGGTTGCCCGTCGGCAGGGAGCGCAGATGTTCCGGTACCGGCTTCGCGTAGTAGTCGAAGGCCCACCCCTGGCGGCGGCAGAGCGCGGCGATGGAGAGCATGGCGTTGGACTGGGTGCCGCCGTAGGAGACGACCCGCTCGTACTGCGCGGCAGGCGTGTGTAGCAGGGAATAGAGCTTCCGGAACTTGTTGCCGCTGAAGTAGGGGTGGATGGTATCGTCGCGCTTAACGTAGAAGACCCTGCCGCGAAATTCGAAGGGTTCGACGGCAGAGAGGGGGGAGTGCATTCAGTCGCCGTAAGTGATCTTCGCGCTGTTGCGCAGGGCCTTGCTCTGTTTGTCCAGTTCCGCCTTGAGCTTGTTGGCCCGAAGCTGCTTTTCGATAAAGCCCTTGACCTCTTCGTAGCTGTACTTCTTCGGCGCGAACTTCTTTTCAAGATAGATGACGTGGTAACCGAACTGGGTCTTCACCGGTGACGTCGTGATCGTACCCTCTTTCAGGTTGAAAACGGCGGCATCGAATTCCGGGACCATCTGGCCGCGGGGGAAACGTCCAAGGTCTCCGCCCTTGGCGGCGCTTGGGCCTTTGGAGCGCTTGATCGCCAGGGTCACGAACCGTTCCTGCAGCGCTTTGCCCGTCAGTCCCGAGAGTTCGTCGATGACGTTTTTCGCCTCCGCCTCGCTGGGAACGAGGATGTGGCGGGCGTTGACGGTCTCGGGGACGTCGTACTCCTTGACGTTCGCCTCGTAATGGGCCTTGACCTCTTTTTCGTCGACCTTGATGTTGTTGAAGATATCCTTTTCCCAGGCGCGGGCCGCCAGCTGGCGCTCGAGGCGCTTGAGCATCTCCTGAAGTTCCTGTTTGTAGTCGTCGGTCTCGAGAAGCCCCTTCTGCTTGGCATCCTCGTAGATCAGCTCCTGCATGATCATCCCCTCGACGATGTTCTTCAGCAGCTCATCCTGTTTCTCTTTCGGCAGATTCGGAAAGGCGCCCTGCGTCCCCTCCATCACCACCTTCTGCACTTCGTCGGCGCCGATCTTCGTCCCGTTGACCGTCGCCATGGTCTCAGCCGATGCAGCGGCTGCGAAAAGCATCGCGGCCGCCAGCATCTTGAATATCCTATGCATTCTTATCCTTCCAGCTTCTGGAACTCTCTCAAGTTCAGGATTATAGTCAAAAGCGTGTGCGAGCAAACTTAAAACAAGCGGGATCGGTTGTATCGGACTATTGTAGGACGGAAAAATTAACAGTTGTCCACCCTGCGGACTACGCACTGGGGGGACGGATATTGCTCCGGGTCTCCTGCAGGAACAGGCGGATCATGCGCAGTAGGATCGCCGTATCCACCGGTTTGGTCAGGTACTCGTCCAGCCCGGCGTCGAGGATCCGCTCCCGGTCACCCGGCAGCGCATGGGCCGTCAGGGCAATGATCGGGACGCGCCGCCGCTTTTCGCGCCGGTCGATCTCGTGAATCAGGCGCGTCGCCGTCAGTCCGTCCATCACCGGCATGTCGATGTCCATCAGGACAAGGTCGTAAGGACGCTCAAGGTAGGCGTCCACCGCTTCCTGGCCATTGTCCGCGACGGCGATCTCGTAGTGGAACTTTTCCAGCAACGTCGTCATCAGCTTCTGGTTGATCGGGTTGTCCTCGGCGATCAGGATCGCTGCCTGCCTGCTGATGACTTCCCGGCTCTGTGTTTCGGGCGCCAGCAGCTCCGGTGCCGCGGGCTGCGAGAGGGTTGCATGGAGCTTTTCGGGCAGCAGCGGCAGTGCCACAAGCCAATCGCTCCCCAGGGTCTCACCCCGGAGTTCCTCTTCCCGGGCAGAGGTGACGACGGCCGCCACCTTCAATGCCCTGTGGCGCCCCTTGATCGCCGCGACCGTCTCCGGCCTGACGTTCGCGTTGAGCAAAAAGAGCAGTTCTGCCTCATCGAGCCATCCGTCGTCGACACCGGTGACTTCCCGGCTTTCGATGCCGAACGCCTCCAGGTACTGCTGCAGCAGTTTCCCCTGCAGCGCCATGGCGTCGCGGGTCGCCATAACGGCGGCGCGGCGGACGGAGCAGGGAGCGAAACGGGAAGCCTCCCCGATCCGGTGCGCGAGGCGGAACGAGAAGCGGCTCCCCCGGCCGGGGCGCGAGGCGACCCGAAGGCGCGACTGCATCGCCCCAAGGAGCCGGTGGCTGACGTGCAGGCCGATCCCCAGCCCTTCGCGGGAGGTTTCGGAGTAGGCAGACGTGAAGGGGCGCGCGATGGTGGCCAGCGCTTCCTCCGCAATCCCCGCCCCCGTATCCGCGACGGAGTACTCGATCATCGCCCGTTCGATGTCGACCTCCCTGCAGGCGACCTCGACATAGACCTGCCCGCCGGGCTCGGTGAACTTGATGGCGTTGTCGACAAGGTTACGCATCACCCGGACAATCTTCTTCGCATCGCCGAGCAGCTGTTTGGGAAGCTTCGGATCGAACATGAAAAGCAGCGAAATCCCCTTGACCCGCGCCAGCTCCAGATAGCGACTGCCGATGGGTTCGAAGAGCGCCATCGGGTCGAAGAGCTCCTGCGCGACCCGGAAATCCCCCCGCTCCGCCTGCATCAGTTCGATCAGGTTGTCGACCGTCGAGGTGATTGCCTCGGAGGCGTCGCGAATATGGGTCAGGTACTCGTGCTGAACCACATCGAGCGAGGTATGCTCGAGCAGGCCCGTAAAACCGACGATGCTGTTGAGCGGTGTGCGAAACTCTTTGGAGATGTTGACCAGCAGATTGCCGGTCAGCTCCTCGTAACGGCGTCGGGCGGCCGTTGCCCGTTCTTGCTCCGTCTTCTCCTCGAGCGTAACGAGATAAAGCGGTTGCACATCGAGGGTCACCTCTTTGATCCGTACCCGGTAGAGCCGTATCTCCCCGCCTTTGTCCTTGATCCGGCCGTAGAGGGGAACGGCGTTAGACCGCTCGTACCATACGCCCACATCGGGAAGTTCCCGCCCCGTTTCAGGCACGAAAAGCTGGGGCAGCGTCGCCCGTTTGGCCTGAAGTTTTTCGAAGCTTTCGAAGCCTGTCAGTTCCAGAAGCGCGTCGTTGCAACCGACCAGTTCCTCATCGGCATCGAGGTAGAGGTAGGGGTCGCCATGCCATGCTGCGCACGCTTCAAAGGTGCGGTAGCTGTTGGGATAACGCTGTTGCATCAGAGTCGACATGACAAACCTCCTATAACGACAGCCGCAGGTGCTTGGTCAAAATCTGCTCAAGTTTTTCTCGGGTCAGGGGCTTGGAGAGGTAGTCGTCCAGCCCCTCCTCGAGGATATGTTCCCGGTCCCCCTCCATCGCCAGGGCTGTCAGGGCCACGATCGGCATGTAGGCCGCCGACGCGGGGTTACGCCGCTTTTTGATTTCCTGGGTCGCCAGGATGCCGTCCTTGATCGGCATGTCGATGTCCATGAAGATGATGTCGAAATCTTCCCCTTCGCACGCCTGGACCGCCTCGGTGCCGTTGGAGGCCGTGCGTACCGCAATGCCGTACTCCTGCAGCATAATCCGGATCAGGCGCTGATTGATCAGGTTGTCCTCGGCCACCAGCGCGCGTACGTGTTTTCGGCCGATCTGGGTCTTTGCATCCTCCGTGCGCGGCAGCTTGAACACCTGCACCAGGTGGTGGAAGAGCGGGCTCGGCAGCAGCGGTTTCCCGAGGGTGTAGTCGACAACCCCGGCGAGTGAGGGCAGCAAGGCCTCGTGCTCTTCCCGCAGGTAGGCGAGCGCGCAGCGCTTCGACGCGCTCGAGAGGTTCGCGATCCCCGATTCATCCGCCGGTAACCCCACGAGGTAGATCAGATCCGCGTCGTCATAGATCGAGCGGTCGAGCAGCTGTACCTTGATGACGTTGAGGCCGAAACTGCGCAGGTAATGGGTCAGGAAGTTGGCATCGTCAATCCGTTTTTCGTCCAGCAGCGCCACCTTCACCGTCTTCGCTTCGACCATCCGCATCGCCTGCTCTTTCGAAGCGTCGAACTCCAGGGCAAAGCTGAAGACCGATCCGACCCCCTCTTCGCTCTGGATGTTGAGCTTGCCGCCGAGCAGCTGGATCAGGCCGTGCGAGAGGCTCAGCCCCACACCGAGGCGTTCGTCCGCCTGCTCCCCTGCGACAAAGGGCTGGGTGATGAGTGCGAGCCGATCCTTGGCGATCCCCTTGCCGGTATCACGGACGCTGAAGCCGATGCTGCAGCGCCCCAGGCCGATGCGCTCGACCAGCTTGACTTCGACATTGATCCGGCCCCCCGGGGCGGTGAACTTGATGGCGTTGCCGACAAGGTTGTTGAGGATCTGCTTCACTTTGCGCAGGTCCCCCTCTACGGTGGCGGGGAGTTTCGGGTCGATGAAGCAGTGGAGGAAGATCTTGCGTTCCCGGGCCCGGAGGACGTAGAGCTGTGCCAGCTCCTCCATCTCCGTCACGGGGTTGAACTCTCCGACGGAGACTTTGAGCCGGCCGCTCTGCATCTGGGCCAGGTCCAGCAGGCTCTCGATGTTGGACATAAGGCTGCGCGCAGAGGCGTGGATCATTCCGAGATATTCGTTCTGCTGGCGGGTAGGGTGGCTCTTCTCGAGGAGGTCGACGAAGCCCAGGATCCCGTTCATCGGGGTGCGGAACTCGTGGCCGATATTGGCGAGGAACTCGCTCTTGAGCCGCTCGATCTCTTCGGAGCGGCTGCGGGCAGCCTCAAGCTCGGTGCGGTCCTCAAGCTCGAGGATATAGAGTTCCTTTTTGTTGTGACGGATCCGCCGGCTCTTGGCCAGGAAGCTGTGCAGCACCTCGTCGCGATCGCGGAGCCGCACCGTATAGCCGTCGCTTTTCTGCACGCGTAGATAGTCCAGCCAGCTCTTATCGTATTCGGTGAAGATATCCTCCCCCTCCCCTTCGAAGAGTTCGCGGATACTCTCGTGCTTGGAAGTGAAGTCGGCGATACTGCTGAAGGGGAAGGTTTCGAAAAAAGCTCTGTTCGCCCCGACCCATCCTCCCGACTCCGTGAAGAAGAGGATGATGGAGCTCTCAAGGTCGAGAATCTGGTAGAAAAGATCCTTGCTGACGTACCCCGCTTCCGCTTCGCCGGCCAGGGACGCGCTGCCGCCGGCATCGCCGAAGAGTCTTTTCATCCATGCTAGAAGTGCCATACACGCCTTTCTGCGGGCCCTGCCCGCGTACACTGCAAACTCCGAGAATGATACTACAACTCCGGTTAACACACCGAATAGAGCCTCCGTCGTTCCCGCCCCCGTAACCCTGCGGCACGCCGTTTCGCTACAATACGGCGCAAAAAGACGTAAACGGACACCAAGATGAAAAAAGCTACCCGTAAAGAGATCGAGACGATCCGCCAGCGGCTGCTCGAACGCTATAGCGACGCCGTGACGGAACTCGAATACCGCAACCTCTTCGAACTCGTCATCGCCGTCGCCCTCTCCGCCCAGTGCACGGACAAGCGGGTCAACCTCATCACCCCGGCCCTCTTCGAGAAGTACCCCGACCCCCAAAGCCTCGCCGGAGCCAACGTGGAGGAGGTAAAGGAACTGATCCGCAGCTGCTCGTTCTTCAACAACAAGGCGGTCAACATCGTCAAGATGGCACAACGCGTCGTGGAAGCCTACGGCGGCGAAGTGCCGCTGGATGAGAAGGAGCTCGTCACCCTCCCCGGCGTCGGCCAGAAGACCGCCCACGTCGTGATGATCGAGTACACCGGCGCCAACCTGATGGCCGTCGACACCCACGTCTTCCGTGTCGCCCACCGCCTGGGCCTCAGCGACGACGCGACGGCGCTGAAGACCGAGGAGACCCTCGTGAAGAAGTTCAAGAGCGACCTCCACCAGCTCCACCAGGGGATGGTCCTCTTCGGCCGCTACATCTGTACCGCCCAGAAGCCCAAGTGCGATACGGAATGCTTCCTCGGCGACCTCTGCAAAAGCACGGAGAGTTTCAAGGCCCGTTAGGTCCCGTCGCCAACCGTCTGCTTTCCGGTGCTATAATGACTTCACCGGACGCCCCGGTGCGTCACGGCGGAAGGTGGACCACCCCCATGACACGTCAGCGCCACTCCCGGATGCTCAGGAACCCGCAGCTGCTGATCTCGCTGTTCGGGTTTTTCATCCTCAACCTCGCCATCGCGAGCGTCGCCTACGTCTACTCCCAGAAGAGCGCCTCGCTGCTCTACGCACAGACCTTCCGCCAGCTCCGTTCCATCACCGATTTCAAACACCACAAGCTGGAACTCTTCTTCTCCTACCGGACCGCCGACCTTCAGGCCCTAGCCGGGAGTGAAACCGTCGTCAACCTGACCGCTACGCTGCAAGCCGACGCCGGCGCATCGACCACCGTCCGCGAGAGCTCCCGCCGCTACCTCAAGCGTTTCCTGAGCGAATACGTCTATACCAATGCCCTGCTTCTGGATACCGAGCAGGGCCATGTCCTCTACTCCACCAACCCGCAGCTTCCGGAGGGTAGCGACTTCAATGCCTCTTCCCTCGTTTCCAGCCCCCTTGCGCGTCTTTGGAGGGAGATCGTGAGCACCGGCACGACGCAGATCGGGGACATCCATACCCACCCGGGCTACGCCCCCGTGCCGAGCATGTTCCTCGGCACACCGGTCACCGTCGGCGCGCGCCAGACCGCGGTACTGATCCTGGAACTTCCCGGCAATGCCGTCAACGAGATTATGCACTTTAGATCGGGGATGGGCCAGACCGGCGAGAGCTATGCCGTCGGCCAGGACCACCTGATGCGCAGCGACAGCTACCTGGAACCCACTCGCTTCTCCGTTGCCCGTTCCTTCGCCCGCCCCGGCAGCGCCTCGGTCGACACCGCGGCGGTCACGGAGGCCCTCGCCGGGAGGCAGGGAAGAACCCTTATCACCGACTACCGCGGCAAGCGGGTACTCTCCGCCTACCGCCCCTTCACCTACCCGAACTTCACCTGGGCCATCATCTCCGAGATCGACGAGAGCGAACTGACCGAGCAGATCGACAAGGTACAGCGCGACGTCTACGTGCTCGCCCTGATCGTCTCCCTCATCGGGTCGACATTGGCCTACTTCATCATCCGCACCATCATCCAGTTCAGCGTCGTCCGTCCCCTCCAGCAGAGCTTTCGCCGGGCCCGGGAGTTTGAACGGATCATCAACGACAGCCTCAACGAGATCTACATCTTCGACCGGGAGGACCTGCGCTTCAGCTACGCCAACCGCGGGGCGCTACTTAATACGGGCTATACCCTCGAGGAGCTCTGCCAGATGACGCCGCCGGCGATCCAGCCGGAATTCGCCAAGGACCATTTCCGGGAACTGATCGCGCCTCTGCTGGAGGGGAAACAGGAACAGATCGCCGTCGAGACGGTGCACGAACGCAAGGACGGTTCACGCTACTATGTAGATGTCCGGTTGCAGCTGATGCTGCACGAACATGAAGAGAAGTTCGTCGTGGTGGCCAACGATATCACCGAGCGTAAACGGGCGGAGCAGGAGAAGGAGCACTTCTACCGCCTCTCCTCCCACGACCACCTGACCCAGATCTACAACCGCCAGAAATTTGAAGAGCTCTACGACAAGGAGTGCGAACGCACCCGCCGCTACGACGGTGACCTCGCCCTGATCCTCTTCGACATCGACCACTTCAAAAGCATCAACGACACCTTCGGCCACCAGGCAGGCGATGTCGTCTTGCAGGTATTGACCCGCCATATCAGCGATGCCCTGCGCGACTCCGACACCTTCGCACGTTGGGGGGGCGAAGAGTTCGTTATCCTGCTGCCCCATACCGACCTCAAAACGGCCGTGGCCAAAGCCGAACATCTGCGGCGCACCCTCGAACTGCTGAGCATCGACGGGGTCGGCACCGTCACCTGCAGCTTCGGCGTCACGGCGGTCAACCTTTTTGCCCCGGTGGCCGAAACGATCCACGAAGCGGACCGGGGGCTCTACCGCGCCAAGGCGGAGGGGCGCAACCGGGTCTGCAGCGCCTGATGGGGCTCAGAGCTCGGAAATCAGGGTGCGGACGGCTTCAAAGACCCGCGCCACGGAGGCGAGTTCCACCCGTTCGGCGGTCGAATGGGGCGCCACGATCGTCGGACCGATCGAGGCCATCTCGATATGGGGGTAGCGTTCCTTGATCACCCCGCACTCCAGTCCCGCGTGGATGGCCCCGAAGGCGGCATCGGCAAAAGCTTCGCGTTGCGACGCGAGTACCCGTTCCGCAAAACGGCTCCGTTCCGGGGCCCACGCGGCGTAGAACCCCTCGCTCGCCACGCGGCAGCCGTACCCTTCGAAATAGGCCCGGCTTTCGGCCTCGAGCTCCCGGAGGCTCTCGGTCTCCATCGAGCGCGCGCTGAGCTGCAGCCGCACCCTTTCGTCGTCGCAGGAGACCATGGCGAGGTTGATGCTGCTGTGGACGATCCCCATTCCCGGATCAAAACGGCGCACCCCCTGGGCAAGCGCCCCAATCATCCGGACAATCTCAGCGCTCTCCGCGATCACCCGGTAGCTCCCGCGGCCGAGGGGCTCGGCTGCTGCCAGCTCCGGGAGTTCCCGATCCGCGACGACGAGGGCATGAGCCCGTTTCGGGATGGCGTTGCGCCGTTCCCCGCCCCCGATTTCGCCCAGCAGGAGGTCGTGCCCCTCCAGCAGCGCGGCGAGCTCCTTGATGGCGTTGGGAATCCCTTTGTCGATATCGACGCCCGAGTGGCCGCCGGGCAGCGGCCCGACTTCGACCCGGTAGCCATATCCCTCCCGTTCTTCCCGGGTGACGGGGTACTCCACCAGAAGGTCCACGCCCCCGGCGCAGCCGATGGTCACCACTCCCTCCTCCTCGCTGTCGAGGTTGAGCAGCGGCAGCGGCTTCAGGGGAAGGTCCAGTGCCCGTGCCCCCAGCAGCCCCACCTCTTCGTCGGCGGTGAAGAGGCACTCCACCGGCGCCCCCTCTTCCATCAGCACCAGCATCATCGCGAGGGCGATGCCGTTGTCCGCGCCGAGGGTAGAGTCCGCGGCCCGCAGCCACCCATCCTCTTCCATAAGTTCCAGTTCCGGCGCCCGGCCGATGCAGACCATGTCGTAGTGGCCCTGCAACGTCACCTTGGCCCCCTCCCGGGAGCAGAGCAGGTTGCCCGCCCCGTCACGGTGGACATTGTAGCCCTGCTCCGCCGCCGCGGCGGCGAGGTAGTCGCGCATCGCCGCCGCGTTATGGGAACAGTGCGGGATGCGGGTCAGCTCCTTGAACCGTTCGATCACTTTCATCGCTCTCTCCTGCTGTCAAAAATTATCCGGCTTACGCTACAATAAGCGCCATGATACGCTTTTGCCTCGCACTCGGCGCTGCGGCGCTGCTCCTTACCGGCTGCGCCAACAAACGGGGGATCTCCGCCACCTACTACAACGATTGCCGCGAATACTACGACCTCTACGGCTATTACCACAAGCAGTGCGACGAAAACATGATCGACTACCGGGAAGCCGGCGAAGCGGTCAAGAAGGCCTTCCGCGAAGAGCCGGCACCGCCCCCGGAGAGCCGCAAGGTCTGGTAGAGGCTACTTGACCGCGATGAAAGTCGCGAAATTAGCCCACCGGAAGAGGGTCTCGCAGTGGCGGAACCCGCTGCGCAGGCACATCGTCATGTTCTCCTCCGCCGTATAGGGCACCAGCACGTTTTCCAACGCCTCGCGCTTCTGCGCGATCTCATAGGCGCTGTACCCCTGCTCCTTCTTGAAGTCGTAATAGCAGTCGATCAGCTCCTTGTTGAGCCGCTTCTCCGTGCTGATCACCTTTTCACTGAAGATGAACGCCCCGCCCGGTTTCAGCGCCGTACAGATCTTCTCCACCAGCTTCTCCCGCTCCAGGGGGCGAATGAACTGCAGGGTGTAATTGCTGATCATCACGTCCGAACGTTCATATTCAAAGGCGAGGATATCCCCCTTCACCGCCTTGACCTTTGAGCCGAAGGCATCGATCTTGCGGTGGGCCTGTTCCAGCATCGCATCGGCGTTGTCGATGCCGATCAGCTCCGCGGGCACATCCAAGCGGCGCTCGATCTCCAGCAGCTGCGAGGCCGTGGAACACCCCAGGTCGTAAACCCGCCCCTCTGCTTCGGTGTAGAGGGCCGCGAAACGCGACGTCAGCTGCAGCGCCTCTTTGTAGAAGGGGACCGAGCGCTGCAGCATGTCGTCAAAGACCGCCGCGACGTCGGCATCGAACTCGAACTGCTTCGTAATGGGTTTGCTAAAGACTTCATCTTTCATGGACGTCATTGTATCGCAAGATGGGTGCTTTGGGCTAGCGCTCTTCGGGCCGTTAACCTTGGCAACAACCGCTGTGTTATACTTTGTCCGCTATGAGAGTTGCGCCACCGGGCGTGAGTGTGAGGGAAACAGCATGAGAACGACCATTCAGCAGAAACTCTTTATCCTCTCCGCCGTGCCGCTGCTGCTGTTGCTGATCGGTGTCGTCTACTACAGTACGAACGAATACCGCAACTACCGGGAAGTGGAGGGGCTTGAGCACTTCGTCGCACTGAGCGAGGCGGCCGGCGCGCTGATGCACGAGATCCAGCTCGAACGGGGGATGTCCGTCGCGTTCCTCTCCCTTTACCGCAGCCCCGACCGCAAAAACTTCGAACCCGGACTTCGGCGGCAGCGCACCCTCGTCACCGCCCAGATCGACCATTTCAACCGCACCCTTGACTCACTGATCGCCTCCGCGTCTGACGCCGGAGCCCTTCAGGCCATGTTCCCCCCGTTGCGGCAGCGCTTCGGCATGATCGCCGCCCTGCGTGACCGGATCGACGGCGGCACGACGACCACGCAATACGTCTTCGACTTTTTCAGTGCCCTCAACCAGAACATCAGCGACATGCTCCGCAGCTATCCGATCCACACCCCCGACAAACTGGTGACTGCCAATACCGCCGCCCTGGAGTCGCTGATTCTGCTACTCGAGCGTGCCGGCCAGGAGCGGGCACTGCTGGCGGAGATTTTCGGCGAACACCGCCTCTCCGCCAAGAAACTCCGGGAGCTCCAAAACAATATCGCCGCCCAGGCCCAGTACCGCCAGAGCCTGCGGCACTACATCCAAGACCCCGAGCTCCTCGGACGGCTTGACGCCTTCAAAACGTCCGAAGAGGAGGCGGAAGTGGGACGCTACCGCGAAATCGCGATGTCGCACTACGTCAAGCAGGAGATCCGCGGCCGTATGAAGAACCTCGCCGGTTACGGCGGCATGATCCACCTCTTCAAAAACTACGTCCTGCGCCAGGATGCCCGCTATTACGACGATTTTCTTAAGCGCTACGCCGCCTTCGAAGAGGAGCTCAAACGCTACCAGCTCCTTGCGGCCCACAACCCCGAAGAGTATGTGCTGCTGCAGGGGCTCGGTAAAACCTTCGCGGCCTACCGCGCCAATATCGACCTCGTCAAGCGGATGATTGCCCAGGGGCGTTCCCCCCGGGAGATCGACCATGCCCTCCGGGTGGACGACACCCCGGCGCTGCAGGCCATCGCCCGGCTGCAGGACACCATCGTCGGGGTCGACGCCAAAGTCTGGTTCGACGCTTCCACCCGGCGCATCGAGCAGCTTCGAAGCCTCGAAGCAGTGCTTGTCGGGCAGCTGCAAACCCGTATCAGTGAAATCAAAAGCCGCGACATGGGCATTCTCGTCGCCAAGGGGTGCTTCGCGCTCCTCTTTATCCTCACCCTCCTCGCTCTCGCCCGCTACGGGGCCGACAAGATCGTCGGCAGTATCCGCGGCGTCCAGAACGGCCTGAGCCACTTCTTCGACTACCTCGGCCACGAGACCGACAAGCCCCGCTATCTCGACATCCGCAGCGGCGACGAGATGGAGGCGATGGCCGAGGAGATCAACCGCCAGATCGAACGGACCGAACTGCATATGCAGCAAGACCGCCGTTTCATCGCGGAGGCGACCCGTATCGTTACGGCAATGCGCGACGGCGATTTCGAGCACCGTCTCGACGTCCAGGCCCACAACCCCTCCCTGATCGCCCTCGGAGAGGTCTTCGCCGACCTGCTCACCCTGATCCGCCAGAAAATCCGGGAACAGACCGCCGAGCTTGAGCATCTCAACGCCTCCCTTTCCGACAAGGTCCTCGAACAGACCCGGGCCCTCCAGGAGCAACTGCAGGCTCTCGGGCAGTTCCAGTACGCCATCGACGAGAGCATGGCGGTCACACGGACGGCCGCAAACGGGACCCTGCTCACCTTCAACCCACGCTACCGTGAACTCTCGGGACTGAATCCCGAAACCCTGAGGGGGCGTGATGTCGCCGCCCTCCTGCACCCCTTGGAACGCTCCCGTTTCTACCGGGAGATCACCGACCGGATCGTTGCCAAGGAGGTCTACCGGGGTGTCCTTCCGCTGCGGTGCGACAACGGCGGGATCTTCCATGCCGACAGCATGATTATCCCCCTTCTCGACACCCGGGGGAACGTCACCGAGTACCTGGGGCTCCACCACGATATCACCCCCATCATCGAAGCGCGGGACCAGGCCATCACGGCGGAGCGTTCCAAGGACGAGTTCCTCTCCAATATGTCCCATGAGATCCGGACCCCCCTCAACGCCATCCTCGGGTTCGTCAATATCCTCCACCGCCACGTCGACGATGCCAAGGCCCGGGAGTACCTCGCCGTCATCGACAGCAGCGGTCAGTCGCTGCTGAGCATCATCAACGACATCCTCGACTTTTCCAAGATCCAAAGCGGCAAGTTCACCATCCGGCCCGAACCTTTCGACCCCCTCCAGGAGCTCAGCGTCACCGCCAAGCTCTTCGCCTCCAAGGCCTACGAAAAATCCCAGCACTACATGATCTACATCGACCCTTCCCTGCCCGAGTGCCTGCTGGTCGACGGCGTCCGGCTCAAGCAGATCCTCGCGAACCTGATCAGCAACGCCCTCAAGTTCACCCCCGAACACGGCAGCGTCAAAGTCAAGGCCGGCTACGAAGCAAAATGCCTGACCCTAATGGTCCAGGACAGCGGCATCGGCATCCCCCTCTCCCAGCAGGAGCGCATCTTCTCCCCCTTCGAGCAAGCCGACGGCTCCACCACCCGCCAGTACGGCGGTACCGGTCTGGGACTTTCCATATCGTCGCGGCTGGCGACGCTGATGGGCGGCACGCTGGAGCTCAAAAGCCGCGAAGGAAGCGGCAGCCGCTTCACCCTCACCCTCCCCGTCGAGGTGTGTGATACCCTGAGGCGTCCCCCCCACGACTACGACCAGATTCGCGCCCTGAGCATCGGCTTCATCGACGCTGCCCCCGAGCACCGACCGCTGCTGCAGCTGATCGGGCGCTACTTCCGGGATTTCGGCGTGACCCGGATCATCGACCCCTGTCCCGTCGAGACGAACGATGCGGACCTCATCGTCTTCGTCCCCGAAAGCGGGACTCTCAGCCGTGTCATCAACACCCACAAACCGGCCATCGCCCTGCTCAGCACCCCCGAAACGGAGATCGACCGGGATTTTCGCCACATTCACCAGCTCCACGCCCCCTTTGCCCCGTCGGACGTCATGGAGGCCCTCGACAACGCGACCATCGCACGCCTGAGGACCGATGAAGCGCCCCTGCCGGAACAGGCGCTGCCCCGTTTCTCCGGTCATCTTCTCGTCGCCGAGGATAACGCAACCAACCGGATGCTGATCGGCCTGATGCTCGAGGAGTTCGGGCTCACCTACCGCCTCGCGTGCGACGGCCTCGAGGCGGTCAAGGCCTGTGAAGAGGAGCGCTTCGACCTGGTCCTGATGGATGAGAACATGCCCCGGCTCAACGGTTTGGCGGCGATGAAGGCGATTCGCGCCGGCGAACACTCCCGTGGCCTCCCCCAGACCCCCGTCATCGCCGTGACCGCCAACGTCATGCGAGGTGACCGTGAGCGCTTCCTCGCCGAGGGGATGGACGGCTTTGTCGGCAAGCCGATCAACCTCGACGAGCTCGCTTCCTACTTCCGGACGTACCTGAGAATGGAGGCACCGCATGGCGAATGACAGGACGCTGACGTATTACGCGCAAAACGCCGAAGCCTTCTTCGCGGCGACCGTCGACAAACCGATGGAAGAGGCCTACCGCCGCTTCCTGCCCCTGGTACGCAGCGGCGGAGCAATTCTCGACGCGGGATGCGGCAGCGGCCGGGACAGCCGTCGTTTTCTCGAAGCGGGATTTGAGGTTACCGCCTTCGACGCTTCGGCGGAGATGGCCCGTCTCGCGGAGGCGTACCTCGGCCGGAAGGTCCACACCATGCACTTTATGGAGGTGCCGTGGCAGGCGGCTTTTGACGGCCTCTGGGCATCGGCCTCGCTGCTGCACCTCCCCTTCGAGGAGCTCCCCCCGGCCCTGGAACGCCTCGCCGCCGCCCTTCGGCCCGGCGCCCCCTTTTATGCTTCCTTCAAATACGGCAACGGAAGCTGGGAGAAGGAGGGGCGCTTTTTTACGGCCCTCAACGAAGCACGTGCGCGCGCACTCCTCCAGGAGGTCGACGCCCTCACCCTCGAATCAGAGTGGAACTCGCCGGACAACCGCCCCGATAGAGGCGGCGAACTCTGGTACAATATGCTCCTCAGGAGGCGCTGATGTCATGGATCGAATGGGTGATGATGGGGATGTTCGTGGTGGCCGTGGCGATATCGGTCTGGAAGGTCTACGTCTTTCTTCCCGCCAAGCCGCTCGCAGACGACGATACGACAGAGGAGGCACAGCAGAAGCTGATGGAGCTGATGCTACGCTGCATCGTCGAACGCTACGAGCACCACGAGGAGCTGACGACCGCGCTGCTGTTCAACTACATGGTCAACGACCCGCAGTTCGACCGGGAACACTTCTGGCGCTTCAACCCCAACAAGCTCAACAACCTTATCGTCCGCTACTTCGCCAAGCATCCCCACGCTTCGACGCTCGAACACATCTACCACGCCGAAAAGGCTCGTCTCAGCCCTCGCTCTCCCGGTCAATGAAACCGAGGATCGAGACGCGGTCAAGGTCCTCCTGCAGCTCGATACCGTGTTCGTTGGCCCAGACGATGATGTCGCTGTCAAGCATCATGAAATCATCCTCGTCGAGCATGTCGCTGCGGATCTGAATCAGGTCGAAGTCGTTCTGCAGGGAAAGGTAGAAGCCGCTGTGGCGCAGATGGGGTTCGAGGTCCAGCAGGGCGCGGACGATGTCGTCGAACCGGGAGTAGTTTTTCCGGACCTGTTCGACCCGCCGCAGCGACTGGTCGTTTTGCGCATAACCGCAGAGACGGAGCAGTTCGTTTTGCATGGGCAACCTCCCTCGTGCTGCACGCTGGAGGCTACCGTGAATGTTTCGTCACCTCCGGGGTGCGCTGATGTAACAATCATACCATAAGGGGAGCGAAAACTCTCCTGAAGTCTCTGCGCAGTGCAGCATCCTAGAAGAGCGTTCCCGTTTCGGGAGCGCTCCGCTTCTTCTTCGTCGCCTGGGCGAGCTGTTCGAGGAAGTACCCCATCTCGTGCCGGCGCAGGATCCGGATCGTATTGGTCGTCCCGGCCACGCCGATCGGGTCTCCCGCCGTAAGGATATAGGTTTTCTCCAGGTCGATCACCCCCCGTTCGATGCCGTCGGCGATCACCCCGGCAATCACCCGGTCGTGCTTCTCCCGCTTCACGGAAAAGGCGGGGGTCACCCCCCAGACGAGGCAGAGCGTGCGCGCCACCGCAGGATCGTGGGTAATGGCGTAGATCGGTTTTTTCGGGCGGTAACGGGCCAGTTTCTTCGCCGACTGCCCCGAGGCGGTCATCGCCAGGATTGCCTCCGCATCGAGGTACTCGACCAGCCGTACGGCCGACTCGTCGATGACATCCATCATGTCGCAGTGTTCGAAATCGAACTTGTCGTAGGGGTAAACGCCCTCCGCCGCTCGGATCGTCTCGACCATTGTCCGAACGGCGAGCAGCGGGTTCTTGCCCACCGCGCTCTCCTCCGAGAGCATGACGGCGTCGGTCCCATCGAGGACGGCATTGGCCACGTCGCTGATCTCCGCCCGGGTCGCCCGCTCGTGCTCCGTCATCGACAGCAGCATCTGCGTCGCCGTGATCACCGGCTTGCTGAGGATATTCGCTTTGCGGATCAGCCGTTTCTGGATCGCCGGTACTTCATAGTAGGGCACCTCGATCCCCAGGTCCCCCCGGGCGACCATCACCCCGTCACTCGCTTCGAGGATCGCGTCGATATCCTCCACGGCGTCGAACTTCTCAATCTTGGCAATGAGCTGCTGGGTGCCGCCGTTGGCCTCCAGAAAAGCCCGGGCCTTCTGCATATCCTCCGCCGACTGCACAAAGGAGATCGCCATGAAGTCCACCCCGTTGCGGATCCCCCAGAGCATGTCCTCACGGTCCTTCTCCGTCAACACCTCCAGCCCCAGGGCGGTATTGGGGAAGTTGACCCCTTTGCGGGAGGTGAGCGTCCCCCCCGTTTCAACCGTCGCCAGCAGTGAGGCACCCCCTTCGCGCACCGTGGCCCGGATCGCGCCGTCGTTGAGATAGATCCCGTCGCCGACGACGACGTGTTCGAACAGCCCCGGCAGCGCGATGCCGATTCGGTACCGGCCCGGTCCGCTCTGCACGCCGACGATATCGGACGCGACGAACTCCAGGGTGTCGCCCGGCTGCAGGCGGAACGTCTCTTCGAGCATCCCGATGCGGACCTTCGGACCGGCGATATCCTGCAGCACGCCGACGATCAGCCCCGTCTCCTGCATGGCACGGCGGATGTTGGCCAGAACACTGCTGTGCTCCTCGTGGGTGCCGTGGCTGAAATTGAGCCTGAATACGTTGACCCCGGCGCGGATCAGCGCCGCGAGCATCTCGACCGTATCCGACGCCGGCCCCACCGTCGCCAATATCTTGGTACGTTTTTTCATGATCTTCCTTTTCGTGTGCGCACTCCGCTTCCGGACGCCTTCCGCCATCTTAGCACAACTCACCGACCCGGCCGTGACAGCGGGTAAACGTCATTTATGTTAGAATCTCATACTATCCCCGGTGTGCAAGGATCAGGCTATCAAACCCTCCAGACAGGAAGCCCATACGACCGATATCATCCTCGTTGACATCATCAACTTCTCCCAGCTGGAGTCGAAGCAGCAACTGGAGATCATCAACTTCCTCACCTCCAGCTATTCGAAGATGGTGGAGACGATGCTCGCCAACTCCCAGATGAAACTCTCCCACCTGATGCTCGGGTTCATCTCCACCGGCGACGGTTTCTACTGCATCCTCAACCCCAGGATGAAGGGCTTCGGAGCCATTTTGGGGCTTAGCTTCAACCACTTCTCCGAGTACATCGCCCTCAAATACCCCTACTTCCGCGGCATCCGCGTCGCCGTCCACACCGGCGAGGTCTACGGCTTCGTCGATATCCTCGGCAACAAGAACTACGTCGGCGACGGCCTCAACGAGTGCGCCCGCTACATCGAGATCAAGAACTATACGATCTCGACCGTCGTCATCTCCGATACCGCCTACGCCTCTTTCCAGAAATTTCTCAAGCGCTACCCCGACTTCAGGGTGCTCCTTGTCGAGCACCAGTTCAAGCGGAGCCCCCAATTCGGCTTTTATGATAAACACGGTACACTACACCACGGATATCTGATCTGGTTACGCCGCGGCGGCATCATCAACCCGCCCAACATCAACTTCAACTCACTCATGGCCGGAAGGTAGAAAGCACATGCGTTTTACAATCGACGAATACTCCAAGCGGTTCAGGATGTCCAAGGAGATGATCCGCTCCAAACTGCGGGAAAGACGGCTGAACTACATCATCGAAGAGGGGACGACCTACATCATCGTCCCCCGCAGCAGTCTGGGCGAAGAGCGCCTGCGGGCGATCGAAGAGGGGGTCAAGAACACCCAGGCCCAGCCTCAGCCCGCCCCCAAGCCCAAGACGACCGTCGGCACCATCATCGCGCTCTACCAGAAGGAGAACCGTCAGCTCAAGGAGCGTATCCACCGCCTCGAGGCGAAGATCGACAACCTGATCGCGGACAAGGAGCAGATGCTCCGCGACGAACGCGACCGCATCGAACAGCTCTACAGCAAGAAAGATGAGCAGCTCAA
The DNA here is from genome assembly GCA_003245815.1 of Sulfuricurvum sp. Classification (GTDB taxonomy): domain Bacteria; phylum Campylobacterota; class Campylobacteria; order Campylobacterales; family Sulfurimonadaceae; genus SZUA-415. The sequence goes on from QKCD01000053.1 coordinate 36,264, forward strand.
AAGCATCCTGGAACTCCTCAACACCAAGCTGATGCTCAGCGACAAATCCACGGTCCACGATGTCGATCTCTCCGACGACGAGCCGATCGACGCCTCCTGGCAGCAGAGCGATTTCGTCGAACTGCGCCACTATCTCAAAGCCCTCGACCTCAAATCCGCCGAACGCAAGATGATCCGCCGCCGCTTCGCCGAAGCCTACGGCAGCGACGTCCGCGTCATCCAGCAAAACGGCCAGTTCTACCTCGACTTCTCCAAATACGACTATACCGACCTGCTGCGGCACTGAGTACCGGAGAACTACCGTGATCAGGCCCATACAGACCGTCAACGTCGCCGAAGCCCTGCGGCAGTTCGCCTCGGACTCCATCACCCCCCTGGCCCAGTGCGACTTCGTCCTCCACGGCGTCCACACCTATATCAAGAGCTGCCACATGGAGACCTTCGGGAAATACGGGGAGAAGCTGCGGGAGCGCTACACCGACACCGACCGGCTGATCAACGACCGCGTCGTCTTCCGGCAGGTCTACAAGATCAGCCTGCTCAAGTCCCCCGAAACCGACGTCCGCCTGGAGTATACCCTCGAGCCCGGCCCCTACGCCACCCACCCCCTGCTGCACATCAAAAGCAGTTCCGTCATCCCGAAGGAGCGCTACAAACCCCAGCAGCTCTTCATGCTGCTGCTTAAGGAGATCAACAAGATCAAGGCACGCGAGGGGATGCTGATCGGCCTCTACAGCGACGCGATGATCGAAGATGTCAAAAGCCTCGTCAAGCGGATCTACACCGGGCAGTTCACCGGAGAGTACACCGTGCTACTCTTCAGCGGGATCGAACCCGAAATCGCCCGCCCCAGCCGGCTGGAGCTGCACTTCGAGCAGAAGAACGTCGATCGCCAGCTCAAAGAGGTTGAACCGGGGGAGCTGCTCGTCGAATACAGCAAACCCGTCTACGGCCGCAACGGCCTCAACGCCTACGGCAAGCGGGTCAGCAGCGGGAACGCCGAAAACGAACCCTTTCTCAGCTGCGAGATCGACGACGCGACCGTTTCCGTCGTCGACGACGCGAACTCCGTCCGGCTCTACAGCAAAAAGCGCGGCTTCGTCCACTACACCCCCGAACACATCGAGATCAGCAACCGCCTCACCCTCGACACCATTAAAAGGGTCCATTCCCAGGTCGCCAAAGAGGAGGAGAACGAGGTCGAGGTCCACATCACCCAGAACGACACGACCCGCGACAGTGTCGGCGAGGGGGTCCACCTCACCTCCGAACGGATCCATGTCTCCGGCCATATCGCTGACAAGGCGACTGTCGAGGCCAAACACCTCGTCGTCGACGGCGCCACCCACAACGGTGCGCGCCTCTTCGCCCGCGAGGCGACCGTCAACCGCCACAAGGGGATGCTCCGCTGCCACAAGGCGCAGATCACCCTCCTGGAAGGCGGCGAGGTGCACGCCACCCACGTCAACGTTGAAACGGCGCTGGGGGGGAGCATCTATGCCGAGCAGGTGACCCTGGGGGTCGTCCGGCACCACCTCAAAGTCTACGCCACCGACTCGATCACCATCAACAGCATCACCGGGGAGGACAACGCTTTCGTCATCAACTACAAGAAGGTCCCCATCGTCCTTCGCCATCTGGAGTACCTTGACGAAGATATCGACGAGCAGCGCTACCTTCTTGACGAAGCCAAACGGCACCGCGAAGAGGAGGTACCGAAGATCAGCAAACGCATCGTCGCCATGCGCGACGAGATCGAGGAGATCAAACACTCCAGTTTCAACGCGACCGTCGTCATCAAGCACACCGTACACGGCCTCAACACGATCACCTTCTCGCTCCCCAAAAACAAGGAGATCACCTACCGGACCCGCGAGGGGATGAGCTACGAGCCCTTCTTCCTTGAACTCCACGAAGAGTACGTCACACTCCAGCCCGTCGGCGTTTCCGTCTCCCTTTAACCCCCCTCAGACACGCGTTCCGCCCGGCACTGCGCCGCGCACAGCGCCCTTCCTTGTTCCGAAAATCGATACCGTTTTGTCATCCATGAAGATTTTCAGCACAATAATATACGTTTTTCCGTATATTTTATAATTTATTATTTACTTGTTTAGTGTTTTTATGTACTATAAGCATAATTTATCGTACTTAATATACATTTTATATATTATAACATACGGTTTATTGTTTACTTTAAGGAGCACTTCTGTAAAGTGTTGCCATGGAATTGAATGATCTTTTCAACATTCTTCACAACGCGGTCGAAGCACAACGCAACGGCAAGAAAATCTCCCAGAAGGAGATGGCCGCCGCACTGGGTATTTCGATGCGTACCTACCAGGACTGGCGGCTGGGAAACGCCAAGCCGCAGGCAGCCCGGGCCGTCATCGAGATGCTCGGCCAGCTGGAAGACGACGAGATCATCAGGGTGGTGAGAAAAATCAACAGATTAGGGAGTACACAGTGAGCAGTTTGACGGAACAAGAACGGATCGGCCTCGAAGAAGTTTTCTTATCGATTTCCACCGCTTCAAAGCCGCGGGGAAAACTCCGAAACTTGACGAAAATCCTGCGCGAACTGCGCCAACGAAAACCCTTTGAAATCGGCGTAAAAAGGCGGTTTGGGCTCCTTGGCGTGGCACTGAAACGGATAAAACTTTCAAATTTCCACCATCTCTTTCCTAAAAAAAACAAAAAGAAGAAAAATTTAAGCTAAGAGATTATAAAGTGTCTCTAGCTGAATCATGAAGAGCCTCGAAGCACCGTAATACGGGCTTTTCGTGGTCACAAATCTTTACGTAAGGGTCATGGTAATGAATAAAGCACAATTTGTCGAATTGGTACAAAAATGCGGCAACTACAAAACAAAAGTGGAAGCGGAAAATGCCATCAAAGCGTTCACTGACGCCGTTACAGAAGCATTGGTAGCCAAAGAAGACGTTTCTCTGGTAGGTTTCGGTGGTTTCTCTGCTGCACTCCAAAAAGGCAAAAGCGGCAAAGTACCGGGCACTGACAAATCATACGCCACTGCCGACAAAATGGTTCCGAAGTTCAAAGCCGGTAAAGGCCTTAAAGACGCTGTAGCCGCCGGCAAATAAATGATTGCTGCGGCTCTCGTCGCAGCATCCCCGCCTTTCCTGACCATCATTATCTACGGAGCAGTATAGGTGGATATTCCTCTTTTTTCACGTTTTTTCAAACCTTCCCAACCGGTCATACGCCCTAAAGATTTCACGCCGTTGCTTGAATATGCACGATCCCATGCTCTGCGCACCTTCAGTAATACACTGATCTGCCGGCATAACTGGCGGAGCACCGTTCCCTTTCTGCTCTTCGATGCCCGGCGGGGTCTCTTTCTTTTCGATGCCGTTCCCTGGGACTTCGCAACCCTGCGGCGGGCCAAGGCCGCCAATGCCCCCCGCGACCCCAACGCCCCCCGCGATGTCAGTGTCGATGCCCCGCATCAGCTCATCCGCCGCCTTCTCGACGAGGCGGACGATACCCGGCTCTGCCCCGTCGGCAGCTTTTTGTACCTGCCCAACCTCGATGCCGGTGCCCTGGAGGCACTGGACCCCTCCTTCGGGCGTCTGCTTCCCGCGTCGCGGGTCATTTTCCGGGACGATACCCAGGAGGAGATCCACGCCAAGCTGAGCGCCGCGCTTCCCTACCGCGACCGCTCCCTGGAAGCGCAGGAGATCCTTGCCGCCCTCTTCCGCCACTATGTCTGCCATCCCGACGCACTGCGACGCGAGGCGGCGTTCCCCACCGCGGCCCAGGTCGCCTACCTCGAAGCCGACCTCGGAAGGCGCTCCCGCCTTGTCGGCGGCTACGGCAGCGGCAAGAGTACCCTTTTGCTGCGCAAGGCGCTGCAGGAGCGGCTCGCCCACCCGAGGCGGCGCATCGTCATCACGGCGCCGACGACGGTCGCCTGCGAACTGATGACCCGGGAGCTGTTGATCCTGATCGACCACGCTATGCTCCCCGTGGACCCGACCTCCATCCGCATCATGACCCCTGAGCAGTTAGTCGACGAGCACTACCTCAAATGTCACGGCCATCCGTCGCACCCCCGGGGGCAGGTCACCCAGAAGATGATCAAACGCCCCGGTCTCTTCCCCGCCGAGACCCTCTACTGCGACGATGCGCAGCTGCTTTCCGCACACTACCGGGACTACTTTGCCCAGCAACTGCAAGAGGGACGGCTTCACCTGGCCCTGACCGATGCGGGGGAGACGCAAGGGGAGCATTACCGACTGCCGCACCGCTTCCGTTCCCCCTACAGCGTGGCACAATCCGACAGCGGCCTTTTATCGGAACAGCTGCAGCGCTTGGACGGCAACGCCTACATCCACACCCTCCTGCTGCTGCGCCGGCTGCTGGAGGAGGTTCAGGGCGTTGAGATCCTCGTCGTCGCCCCCGACGACAGCTTCGCGGCAGCCCTCGCCGAGGAGATCGAAGGGTACATCGGCTGTGATCTGCAACTACTTGATCCCCATAAGAGTCTTTTGAACCAGGATATGGGACAATTGCTCATCGCTGGCGCCGATGACATCAGCGGGCTGCAACGCCGCCATGTCATTGTCATCGACGACGGTACGCTGGGTGCACGGCGGCGCACGCACGCACTCTGCCGTGCCGGGTGCCACGCCTACCTGATCTCACATCAAAGCGAGTAATATCCATGGAGAAAGTGATCAAGAGCGACCGCCAATGGCGTGAACAGCTCTCCCCTGAAGCCTACCATGTCTGCCGCGAACACGGCACGGAAGCCCCCTTCAGCGGTGCCTTTTACGATTTCAAGGGGGAGGGGGTCTACCGCTGCGTCTGCTGCGGTGCGCCCCTCTTCGCATCCGATACGAAGTTCAACTCCGGCACCGGATGGCCCAGTTTCTACGAAAGCATCGATGACGGCGCCATCACCGAGTTCAAAGATACCAGCTACGGCATGGTCCGTACAGAGGTGCGCTGCAGCCGCTGCGAAGCCCACCTCGGCCATCTTTTCGAAGACGGGCCTGCGCCCACCGGTCTGCGCTACTGCATCAACTCCGTCTGCCTCACCTTCGACGAGGCCGACGACTGAGACGCTGTCGGGTCAAGTCCCGGCAGCCGCACCGCTTCCACCCTATCCCAAAGGAGTCACCCCATGCATAAACTCTTAGCCGCTTTCGCTGCGCTGCTCTTCGTTGTGAACCTGCAGGCCGCGGAACACCCCGTCGTCGTTCTTGAGACCACCCAGGGGAACATCGAACTCGAACTCTTCGAGGATGTCGCCCCCCTCGCCGTGGAGAACTTCACGACCCACGTCAAGAACGGTTACTACAACGGTATTGCCTTCCACCGGATCATCGCCGGCTTCATGATCCAGGGCGGCGACCCGACCGAGACCGGGCGCAGCGGCGATTCGATCTGGCACAAACCCTTCAGAGATGAGTTCAAACCGGGACTCGTTTTTGACAAGGCTGGCATCCTGGCCATGGCCAACGCCGGTCCCGCCACCAACCGCAGCCAATTCTTTATCACCCTGAAGGCCACCCCGTGGCTCAACGGCTACCATACGATCTTCGGCCAGGTCTCCTCCGGCATGGATATCGTCAAGAAGCTCGGCGTCGTTCCCACGGGTCCCGGCGACCGTCCCCTCCAGCGCCAGGAAATCATCAAGGCCTACCTGAAGTAAGGGGAGCGCTCTCCCCGCTTCCTTTAACCCCGCTTTATCCCACCCCGTCATTGCCGCGTATTCGCGAATCCTTAATCCCTTTTCTCCTATAATCCGCCACCACAACAGGAGGCAGATATGGCTATCGACTACTACAACGCGGGGATGAACGCCTACGCGGGCCGGCGTTACCAGGAGGCCTACGACTGGCTGATCCAGGGGAGCGACGACCCCCGCTGCGACTATGCACTGGGGGTGATGTTCTACAACGGCCAGGGGGTCGAGCGCAGCTACACGCGCTCTACGGAGCACTACGCCAGGGCCGCGGAGGCCGGTATCGTCCCCGCCCAGGTGAGCGCGGGTTTCGCCTATGCCAATGCCCTGGGGGTCCCCGAAGATTTCGACAAGGCGGCCCGATACCTCAGGATGGCTTCCTCTGCCGGGGAAGCCGCCGCCAAGATCACCCTTGCGGAGATCTACGCCAAAGGTCACGGCGGTGGCAGCCGCAAAGAGGCGGCAGCGCTGATCCGCGAAGTACTGAGCCAGGGAAGTTCCGAAGAGGCGATGGATATCTACAGCCGCTACGAGCTGCACAAAGCGTAAATACGGGGTACGGGCACAGCTTGCGTGCCCGGAAAAGCAAAAGGGGTTAGAGCATAAAGCCCTTGATCATGTAGAAGATGGATGCAGCCAGCACCGCGGCGGCCGGGACGGTGATGATCCACGCGGCGATGATCTTCTTGATGGCGTCGCGCTTGACGTACTTGATGTTTTCCGCCTTCTTGATCATCTTCTTCTCCATCTTGATACGCTCCTCCTCCTCGTCGATCAGGCGGTAGAGTTCGGCGATGCGTTCGTAATCCGTCTGTCCCTTGTTCGGCAGGGCGAGCAGGTCGTCCCGCTCGGCGCTGAGTGCCCGAAGCACCTTCTTCTCTTCGGCGAGATTCGCCTTCTCCTGCCGGATCTTCTCCTCCTCTTTCGTCGTCGCCAGGTACTCCCGCAGGAAGCCGACGCCGAAGACACCGCCGACGGCGATGTGTGTGGAACTGACCGGCAGGCCCAGCTGCGACGCGACGATAACCGTGATCGCGGCGGCCATGGCGATACTGAAGGCCCGGATCTGGTCGAGCTCGGTGATCTCGCTGCCGACGGTCTTGATCAGCCTCGGGCCGTAAAGCGCCAGCCCCAGGGAGATACCGATGGCGCCGACGAGCATGACCCAGAGCGGAATCGGCGCTTTGGCCGAAATGATGTTGTTCTGTACGGCGTCGGCGATGGCCGCCAGCGGCCCGATGGCGTTGGCCACGTCATTGGCGCCATGGGCGAAACTCAGCAGCGCAGCGGCGAAGATCAGGGGGATCGTGAAGAGGGTGTTGACGTCGCTTCGCATGTCCGAAAGTTTGTTGCTCGCCTTGACGATCATCGGACGCACGAGAAAGAAGACCGCCACGGCGATGACCAGGCCGATGCCCGATGCCGTCATAAAGTCGACCTTGATCAGGTGCTTGACCCCTTTGAGCATCAGGTAGGTCGCGAAGGCCCAGGCCATGATCGCCACGTAGAGCGGCACCATCTTTTTCGCGGCGTCAAGACGCCCCTCTTTGTAGACAATGGAACGTTTGATGGAAAAGAGGAAGAGCGCCGCGATGAGTCCCCCCAGTACCGGTGAGATGACCCAGCTCGCCGCAATCTTGCCCATGGTTCCCCACTTGACAATGGAGAAGCCCGCGGCGGCGATCCCCGCCCCCATGACGCCGCCGACGATGGAGTGTGTCGTCGAGACCGGTGCGCCGATCGCCGTGGCGAGGTTAAGCCAGAGACCGCCCGCCAGCAGTGCCGCCGTCATCGCCCAGATGAACTCCGCCGAGTCGGCAAAGAGCATCGGATCGATGATCCCCTTTTTGATCGTACTGACGACATCCCCGCCGGCGATCAGGGCGCCAGACGCCTCGAAAATGGCGGCGATAAGGATCGCACCGCCGAGGGTAAGAGCCTTGGAGCCGACAGCAGGCCCGACGTTGTTGGCGACATCGTTGGCCCCGATGTTGAGGGCCATGTAGGCCCCGAACATCGCCCCGATCGCGAGGAATGCACTGTTGGGCACATGACCGTAGGCACCGAAACTGTACCAGAGGACCACGACCATAAAGAAGAGGGCCACGCCCATTCTGAAGAAGTCGCTCCGCGAACTTTTGACCGCCTTGGTCTCCATCTTTTTTACTGTCCGAATGTCCATCGGGTCTGCCGCCTTCACGTAGTTTTAGGTCTGAAAGTATACCATCTGTTACCTGATTGTAACCGTACGCTTTTACAGGTACATTCGCCTCCTTAAGGGAGGATCGGGTCCGGTCGCACACGCTTTTTACCCTTCTTTTGCTATAATCAGACCAATTCATACACCTTTGACCTAGGACACCGATGATCGACCTGAAACTGTTACAGAAAGATTTTGACAGCGTGAGTGCACAGTTGCAGCGCAAAGGCGTCGACGCGGCGCTGATCGCGGCGCTGAAAGCCAACAACGAAACCCTCAAAAGCGCCAAGGGCGCCTACGAAGCGGCCCAGGCCAAGCAGAACGAGATGAGCAAGCTCTTCGGCGTCTACAAGCGTGAAGGCCGGGACATCGCCCCTCTCAAGGCCGACCTCGACGCGAACAAGGCGGCCATCACCGAACTCCAGGAGGCGATGCGGACGGCGGACGAAGCCCTCAACGCCATGGCGATGGGCATCCCCAACCTTCCCGACGCCGACGTTCCCGACGGCGCGGATGAAAACGACAACGTCGAGATCCGCAAGGTCCTCACCCCCCCAGAGTTCCCCTTTATCCCCAAAGAGCACTGGGAGCTGGCCGAGCAGAATGGCTGGATCGACTTCGAACGGGGAGTCAAACTCGCCAAAAGCCGTTTCAGCGTCGTCTACGACATGGGCGCACGCGTCGAGCGTGCCCTGATCAACTTCATGCTTGATTTCAACCGCTCCCGCGGCTTTATCGAGGTGAGCGTTCCCGAACTTGTCAACCGTACGGCCCTGGAGGGTACGGGGCAGCTGCCGAAGTTCGAGGAGGACCTCTTCAAGACCGACGACGGCCTCTTCCTGATCCCGACGGCGGAGGTCCCGCTCACCAACCTCTACCAGGACGAGATCCTCGACAAGGCACAGCTGCCGATCAAGATGACCGGCCACACCGCCTGTTTCCGCAAGGAAGCGGGTTCCGCCGGCCGCGATACCCGCGGAATGATCCGTCAGCACCAGTTCCGCAAGGTGGAACTCGTCTGCATCGCCGCGGCCGACGACAGCGACCGGGTCTTCGACGAAATGGTCGCGTGTGCCTCCGACATGCTGAGTGCGCTGAAGCTGCCCCACCGCCTCGTCACCCTCTGTACGGGCGACCTCGGCTTCGGCGCGGCGAAGACCGTCGACCTCGAGGTCTGGCTGCCGGGCCAGAACACCTACCGGGAGATCAGTTCCGTCTCCAATACCCGCGACTTTCAAGCCCGGCGCGCAAAGATCCGATATAAAGAGGAGAAGAAGAACCTCCTCGCCCATACCCTCAACGGTTCCGCCCTCGCGGTGGGCCGCACGATGGTGGCCATCATGGAGAACTTCCAGAACGCCGACGGCAGCATCACGCTCCCCGATGCCCTCATCCCCTACATGGGACCGGACTTCCCGGGCGACACGCAAAGAGGCTGAAGCACGGCGCCGCCTCCGGGTGGCACGATATCATAAGAGCAAAGGGTAACCTCCGTGGCAGAAGAAATGGGGCTTGATCGGAACGAAGAGATCATCATCATCGACGAAACCGAGGCCGCTTCCGTCACCGAGCGTGGCACGGGGCAGGAGACCCCCCCGCCGGGGGCGTCCGGGGAGAAGGTTCGCAAACTCCTGATCGGACTGGTCGCCCTGCTCTTCGCCATCCTCCTCGTACTCGTCGTTGTCGCCCTCCTCTCCCCGAAAACCGAAGAACCCGCCCCTGAGCAACGCTTCGAAGCGATTGGGACGAAACTCGAAGAACCCCCAGCCGAGACGGTCGAAGTGAGCCGGCTGGAGAAGATGATCGCCCGTGCGAACTACCTCTACAGCAGCGGCGACAAGACGGAGGCCCTGCGCCTCTTTGAACGCATCGCCGTCTACAGCGAGTCGATCTCCCAGTACAACCTCGGCGTCGCCCAGCTCAAAGAGCAGCAGTACGCCACGGCTATCGAGACCTTCAAAAAGGCGATCGCCAACGGCGACAACCGCTGCGTCAGCGCCATCAACGCCGCCGTCTGCGCCCTGCACCTGGGCAACCGTGAGACCTTCGACTACTACATCGACCTCGCCCAGACCTACCTCCCCTACGAGACCGCTTCGCCGCTCTACTCCTACTACTACGCCCTGATCAACTACTACCGCGGCAACTATCTCGAGGCCCTGGTGGCACTGCAGAACCCTTCATCCGAGGCTTACGCCCTGATGCAGAAGAAGATCCGAAGCCGGATCGAGACCCTCTACGTGGACTATTACGACGCGATCACCGCCCTGGAGAACCCGCAGGAGGCGAAAGACGCCTTCTCCCTGGGACTGCTCTACGCCAATATCGGGGACCTCACCCTGGCCAAGAAGTACCTCGCCGAAGCGGTTATTCAGGGCAACGACCCCCTCGGCGAGCAGCTCGCCCTCGCCTACGTCCAGCTCAAGTCCGGCCAGCTCGACGACGGCGGCAAACTGCTGCGCGACCTGACGGACATGTACGGCGAGGCTGTCTACAAACCCTACCCCGTCAGGGTCTTTCTGAAATCCGCCCTCTTCGACCCCTCGGCGGCCCAGGAGCAGTACCGCAACCGGATCGGCAAGGAGCGCGAAGTCCTCTACCAGAAACTCTTCTACTTCGCCCCCTACAAGGTCTTCAACGCCGAACAGACGATCAGCTACATCCGCAAGGGGACGGCCAACATCTACATCGACGACATCTCCTCCGCAAAGGAGTACCTCGACAAGAGCTCCCGCACCTCCGCCGTCAACTACGGGATCGCCCAGGCGATCAAAAAATCCCTGGCATTCCGGCTCCGCGACGCCAATACCCAGCTGCTCAAGCTCCTCAAGCTCCATCCGCGCCACTCGATCCTCCACTACAACCTGGGGCTCACCTTCGCGCAGCTCGGGGACATGGCTAGCGCCCACACCCACTTCCTGCGCTCCTACCATCTTGACGCCAACAACTACCTCTCGGGGCTTTTCGCCTACATGACGGCACAGGTCACGAACAAGAAGATGCCCAAACTGCTTGCGATCATCACCGAGAACCTCGCCAACGAGCCCGAGGAGGAGGAGTTCGCGCTCTACCGGACCCTGCTCAACATCGCCAATGACAACATCATCGGCACCGCCGAATGGCTCGGCAACGACTACAAGGAGCGCCCGCTCTACCTGATGATGACCCTCTACATCGCGACGGAGCTCGGCAAACACGAGCAGGCGCAGAAGGCGGCCGAAAAGCTCTGCTACCAGCTTCCCAACGACATCCTCCCCCACCTGCTCTATATCGACACCCACTTCCGCCAACTGCCGGACAAGGGCTACGCCAAGAACGTCATCAACTACCTCAAACAGCAGCACCTGGGCTTTGACGACCTCTATTTCGGTCCCTTCATCACCCGCTACCTCTATACTCAGACGGCGCTGATCACCGGCAGCCTCTACCCGCTGCGCACCCAGCTCAGGACGAAGCTCGAGACGACGACGGAAACGCCCCAGGACATCATGGGGGCCCTCGCCCTCGCCTCCATCTACGACCGCGCATTTGAAGAGGCCTACACCCTCTACAACCAGATCGTCGACGACTACAAAATCCGCGACAGCCGGACCCTCTTCCTCGGTGCGGTCGCCTCAACCGGCGCCGGCCACGACGCCAACGCCATCGGCCTGCTGGAACTGGCGAAGCTCAAAGACCCGGAGAATATGGAGAGCCGCTACGCCCTCGGCCTGCTCTACCTGCGCGTCAAAAACAACCAGGGCGCCTCGCTGCAGTTCCAATACATCGGCAACAGCGGCTTCACCTCCGCCTATTTCAACTTTATGATCGACACGGACAAACTGCTTTTCGAACGCAACGTCGAAGCGGAAAAAACGGAGAAAACGGCAGCGAAGCCCGCCGCCTGAGAGGGACTACTTCTTCAGCCGCCGAAAACGGCGGGGCACATAGATGAGCGCACGCAGCGGTCCGTAGAGGATATAGAGACCAAACAGCAGGGCGAACCCCACGATCGGGTAGAGGAATACGAGCAGCGCCGCGAAGACGATCGCCACGAACGAGCGCGTCACATGCATCGCGTGGAGGTCGATCTTCTTGAAGCTGGGATAGCGGATGTTGCTCACCATCAAGAGGGCGACGGCCACCATCAGGATCAAGATCACGTAGCCCAGCGGCTTCATCCCCCCGAAGTGGGTGAAGAGCAGCACCATCAGCGCGACGAAAACGGCCGCGGTCGGGATCGGCAGGCCAATAAAGACCGAAGGCTCCGTCTGGGCCGTCATCACGTTGAAACGGGCCAGGCGGATCGCCCCGAAAATGACGAACAGGGCGCTGACGACGACGCCGTAGCGACCGTAATCGACGCCGACGTAGGTGTAGACCAGCAGCGCCGGTGCCACTCCGAAGGCGACGATATCCGCCAGGGAGTCGAATTCAACCCCGAACTTGCTGCAGGTGTTCGTCAGCCGCGCGACCCTACCGTCAAGGCCGTCGAAAAGCATCGCGACCATGATCAGCCAGGCCGCCTTTTCATAGGAGCCGCTGACGGCGCTGAGCATGCTCAGCACCCCGGAGAAGATCCCGGCAGCCGTAAAGAAGTTCGGAAGGATGTAGATGAGGCTCGAGGGGTGGCGTCTGTTCGGCATCACGGTGCCCTTAAGAGAAGTATCCTATCAGCGTCTGCCCGGCCCGTACCTCGTCACCGACCTTGACGGCGACACGGCTTGCAGCCGGGAGGTAGAGGCTGTGACACCCGCGGACCAGAAGACCGTAGCGGCTTCCCTGCATCAGGCGCTGTTCGTGGTGCACATGCAGCGAGAGGGCGTCAATGCTGGTGTTGAGCATATGCTCAATCGCGCAGCGTTGCCCCTTCTCGTCCTCGAACTGCAGCAGTGCCGTTTCGTTGAGTTTGCGTGCCAGGGCACTGTGGGCCGAAAGGCGGCTGCCCCGGCGTACCTTCAGGCGGCGCACTACCGCTTCAAAAGGTGCTCTCAGCAGCGAAACGTCGAAGGAGGAGGAGACAATATCGACACGGTAGCAGGGCCCTTCGAAAGCACTGCAGCCGTCGACCGTCTCGATCGCGGTGACCCGCCCGTCGGCGAAAGCGACAATACTGCCATTCTGGTAATAGGGGACGATGCGTTCGGGGTTGCGGTAGATGTAGATAATGAGCACGGCCGCCGCGAATGCGGCGAACTGCAGCAGTTCGAGGTCCGTCAGCAGAAAGACGATATAGGCGGCCAGAGCCGCCATCAGAAATTTCCAGGCCTCCCTGGCGACGATAAAGGTATCACTTTGTTCCATCATCTTCCTCCGATGCCTCGGCATGAGCCGCCTCCTCGGCGGCTTCACGGCTACTCAGGGGCTGGAGTTTACTCTCCATGCCGTTGGCCGTCTCGAATGCCGCGATAATATCGCGCACCTGCTTGCCGCTGATGTTCTCCTTCTCGAAGAGCAGCGCGACCATATCCTCGATGGCGTTGCGGTACTCCTCGAGGCGTGCCTTGACACCGCTGTAGTGCTCGGCCAGGGTTTTTTTGATGTAGGTATCCATCTCTTCGGCCATCTTCTCGCTGTATTCGCGTGACGTCTGCATGCCGCCGCCGAGGAAGGAGTTGCGCTGCTTCTCGAGCACCATCAGCCCCGCCACCTCGCTCATGCCGTAGACCTGGACCATCCCCTTGATGATGTCCGTCGCCCGCTCGAGGTCGTTGCCCGCGCCGGTCGAGATCTCGCCGAGGAAGACCTCTTCGGCCGCACGGCCGCCCAGCAGCACATCGACCTCAGCCAGGAGCTCATGCTTCTGGGCGAGGTACTTGTTCTCCTCGGGCGTGTTGAGGGTATATCCCAGCGCGGCGAGGCCGCGGGGGACGATGGAGACCTTGGAAACCTTCTTCGCCCCCTTCGTCGTCTCCGCCAGCAGGGCGTGGCCGCTCTCGTGGTAGGCGACGATCCGCTTCTCCTTCTCATCGATGCGGCGGCTCTTCTTCGCAAGACCGGCGATGGCGCGTTCGACCGATTCGCGCAGGTCCGCTTGCTTGACGCTCTTCTGGCTCTTGCGGCCCGCGAGCAGCGCCGCCTCGTTGACGATGTTGGCCAGATCGGCACCGGCCAGGCCCGCCGTCAGGCGTGCGATCTCTTCGATATCGACGTCCGCGTCCTGCTTGACCGCCTTGATGTGGACGTTCAGAATATCGATACGTCCCTGGAAATCGGGCTTGTCCACCAGGACCTGGCGGTCAAAACGGCCCGGGCGCAGCAGCGCGGGGTCGAGGATCTCCGGGCGGTTCGTCGCCGCGAGGATGATGATCGGCGTATCGGTACTGAAGCCGTCCATCTCCGCCAGCAGCTGATTGAGAGTCTGCTCGCGCTCGTCGTTGCCCCCCATCATGCTCCCCGCCGCGCGGCTCTTGCCGATCGCGTCGATCTCGTCGATAAAGATGATCGACGGGGCGTCTTTTTTTGCCTGTTCAAAAAGGTCACGGACCCGTGCCGCGCCGACACCGACGAACATCTCGATAAAGCTCGATCCGGAGACGGAGAAGAAGGGAACGTCCGCCTCGCCCGCAACCGCCTTGGCCAGCAGGGTCTTCCCGGTACCCGGGCTGCCAACGAGCAGGACCCCTTTGGGGATCTTCGCACCAAGCTCCACGTAGCGCTCCGGGTAGCGGAGGAAGTCGACGATCTCGTGGACCTCCTCCTTCGCCTCCTGCGCCCCGGCGACGTCGTCAAACTTCGTCTTCGGCTTTTCGGAGTTGACCAGTTTCTTGGACTGTCCCATCCCCAGGATGCTGCCGCCCATGTTGCGCTGCATCCGCCCGGCGAAGAACATCCAGATGGCGATGATGATCAAAAACGGCAGCAGCCAGCCGAACATCTCCGTGAACCAGTTGCTCTCGGAGAAGCCGCTGTAGTCGACCCCCTGCTTGTCCAGCAGCGGGATCAGGGTGCTGTCCTGCCCGACCATGCGCGTCGTATAGATGACCTTGTGACCATCCTGCGTGCCCCGGGCGCGGATGAAGCTCTGGCCGATCGCCACCTCTTCGACCTGCTTGTTCTCGATCAGCTTTTTCAGCTCCGCGTAGCTCACTTCCTGGCTGCGGGCCGGCTGCGAACCGAATTCGCCGCCGATGGAGCCCCCCTCGCCGATCAGCGCCTTGAAGAGCATGATGATGACGATGGAGAAGATGGCAAACGTGATCAGCGGGTTTTTATTGAAAAAATTATCGTTCTTCTGATTATTGTCGTTATTGTTGTCGTAATTGTTACTCATATACCGGTTCCTTGCGTTAATCTCCTGATTGTGGTGCGATGGCGGCGGAGGGGCGGGGTCATTCCGCCCCGGAGGGGAGCGCGACCACCAGCGTGACCCACTCGTCCTGCGCGATGCGGCGTTGGAGCTCCAGCGCGCGGTACGCCTGCATCACTTTATCTTCGTATTTGTCCAAAATCCCTGAAAGAATCAGAGTACCGCCGGGATTCAGCGCCGCTTTCAGGTCCGATGCGAGCATCACGAGGACATCGGCGACGATGTTGGCGATCACAACGTCGTAGCTTCCCGTCCGTTTCTGCACGGAACCTTCCCATAGCGTATCGAAGGCAACACCGTTAAGCTCCGCGTTCTCCCGGGCGTTCTCGACGCTGACGGGGTCCGTGTCGCAGGCGTCGACCTGGGCGCCGAGTTTCAGCGCGGCGATCCCGAGGATCCCACTGCCGCAGCCCACGTCGAGGACCCGCATACCCGGGGTGACCGTGGAGCCAACGGCGCTGAGGCATGACGCCGTCGTCGGGTGGTGCCCGGTACCGAAGGCGAGGGCCGGGTCGATGGCGATGTTGTGCATCCCCGCTTTGGGCTCCGTCCAGGTCGGGTGGATGTAGAAGGGGGGTACCTCGACGGGGGTGATCCCCTCCTGGTAGGCGCTCACCCAGTCGGCGTTCTTCTCGACGGAGAACTCCAGTTCCACGTCGACCGGTTCGCCCAGGGCTTTGCCGAGGGCTTCGGCGAACTGCTCGACCCCCCAGCCGATCGTCTCGAGCTCCTCTTCGCTGCGGATGATCAATGTGCCGTCAAGCTCTTCGAAGCCGACGGGAAGGGTATCGGAAAGGAAATCGCTGAATAGTGCCAGGTGCGCGGAGGGCGTCACCTTAAGGCAGTAGTAATGGTCCTGCATTGAGATTATTCAACTCCCATGACGGCGGAGAGCTTCTCTTTGAGAACCTGGGGGGTGAAGGGTTTGACGATGTAGTTGTTTACGCCCGCCTTCAGGGCTGTAATCACTTCGGCTTTGCCGCCTTCAGTCGTGACCATGATAATCGGCAGGTCGGCGAACCGTGCGTCGGCGCGCACCTTGCGCACCAGTTCCAGGCCGTTCATCTCCGGCATGTTCCAGTCGGTGATCAGCATGCCCGCATCGGGGTTGGCATTGAGCACTTCCCAACCCTGCACGCCGTCTTCGCCTTCGAGTACGTCTTTGTAGCCGAGACGTGCCAGCGTATTCTTGATGATACGCCGCATCGTCGAACTGTCGTCAACTACTACTAGTTTCAATCCGCATCCTTTGTGCATACGTTGTTCATGAGGTCACTTATAATATCCTATATGAACTTTGCAGTTACTTTAAAAGTATTTTCTGCAGGTCAATCGTGCCCTCGTAATAAGCTTTTCCAACGATGACGCCGGCGATCTCTCCGGTCCCCTCTAGGGCTTCGATATCACTTTCGTCCTTCACCCCGCCGCTGGCGATGGTGGGAATCCCGCTGGCCCGCGCGATGTCGAGGGTGAAATCGACGTTCACCCCGCTGAGCATGCCGTCGCGGCCCACGTCGGTGCAGATGATCGCCTCGACGCCCGCATCGGCAAAGGCGCGGGCCAGCTCCGTCGCCTTCATCTCGCTCACTTCGCCCCACCCCTCGACGGCAACGTAGCCGTCAATGGCGTCGATGCCGACAACGACGGGGTACTTCGCCGCCATCGCCTTGACGAATGCGGGGTCCTTGACGGCGATGGAACCGAGGATGATCCGGTCGATCCCGAGGTCGAGGTAGCGCTTAATGGTCGCCTCGTCGCGGATGCCGCCGCCGAGTTCGAGCTTGACGCCGCAGTTCTGGCGGATCTTCGCGATCTGTTCAAGGTTCTTCGGCTCGCCGGCGAAGGCGCCGTTGAGATCGACGAGGTGTACCCACTCCGCCCCCATCTCTTCGAAGGTCTTGACCAGCTCCCACGGTTCGTCGGAGTAGATCTTCGCGCTCTCCATCAGCCCCTTGGTGAGGCGTACCGCCTTGCCGTCTTTGAGATCGATTGCCGGGAAAATTGTCATGTCGTTTCTGTCCTTGGTATGATGTTCGATGGGCGGGATGCGGCGCTGCCGCTAGAGCCCGATAAAATTGCGCAGGATCTGCAGGCCGTTCTTGTGGCTCTTCTCCGGGTGGGGCTGGATACCCAGGACGTTGTCGTGGGCCACCGCGCTGGTGAAGCTGTAGCCGTACTCCGTCCGGCCGATGCTGTCGGCACCGTCGTCGCAGACGGCATGGTAGGAGTGGACGAAATAGAGGTAGTGCGCCGCGTCGAGCTTGTCGAAGAGCGGGTGTTCTTTGGTAAACATCCGGTTCCATCCCATATGCGGCACCTTAAGCGGATGGCTGAAGCGGCGGGTATCGAAGGCCTGGACCCGTCCCTTGATCAGCCCGAGCCCCTCGTTGGGGCCGAACTCGTCGCTCTCCTCGAAGAGCAGCTGCATCCCCAGGCAGATCCCCATCATGTAGCGGCCGCTTTTCGCGTAATGGCGCAGCGCCTCGTCCATCCCGCGCTCGCGGAGGTGTTCCATCGCGTCGCCGAAGGCGCCGACGCCGGGAAGGATCAGCTTTTCGTAGCGCTTGAAATTGTCCGGGTCCGACTCGACCGTCGCATCGACGCCGAGCACCTTGAAGGCGTTTCTGACGCTGGCGAGATTGCCCATGTTGTAGTCAACGATTCCTATCATTCTTCACTGCTCTTGTTGGTAAATTTGATATAGATGGCCAGGCCGATCAGCAGGATCGCCACCCCGCCGATGATGTAGATCGCGTTGATCAGCATCCCCGGTTCCGTCATGGCGAACTTGAACACGAGCATCAGCGCCTCGATGGAAAGGGCGATGATGATCGAGCCGAGAAACCGCACCATCGTCTTGTGGGGGTCGAAGGTGCTGCCGCGCCGATGCTGCCCCAGCACCTCCTCCTCGAAGAGGGTCTTCACCAGGTCGAAGATCGCCAGCGAGAGCGTCAGCAGGATCGTCGCCTCAAAAATCTCCTTGATGTCGATGACCTGGAAGTTGAGGCCGTGCACGAAGAACTGCTCGATCCCCTTGACGAAGAGCAGAAGGGCGACCATCGCCAGGGCCAGGGAGAAGGCACTGTAGGCGTAGCGGAACACCTTGCCGAAGAAGCTGCCCGCCGCCATCGGGTGGGCGATCTGCAGCACCGTGTCCAAGGGCATGTCGAGGCAGGCGACGTAGCGGATCTCCCCCGTCTCGTTGAAGATCGGCTGCGAAGCGGTCACCGTCAGCTCCTGGGTGATCAGCGACGGGTAGGGATCGGTGATCGTGCAGCGCTTCTCCCGCATGGCGCGGTAGTAGTAGGCCCGGTTCGCGCGGATCATCCCCGCGTCCTCGTTGAGGATCTCCGACTTCGTATAGGTCGGCGTCACCTGAACCCCCCGTTCGTCGAGCAGGTAGATCCCCTCGCAGTCCTTGAGGTCCCCCTTGATCTTCTGCATCCGCTCCATGATCGATTCGACGGAGATCGAGGGCAGGCGGTTGGGGAGGTTCTTGGAGAAGAGGTAGCAGAAGTAGGCCCGCGCCTTCGTGCGGATCTCTTCGAAGTTCTGGATATCACGGGTCTGCATGACGGTTCCTCGGATCCCTGGATCTACCGCGCCCGTTTTCCGGCCGCGGCGCAAAGATGACGCGATTATAGCGTAGCCTCGGTCTATCTCCGGTTAAGGGGCTTCCCTTAATGGGGCTTACGCTATAGTTTTACAACAAATATATCGCTTTTCAGGATGGTGTGTGCTCGCTTACCGGCTCTTTCAAGGCTTCGTTTTTATCCTCTACCTCTTTCCCTACGGCTGGCGGAAACGCTTCTTCATCGCCCTGGCCCGTCTCGCCTACCGGTTCGACCGCCAGCGCCGCCGTGTCATCCGCCAGAACCTGGCGTTCGCCTTCGGCGACACGATGAGCGAGGAGCGCATTGAAACGATCAGCCGCGCCTGCTTCGACAACCTCGCCCTGAATATGATGCAGATCGTCGAGAACCATCACAGTACCCCCGGCCAGATCGCCGAGAAGATCACCTACGAAAACCTCGAGCTTGTCGAGAAGGTGATCGCGCAGGGGCGGCCGATTGTCTTCTCCTCCGCCCATTTCGGCCTCTGGGAACTGGGGGCCGTGGCGCTCAGCAGCCAGCTCAGACCCGCGATGATCGTCTACAAGAAGATCAAGAACCCCCACTTCCAGGAGTACCTTATCGCCTCCCGCGGGCATCTGGGCATGACGTCGGTCAACACCCGGGGGGCGGTGAAGGCGATGGTCAAACGGATGCGTGAGAAGGGGGCGATCGCCATCATGTCCGATATCAACACGAGCCGCAAGGACGGGGTCGCCGTCGACTTCTTCGGCCACCCCACCCTGCATCCGCGGACACCGGCCTACCTTGCCGCCAAGTTCGGCGCCGTCATCATCCCCGCCTTCTTCCACACTTACGACGGGGAGCACCATATCATCCGCTTCCACGAGCCGATTGAATCCCCTAACAGCGGGGACGAAGAGGCCGATATTTTGGAGATGACGCAGCGCCAGGCCGCGTATGTGGAGACGGCGGTACGGGAGCAGCCGGAACTCTGGTTCTGGTGTCACCGCCGCTGGCGGACCGACTACCCGGAGATCTACCGCAGGTAGTCCCTAGAGGGTGCTGTAGTGGCTTTCGAGCTCCGCGTAGAGGGCTTCGGGGGTCAGCTCCCCCTCCTCTTCCCAGATCCGCTTCATGACCACGTTGTCCTCGACGCCGTGCCACTCCTTGATGTAGCTCCCCTCTTTGTAGCCGTGGTCCTGGCGGAACCGGTTGAGAATGTTTTTGCCGACATAGAGCCGGTAAAGGGAGGTCAGGTCCAGGGCGCTCATCCGCGTCAGGGTAAAGAAGTCCTCCAGCAGTTTCTCCAGCCCGAACCCCTCGCGCCGCAATGCGTCGGCCATCACCTCTTCGATCTTCGCCATCAGAGTGTCGGGGGTCTTGAAGCCGGCGGCGGGGGCCAGAAGCGCCCCGTACGCCTCCATCTGCGCGATACGCGTCGCCAGCTCCTCGATGGAACCGAGCCCGCCGTTGCGGTACTCCTGCAGTGCCAGGCTCATAACGAAGTGCCAGACGTCGACGACCTCGATCTGCAGGTTCGCCCAGTCGGGCTCCTGGTGAATGCTCTTCCAGTGCTTCCACGCGAAGGAGTCGACCATCTCCGCGCACTCCATGTAGATGCAGCGCTTCCAGTCGATCGTCTTGCCGTTTTTCGTTACCCCGCGTTCCCAGTTCTCGCCGTTGGTCGCGTCGTTGAGCTGCTGCTGCAACCGCAGCATCTGCAGTGCCTTATCCATCCTCATCCTTTTCCAGTAGCTCCCTGAGCAGTGCCGTCATCTCCCGGTCGGAGAAGCCTTTGCGGACCACCCTCTCGATCTCCTCCTCGTCGAAACGCTCGGAACCGAGATTGCTCAGCAGCAGAATTATCGGCTGCAATGATACCTTTTTTTTGTAGGCACGCATAAACTGGCCGAAGGAGAAGTGCTGCAGCTGGTCCTCGATGATCAGCAGCGAGGGCTGTACACGGGCCGCCCATGCCAATGCCTTGCGTTCATCGACGAAGGCCTCTACCGTCAGGGAGGCGTCGACTTTGGGCAGCAGGTATTTCAGCCGCAGGGCGTCGTCGATGTCATGCACCAGCACGAGGATCGTTTCGCGCTCCAGCGAGTCGAGATAGTCGTAGAGGTCGAAAAGCTCCTGCTGCTCGACGGAGAGCAGCTCGGGGTCGAGGGTGTTGAGATAGTACTTCAGGTAGGTCTTGGCGCAGTACTCCCCCTGAATGTGCGCCTCCTCGAAAAAGTGCTTGATCACCTTCGACTTCCGCGCCTGGCGCCACAGCTGGTCGTCGAACATGTAGGCCTGGGCGTCGAGAATGTAGAGGATCTGGGTCCGGTACTTGCGCGATGCCTCCGTGAACTCCTCGAAGAAGCTCTGCCGGTGTTCCTTCTCGAACTCCTTCATCAGGTGCGACGCCTTTTTGAACCGTTCGTCGAGGCTGGCGATGGAGTGAACGGTGTCGACGTAGTTCTTCTTGATCCCCTTGAACTCCTCTTCGAGTTTCGGGTAGATCGGGGAGAGGCGCAGGGTGCGGCCGAGCACCTCCTCCTTCTCCGCCAGCGTCTCCCCCAGGTACTGCTCGGTGGCCCGCAGACGCTTGAGCTCGTTCAGGCAGTACTCCGCCTCTTCGCGCAGGTAGACGTAATCGCCCTGGCGCGAGAGGAAAACCTTGTCGAAGGCAATGTCGGGGTAGGTCGCCTTCACCTTGTAGTCGTCGTAAACATGGCTCATCTGCATCAGGTCGTCGCGCATCGCCTTGAGCTCGGGGGTGATGAAGTGGACGTCGAGTTCGGTCAGGTTGTTGTAGGTCGTAAAGAGGAAGCGGCGGATCCGCAGGAAATCGAGCCGGCCCGCCGCGTTACGGTACTGGGTCCGTTCCTGGATCTGGCGCTCGATCGCGTCGAAGTAGTCGCGGATCGCTTCCGACGGCCCGACCGAGAGCCGAATCGTCGTCGGCAGCGGGGCATCCGGGGAGGTCGAAACGGCCGCCTCCTCCGCGCCCCTCTTCAGGGGGGCTTCCGCCCCGCTCCTCGGCGCCACCGCGCTGACGACCTCAACGGCCCGCTCCCCCTCCAGGACGAAACGGACCTCCATGCCTCGTTCGGGAAGCGTCTCGTAATCGTCCCAGTCCCCCACGTCGAAGGGATATTTCGTCTTCTGTGGGGTGATAATGATGCCGACCCCCTCATCGCCGTTGTAAAAAAGGATTTTTCCGTGTTGCTGCATAGAGAAGATTGTACTACGATTTTCTAAATATGCCGAAGGGGGCCTACCCCGCCGCTTGCGGAAGGGCTCCAGGTCCATGAACAGATGTTCATATCGAACGAACGGCGCTGTTTCGGTTAATCCTGTACAATAACGGGATGGAAAAGATCAACTGCCGCCGCTGCCAGTACTACTTCGTCACCTGGGAGGCCCACCGCCCCCACGGCTGCAAGGCATACGGCTTCAAATCCCCCTATATCCCCTCCCAGGTCGTCAAGCGTTCTACGGGCGAGGAGTGCGCCCTCTTCACTCCGAAACAGCCCGGTTCCAGATAAGCTTTTTCCCGAAGCCGAGCCGGTTGTCGGTCAGTTTCATATGGTGCGGCACCACGGCCCACAGCGTCGGGTTCATGACCCGGGCGTAGGGAAAGGCCCTGAAGTAGGCGGCCCCCTCATCGCCGGTCGCGGGGCGCATCGTCCCCTTGAGCTGCAACCCCTCGATCCGGCCGACCTCCTTCGTCTCCAGGACGATGCTCGCCGCAACCGCGGGGTTCTCCGCCACGTTGCCCATATGCTCCGTCTTCGGGTCCGACGCCACGATGAAGCACACCTCCTCCGGGATGTAGGCGTAAAAGAGGTTGCACACCTGGGGGAGGTTCTCCCGCGCCGTGGCGAGTGTCATCACGTGGTGCTTGGCGATAAAGGTTTCGATGGGGGGCAGTGTCGTATCCATAACGGGGGCATTGTAACCTAGGAAAGATTGATTTCCGTTGTTTCGCCGAAACGTTTTTACCCGCTTCCGCCGCGTCGGCGTGTATCAGGCGGCCTACGCTTCGGACGCTTCCGCCTGGCCCGGGACCGCTCTTTTTCGGCGCTGCTGCCGCAGCTGGCGTCTTCGCGCACGTCTCATCGCACTTCTCCCGCTTTACACGCTTTCAGGGCGGCTTTCGCTTCCGCCAGGGTCTCTTCCAGCCGGATCATCCGTTTGAGCATGTTCGGGTCCACGCAGACATGAAACCCCTTCTTTACCTTTACCGCGCTGATCGTCCCCTTGGTGATCTGCCGGTAGATCGTCTTGTCGCTCTTGTCGACAAGCTTCGCGTAGGCCTTGACACTCAGATGTTTCATCCCCCCTCCCCCTAGGCGCTCTTGCCGCTGAGGCGCTGCAGGTTGACGAACCAGTCGTCGGCAAAGTAGCGGCGGTCGCGGTGCAGCGAGATCTGTATGGCGTCGTGCCGGCACTGCAGTGCCTCGATCCACTCCTCCGGGACCTCCAGCTCTTCGTTACAGTAGAGGTAGGCGATTTCGTCGTCGCAGATATCCTGCCACACCCAGCCGTTGTCCAGCTCCTTGATGACGAAGGTCGTCTCTTTCATCATGCACACCTTTTGCCTGGAATTCAGATACGACGGAAGTGTAGGGGATCTCCATAACGAAACGGTTACCGTGACTTTACGGGAATATTACAAGAGAGTGCCGGCACCTAGCCGGCGATAAAGGTGTAGCCGTGGTAGAGGGTATAGCCGCCGTAGGCGATCACCGCCACGGAGGCGAGACGGGTCATCAGGATGCGGAAGCTGCTCTGCTGGAAGAGCCCCACGAAGAAGCCGAGACTGAAGAGCGCAGGGATCGTGCTGAGGCCGAAAACACCCATGATCATCCCCCCGGAGAGGGGGCTCGCGCTCCCCGCCGCCGCAATGGCGAAGAAGTAGACGAACCCGCAGGGGAGCAGGCCGTTAAGCAGGCCCAGGACAAAGAAGCTCGGCAGCGAGCGGCGGCTGATAAGGGCCTTGAAACTCTGACGGTACCAACTGCTCGTGGAGATGGTGTGTTCGATGACCGTCAGGAACTTCACCTTCCCCAGCAGCGAAAGGCCGGTCAGCACCATGGCGACCCCGGCGATCAGCAGCAGCAGCCCGTTGGCCGTGTCGCTGAAGGTGACGACGGCACCGAGATAGCCGAAGACGACCCCCAGCATCACGTAGGTGACGATCCGGCCCGCCGAATAGAGCAGGTGTGCCGCGGCCTGCCGCCGCCGTTTCCACTCCCGGTCGATCTTGCTGCTGGAGTAGGCGATGACGATCCCGCCGCACATGCCGACGCAGTGTCCGAAGGAACCGAGAAAGGCGATCGTCATGATCGATAGCAGGTCGAGTGTTTCCACAGGGCGCTCCCGGCGTGTAGTCTTGGGCCCATTATAGGGGGGCGTAAGTTACAAAGACGTTAACATCGCTTCAAAGATCGCCCCGAAATACCGATTTATTTCACAGCTCCAAGGAGGTTCCCATGAAAAGCCTGGAAAAGAAACTCCGCGAGACCCTGCGCGAAGGCACCCTCGTCTCTCAGGAGATGCACCCCTTCGCCCGACAGATGCTCAAGAATCTCAAGCAGAGCCCGAAAAACGCCCCAGCGCACTGTCCAAGCGTCTGAGCGCCTCCTCCATCGTGTCGGTGGGCACCGCCACGTTCATCCGCATAAAGCCCGCCCCCTCCTTGCCGAAGGAGATCCCGGGGCTCAGTCCCAGCTGCGCCTCCTCGACGAAGAAACGGCGCAGTGCCCTCCCCTCCAGGCCCATCTGCGAACACTCCAGCCAGGCAAGGTAGGTCCCCTCGGGCAAGTGCATGTGGATCAGCCCGGGGTAACGCGCGACCACCCTTGCGAGTTTCGCGAGGTTTGAACGCAGGTGCGCCAGCAGCGCTTCCAGCCACGCCTCCCCTTCCCGGAAGGCCGCCTCGAACCCGACATGGCCGAAGATCGTCCCCTGGGCGAAATGGATGCTTTCGTAGACCGCGTCGAAGCTCTCGCGCATCTCCGTATCGGGGATCGCCACGGTGGAGATGGCCAGCCCGGCGACGTTGAAGCTCTTGCCCGGCCCGATCGCCGTCAGCGTGATATCACGCACCGCATCGCCCAGGGAGGCGAAGGGGATATGACGGTGGGGGGCGAAAACGAGGTCGGAGTGGATCTCGTCGGCGACAACCCTGATGCCGTGTTCGAGGCAGATCTCGGCGAGGGTGCGCAGCTCCGCTTCGCGCCATACCCGGCCGACGGGGTTGTGGGGGGAGCAGAGCAGCAGCAGTTTCGTGTCGGTATCGATCTTAGAGCGCAGGTTGTCGAAGTCGAAGGTGTAATCCCCCCCTTCGGTGCGCATGAGGGGGTTGCTCAGCACCACCCTCCCGTTGCGCTCCACGCTCTTGAAGAACGGGGGGTAGACCGGGGGCTGGACGATCACCTTCTCCCCCGGTTTCGTGTAGGCCTGGATCGCCACGTTGAGGGTCGCCACCACCGAGGGGGAGAAACGCATCCACTCCCGTTCCAGGGCGAGCCCGTGGCGCCTGCGCATCCAGGCGATCTGCGCTTCAAAGGCGGAATCGGGCATCTCCTCGTAGCCGTAGACCGGGTGTTCCGCCCGTCTGCGTACCGCTTCGAGCACGCAGGGCGCCGTTTCGATGTCCATGTCCGCCACCCACATCGGCAGTACCGCCTCCGTGCCGAAGAGCTTTTGACGCAGAGCGTACTTCTCCGCGTTGCCGCCGGAGCGGTCGGCCCCACTGTCGAAACGGTAACTCACGCGGGCCGCTTCTTCCAGACGCTCATCTGGGAGAGGGTGTGCTGGAATTTGCGGGGTGTCTCGCGGATGACGAAGGGGATATCCTCCGTCGCGACCAGCTCGAAGTGCGGCTCCAGGATCTGCCGCAGCGTCTCGAGGGTGTGGACCTCATTGCCCTCCGCGTCGATGTAGCCGCCCAGCCACTGCTCGGGGCGGGTATACTCCTCCAACCACGTATAGGGGGAGGTGAGAATCAGCATCCCCCCGTCGTTGATCCGTTCATGAACCCCTTCGAGGAAAAGACGCGGTTCGTAGAGGCGGTCGATCAGGTTCGTCGCCATGATCAGGTCGTAGCCGCGGAAATGGGCCTTCAGGTTGCAGGCGTCTCCCTGCCAGAACGCCACCTTCTCCCGGGTGGCTTCGAGGCCGAACTCTTCGAGGGTGTGCTCCTGCAGCGAGGTAAGCATCCCCTCCTCGTCGCGCCTGTAGCGGATCACCCCCGCTTTCTGCAGGGCGACCCCGACCTGGATGAAGCGGGCGGAGAAGTCGATCCCCGTAACGTGGTCGAAGACGCGGGCCAGTTCGAAAGAGGCGCGCCCCGTCGCACACCCCAGGTCCAGGGCGCGGCCGCGGGGGGTCCCAGCCGTATAGGCGATGGCCCGCTGGGCGCAGGAGCGGGCGAAGTTGGGCACCCCGAACGCCCCCGGACCGTACTGGAACTCGCAGTACTGCGAGACGAGCCGGTCGCTTTCGTAGACGTTGTCGCCGTGCGCATCGAGCCCCTCCCCTTGGACGTAGCGGAAGCCCGCATGCTGGTAGAAGTGGCGGCGGAAGGCGTAGCGGGAGTGCTTCATGATCTCGTTGCCCGTGCTGATCCAGGAGCCCCCCTTGATCAGGTTGTGCTTGCCGTCGAAGGTGGGGGTGGAGAAGTCGTCGTAAAGCGGATGCGGCGCGAACCCCCTGAAGCCGTCGATCGCCGTCTCCGTCCACTGCCAGACGTTGCCGACAACGTCGCAAAGATCCCCGAAGGCGAACTTGTCCACCGGACAGGAGGAGGCGAAATAGCGCAGGTTGATATTCGCCTTCGTATCGTCGAAATCGGGAACGTCCGCGATCCCGGCCCGCTCGTAGAGGCGGTACCACTCCGCCTCCGTCGGCAGGCGGTAGGGTGTGCCGTCGTGCTCACTCTTCCAGCGGCAGAAGGCCTTCGCCTCCAGGTAGTTGACGTCCACCGGCCAGTCCCACGGCATGTCGATCAGCTTCGTCAGCGCCCGGTAGCGCCACGCTCCGCCGTGCTCCTCCCAGAAGACGGGGTGGCGCGCCTTGCGAAGCTCCAGGAAGGTACGCCCCTCCTCGTCCCAGTAGCGGGGTTCTTCGTACCCCCCCGCTTTGACGAAGGGGAGGAACTCGCCGTTGCTGACGAGGAACTTCGAGGCGCTGAAGGGCGCCACCTCCACCTCCAGCTCCCCGTATTCGTTGTCCCACCCGTAGAGGTGGTGGTCGTGCCCCTTGCCCAGCCGCATGGTCGCCCCTTCGACGGCGATCATGGCGTTTTGGGGCGCCTTGACGCTCTCGTTGCAGATCTGGAAAAAACCGCTGTCGACGATATGCTTCAGGGGCATCTGGCGGTGCAGAACGCTGGAGGTCTCGATATGGATCCGCTCGTGTTCGATCCCCATCAGGATGATCCAGAAGGGGTCATCCTCCCGGATCGGCAGCGTCAACGGCAGACTGCTGATCAGGCCGTTGACAAGATTGCGCACCGTGTTGCGGTAGCGGCGCACTTCGTCCACCGCAGGCCATCGGTAGCGGCTCCCCTCGAGGTCGTCCCACGTCATCTCGTCCACACCGATGGCGAAGATCGATTCGAACTCGGGGTTGACCCGCGCATCGATCACCTTCCCCAGGACCAGCTTGTTAATATAAAAGGCTGCCGTGTGACCGAAATAGAAGATCATCGGGTGGCGGGTCGGCTCCGACTGCAGGTAGAACACCTCATCGGTCTTCAGAAGGTCGAACATCCGTTCGAAGAGATCGTACGTCTTGTGAAAATAGTCCCGTATCGCTTCGCGCTTTCGGTCCGGGTCGTCACCGGTCAGGGTGATCGGCATCGTGTGGAGGGTGTTCACGGATCGTTCCTTTGCGTCGTATACCAATGGGACATATTGTAGCGCATCTGTGAAACAGGGGGATTAAACGAAAAGGGCAACAGGGAGAGTGCAGAAGCGGCTAAGCAGGCCCGGAACTGCGTCCGGGCCGGGGGATCAGGGTTTGAGGATCATTTCGCCGTAGGCGGTGTCGAGGACGTGTCCCTGTTCAACCCAGGCGCGGATGCCCCCTTTGAGGCTGTAGACGTTGGTGAAGCCCATGTCCATCAGGGTTTTCGCCGCCAGCAGCCCCCGCTTACCGGTACAGCAGTAGACGACAATCAGGGCGTTCTTGTCCTTGATCTCGCGCTCGACATTGAACTCCAGGTAACCGCGGGTGATCCGGATCAGGTTCAGGTGGAAGATCTCCCCGTGCAGCTGCTGCTCCTTCTCGCGGATGTCGATCAGGTAGAGGTCCGCATCCTTGTCGATGAGCTGCTGCAGCTGCTGCGGCGACATCTCGCGGGCCACCTTGGCGGCTTCGGCCATCACCTTTTTCGTGCCGACGTCGATGGAGAGGGCCATCGCCGGTGCACTGAAGAGCAGTGCCGCGAGCAGCAGGGTCGTGATTCGTTTCATGGAAAATCCTCCGGAAGGAAATAGTGGCGCCATGATAATGCATCCCTGCTGAATCGGTTGTAAATGCGATACGTTAACCCGCTATAATACCCCTTTACCCGCCTTTAGGAGATGCTAATGACCGGAGTTTCGACGCTCTACAACGCCGCCGCTTCCAACCTCGCCCAGCTGGTGATCTTCGTGATCGGATTTTTCCTCGAGATCTATTTCCTGGAGTTCTCCCTCCTGATCGTCGCCATGACCGCCGTCCATATTGCCCTGGCCCTCTACCTCCGTTCCCAGCTCCTGCTGGTCAAGCAAAGCGTCGAGGGGGTCACCGCGACCATCTCCCACGCCCGGGAGGGGCGTTTCGACGAACGCGCCGCCGATATCGGCCAGGGGGAAATCAGTTTGCTGGCGCGCTCGTTCAACTCCCTGATGGAGCAGCTGCAGCAGTTTATGAAAGAGGGGGTCACCGCCATTGAGAAAGCCTCGCGGAATGACTTCCGCCAGCGCGCCTCCGAGAAGGGGCTCAACCCCACCTTCGCCCACGCTGTCGGCCTGATCAACCACTCCATCGAACGCATCGAAGCGGGCGAAGAGCTCCAGCGCCGGGGCGAGATGAGCGAGCTGCTCCACGATATCGGCGGGGGGATCGCCCAGGGGATGCACACCCTTCAGAACGACATCTCCTCAAGCCAGCGCTACCTCGATGCCATCGTCGCCATTGCCGACGAAACCTCCGAGCAGTCCGTGCGTACCATCGATTCCCTGCAGGAGGTGGACAGGAATTTCGGGCGCCTGATCGAAATGATCCAGAGCTTCTCCGTCAGCACCGGCGAACTGGCCGAGCGCAGCAACGAGATCAACGCCGTCGTCAGCCTCATCAAGGATATCGCCGATCAGACCAACCTGCTGGCACTCAACGCTGCTATCGAAGCGGCCCGGGCCGGGGAGCACGGACGCGGTTTTGCCGTCGTCGCCGACGAGGTCCGCAAACTGGCCGAGCGGACCCAGAAAGCGACCCAGGAGATCACCATCACCATCGCCTCCCTGCAACAGGAGACCAGCGATATCCAGAACGCTTCGGAGACGATGGAAGCGATCTCCCTTCATGCCCAGAAGAGTTTTGAAGGATTCGGTACCACCCTCTCCTCCTTCAACAGCAACGCCCACGCTACCTCCACCGACGCCAACATCGCCCGCGACGTTTTGCTGATGATCCTCGTCAAGGTGGACCATATCCTCTTCAAGTCCAACGGCTACGTCTCCGTGCTCAACGGCCGGCTCGAAAGCCGCTTCGACGACCACGAGCAGTGCCGCCTGGGCAAATGGTACACCGCAGAGGGGCAGAGCCGTTATGGCACGACCGGGGCCTATGCACGGATGCGCCAGCCTCATACAGACGTCCATCGCTACATGCTGGAGAACATCGCCTATATCGAACGGGGCGTCGCCATGAAGGTCGAGCACCGCGACGCGATCATCGAAAACTTCAAAAAGATGGAAACGGCCAGTACGGCGCTCTTCAAAGAGCTTGATGCCATCGTCGCCGAACAACACGGTCTGAAGGCGGCGGGCTGATGCTGCTCACGGGAAGGCTGTTGGAGGGGGTACCCGGCCTGCTCCACGGTTTTACCGACCGCAGCGACGGCAATATCGCCTTCCACGTCGGAGAAGCCTACGAGCAGGTCGATCTGCGCCAGCGGCGGCTGGCCGAGAGGGTCGGCTACCGGCTCGAGGCACTGACGCACATGCGCCAGGTCCACGGTGACCGCATCCTCTCCCCCGGCGCGGCGGGGGACTACACGGCTCCCCCCGAATGTGACGCCCTCGTCACCGACCGGCCCGGCCACCCCCTGATGGTCATGGTCGCCGACTGCACACCCCTGCTGCTCTGCGACCCGCGGCGGCGGGTAATCGCCGCCGTCCACGCCGGCCGTGCCGGGGCCTTTGCCGACATTGCCGGCAAAACCGTCCGAAAGATGGTTGACGATTTCGGTTCCGATACGGGGGAGATCCTGGCCCTGCTGGGACCCTCCATCGGACCATGCTGCTACGAAGTGGGGGAGCAGATCGGGAAAGAGGCCGCCGCAAAAGGCTTTGCGGAAGCCGTCGTTGAAACGGGGGGAAGGGTCTGCCTCGACGTCAATGCCATCATCATCCGCCAGCTCAAAGAGGCGGGCCTTGCCGATGCGCATATCGAGGTTTCCGGACGCTGTACCTCCTGCGAGAATGAACGTTTCTTCTCCTACCGGGCGGACCGGCAGCAGACCGGCCGTTTCGCCGGGGTCATCATGCTAACACGGTAGCGTCCGCCTTTTCCGTCCCTAGCGCCGCTTCGACCCTCCGGGCGAGCTGCTCCGGGCGCAATCCGAGCGCGTGTTCCACGTCCGGCGTCTTCCCGTGGGTGATGAAGGCGTCGTCAAATTCAAAGCTCACCAGCTCCACGCCGCCGATCTTCTCCTCGGCGAGGAATTCCAGGATCGCACTGCCGACGCCCCCCATCTTCGCGCTGTCGCTGAAGACAAACCATTTGCTGTGGCGCGTCGCGAGGCGGCGCAGCATCGCCCCGTCGAGGGGTTTGACGAAGCGCAGGTCCAGCAGCGAGACCTCGGCGTCGAGTTCCGCCATCGTCTGCGCCGCACGCCCGACCCCGTTGCCGTAGCCGATGAAGAGAATGCCGCTTTCACTGGAGACGAGCAGCTGCGACTTGCCCAGTTCAAAGGGAGTCGATTCGGGCAGCTCCGCCTCGAGAAAGTTCCCCCGCGGGTAGCGCAGGGCGCAGGGGCGGTCGTACTGCGCCGCGAAGCCGATCGCCTGGTGAAAGGACTTCTCGTCCCGGGGGGCGAAGAGGGTCATGTTCGGCACCGCCCGCAGGAAACTGATATCGAAGGCCCCCTGGTGGGTTTCACCGTCTTCACCGACGATCCCTGCGCGGTCCATCGCGAAGACGACCGGCAGGTCCATCAGGCAGGTATCGTGGATCACCTGGTCATAGCCACGCTGCAGGAAGGTGGAATAGATCGTACAGAAGGGCTTGAATCCCTCCTTCGCCAGTGCCGCCATCGAGGTGACAGCGTGCTGTTCAGCGATGGCCACGTCCCAAAAACGATCGGGGTAGGCCTCCATCAGCGGGGTCAGACCGGTACCGCTGGGCATGGCCGCCGTGGCACCGACGACTTTGTCGTTCTCTTTCGCCAGGTGCAGCAGCGCCTCGGTGTAGATCTGTGTGGCGCTCTTGGCACCGCTCTTCTTGCTGGAGCTGCCGCTCTCGAGGTCGAAGGGACCGACACCGTGCCACTTCTCATGCTGCCCCTCGGCGATTTCGTATCCCTTCCCCTTCAGGGTCTGGGCATGGATGATGACCGGTTTGCCGAGGTTTTTTGCGATCTCCAGGGTTTCGATCAGCACCTTCAGATCATGGCCGTCGACGGGGCCGATATACTCGATCCCCATCTCCTCGAAGAGGATGCCCGGGGTAATGAGCTTGAGCGCTTCTTCCGCCCGCTTGGCAATGTAGTGCGCCCCCTCGCCGAAGTTGTCGACGAAGGACTCCGTACGTTTTTTGAACTTCTGGTAGAAGGGGCTCGCCATGGCGGAGCTGAGCATGCGGCTGAGCGCGCCGATCGGCTTGGCGATACTCATCTCGTTGTCGTTGAGGATGATGACCATCGGGTACTTGCGTTCACCAAGTTCGTTGAGGGCCTCGTAGGCCATCCCCGCGCTCATGGAACCGTCACCGATCATGACGACGGGAATCCGTTTGCCGACCTCCCCCTTGAGGGCGATCGCCTTAGCGGCGCCGACCCCCAGGGAGATGGAGGTCGAACTGTGGCCCGCGACAAAGTAGTCGTGCTCCGACTCCGTCGGCTTGGTGTAACCGCAGATCCCGTCAAGCTGGCGCAGCGTATCGAAGGCCTCCCAACGTCCCGTGACCAGCTTGTGGGCGTAGGACTGGTGCGACACATCATAGATAAAGGGATCTTTCGTCGAGTCGAAGACCTTGTGCATCGCGATGATCAGTTCCGTCGCCCCCAGTGTCGAGCTCAGGTGGCCGCCGTTGCGGCTGACAACTTCCAGTATGCGGTTGCGGATATTGCTGCAGAGCGCCTCGAGCTGCTCCAAATCGTAAGACTTAATATTCATTCTAAAGGTTCAAATCCTGTTCAATAATCTGCGGTTTCAGCCGGCTAAGGCCGCGTTCTTGATCCGCTCGAAGCGCTTCATCACTTCGGCGTCGATGTTCCCGGCATTGCTGATCGCCACGACCCCGCCGCGGCTCACCGCGCTGTCGGAGACGATATCGACCTGTTCGAGGGTACCGACGGCCTCGGAGACGGGACCGTGGTCGGCGGGGTTGACACGCAGGGTGATGCGCGACGCCTCCTGTAGCTCCGCGATCAGCTGCGAAGCCATTTTTTTCGCGATCGCAGAGGAGCGTTCCCCCGCCTCGATCAGAATCACCTCCCTGGCAATGTCGATCGCGGCATGGACCAGCTCTTCACGCAGTGCCGCCAAGGCCTCGGTGAACTCCTTGGAGCGCAGCTCCAGGGTCCGGACCGACGCGGCGAACTGGGCGACACCGCCGTTGAGGGCATCTTCACGTTCGCGCATCAGTTGCTCGCGCCCTGCCTGGACCCCCTCTTCAAAGGCCTTGGTCCGGGCCTCTTCCAACTCTCTCCTATAGGTCGCCTCGGCCTCTTCGAGCTTCATCTGCATTTTGATGACGCTCGAGGACATCTCGTCCGCCTTTTTCAGGAGGGATTCGACCAGTTCGTCGCGGCGCTCCGCAGAGACCGGGGCGGCAGCTGGTTCAGGCTGGGCCGCAGGCTGTTCCTGCACTGCCGGTTCGCCGGCGACGAGCACGGAGGGCTTGGAGGACTCCTCCTCCCGCCCCGCCCCCATCGCGAGGACCTTGAACTTGTACTTGTCGATACTGTGGCGTTCGAGCGCATTGCGGTCGATAACGGTTTTCATGCGGCTACTCGATCATCTCTTCGGTCTCGCCCACCTGCAGGACACCCTGTTCCGCCAGCTGCTGCACGACCTCCACGATCTTGCGCTGCGCCGCCTCGACGTCCTTGACCTTGACGGCACCGAGGAACTGCATCTCCTCGACGAAGGTGTCCCGCGCCCGCTGCGACATATTGGAGAAGAACTTCTCCTTGAGCTCCTCCGCCGAGCTCTTGAGGGCCATCATCAGGTCCTGCTTGTCGACGGCCTTGAGGATCTCCCGGACACCGTTGTTGTCCATCGAGGAGATATCCTCGAAGGTGAACATCATCTCCTTGATCGAAGCCGCGAGCTGCTCGTCGATCTGTTCGATATGCGACAGGGTCGCCTTCGAGGCCTTCGCCCCGAGGCGGTTGAAGACATCCGCAACGGCGCGCGGTCCGCCCACTTCGACCTTGTAGCTCGCCAGGGACTCGAGCTTCGATTCGAGGACGGCGCTGACCCGCTTGATGATGGAGGGGGAGATATCCCCGAGCTTGGCCATCCGCATTGCCACCTCGGCCCGCAGGTCGTCGGAGAAGAAGCTGAGGGTCTCCGCTGCCGCCGAAGCGTCCATATGGGCCAGAATGAGAGCAACGGTCTGGGGATGCTCGTTGACGATGAAGTCCGCCAGCTGCTGCGGCTTGATCTTGGAGAGGTAGGAGAAGTTCTGGGTCGTCGACATGCTTTTTGAGAGGCGTTCGAGCACCCGCTTCGCCTCGGTCTCGCCCAGGGCCTTGTAGAGGATCTCCCGGGCATACTCCAGGCCCCCGCTGGTGAGGTACTGGTTGGACTGGATGATGGCGTAGAACTCTTCCAGCACCGCCGTCGCGATCGCCTTGTCGATCGACCGGTTCGACGCGATGTACTTGGAGATCTCCGTGATCGTTTCGACATGCATGTTCGAAAAGAGCGCGGCTGTCATGTCTTCACCTAGCTGCAGTAGGAGGATGGAGACCTTTTCGGGCATGCTCATCTCGTCGAACTGTGCCTTGAGATTGGGGGGAAGATTGACGTTCATATGCGTGCTCCTGCCTTACGACGACGTGCGTTCCGCCAGCTCTTCTTCGACCAGGGCCTGAAGAACATGGGCGATCTCGCTCGGGCGGTCCTCGACCGCGCTTTTGACCTTTTCGAGGAGGACCTCGTACTTGAGTTCGTCCTCGTTCATCTCTTCGCCGAAGCCCAGCTGGCTCTCGACCTTCTTGCGCATCTGCTGGACCTTTTCGACCAGGTCCTCGTCCTCGTCCTCTTCGATCATCAGCTTCGGACGCTGCATCTCCTCTTCCTCCTTGCTGAACTCCAGCATCCGTTCGGCAAAGGGTGCGATCACCTTCTTGTAGGCGACGAAGAGGATGATCGCAACGAGCAGGTACTTCAGCAGCGGCGCAAAGGGCGTCAGGTAGGCGTCCATCGCCGACTGGATCTCACCGACAGGGCCCTTCGCCGCCATGGCGGCGCCCGTGCCCTCAAACTGGAAGTTGCGGACCGTCACCTGGTCACCGCGTTCCTCGTCGATGCCGATGCTCTGCTTCACAAGGGAGCTGATGGCATCGAGCTGGCTCTCGTCGAGGGCGACGTAGACCATCTCCTGCGTCGGGCTCCCCGCCTCGTCGAGCTTCGACTCGTACTTGCCGTCGACGACGACCGCCGCGGTGATCCGCTTGATCTTGGCGAACTCACCCTTCGTCGTCGAAACCGTCTTGGAGATCTCGTAGTTCGTCGTCGAGGAGTTTTTCGTGTAACTCTCGTTCCCCTGGGACGACGCGAGCCCCTCCACCGGGGCGATATTGCTGACCGCCCCCGGTACCCCGCCGACCTCTTTGGGCTTGGCCCCTTCACGCTTCTCTTCGAGCACCTGTTCGCTGCGGACGACGTTCTCCGGGTCGAAGGTCTCGGAGGTGGAACTGCGCTGGGAGAAGTCGAACTCCATCGTCACCTTGGCGACGACCCGCTCGTTCCCGCCGATGAAGGGGGAGAGCACCTTGACGATCTTCTCTTCGCGCTTATGCTCCTCGCGCAGCTTGTACTGCTGCTGCATCAGCGAGAGTTCACTCATCTGGACGAACTCGTCGTCGTCCCCAAGGGTCTCACCCTCGTCGTTGATCAGGGTGACGTTCACCGGTTCCAGGCGGGGGACCGCCGAGGCCACGAGATTCTTGATCCCCGCCACCTGCTTCGTCGAGAGGCGGCGCCCCTCCTTGAGCTGGACCATAACCGAGGCGGTCGGCGCGACCTCCTTGGTCACGAAGAGGCTCTCCTTGGGAAGGGCGAGGTTGACGCTGGAGCGTTCGACCGGGGCGAGGGAGTCGATCGTACGGGCGAGTTCCCCTTCGAGGGCGCGGAGGAACTTCACGTTCTGGTCGAAGTTCGTCGCGCCGAACTCCTGGGTGTCGAAGAGTTCGAACCCGACCCGGCTCTCTTTCGGAATCCCCATAGAGGCGATGGCCATCCGCTCTTTGTAGACGACCTCTTTGGGAACTTCGATCACGTTTTCACGGGGAATGCGGTAGGGGATGCCGTCCTTTTCGAGCTGCTCAACCACCTTCGCGGCGTCGGCCGGGGAGAGGGAGTCGAAGAGCACCTGGTAGCCGTCGCGCATCCCCCCCTTTGACGTGTAGACGACCAGGAAGACCAGGAAGGCGACGATGCCTGCTACGGCACCAGCGATGATGATCTTCTGGCTGGTGGTCAGCCGGCTGTAGAGAATGACAAGCTGCGAAAAGAGCGCCTTAAAATCCATTGCTACCCGTTATGAGAATTTTTCCCTCCGACCGTACGTGCGGGGGAGCTGTGTCGCCCGTACCGGCGTGAGGTTCTCACTCCGGGCATCGTCACACGGGTTGTTCCGCTGACGTATAATCTACAGTAATTCGCTGGCAAGTGCGAAAAAGCGGTCATTCTCCGACGGCGTCCCGACGGTGACGCGGATCGCGTTGAGGCCGTACCCGCTCAAATTTCTTACTATCATACCCTTTTTTAGCAATGCATCTGCTAATAGGGTGGAATTTTGCCCCTCATTCAAACACAAAGTAACAAAGTTCGTAAAGCTTTCGATGTAGCCGATCCCCACCTCTTTGGCGAACGCTTCGTAACGCTGCATCTCCGAGAAGTTCTCCGTTACCGACATCTCCACGAAGCCCTCGTCCTCCAACGCCACCGAAGCCGCCTCGAGGGAGAGGGTCGTGATGTTAAAGGGCGGGCGCAGCTTGTAGAGCGCCTGGATGATCGGTTTCCGCGCAATACCGTAGCCCGTACGCATCCCGCCCAGACCGTACGCCTTGGAGAAGGTCCCCAGGTAGAGGACGTTCGCAAAACGCGCGACGAGGTCGGCCGGCTCAACGGCTTTGGAGGCGTCTTTCGCCTTCGCGTACTCCATGTAGGCGCCGTCGACGATCACCAGAGTCTCGTCGTCGATCTTCTCCAGGAAGTCGAAAAGTTTCGCCGCGTCAATCGCGTCGCCTGTGGGGTTGTTCGGCGTACAGAGGAAAATGATCTCCGGCTTATGTTCCTTGTAAAGGGCATAGAACTCGTCGAGGTCGTGCTCCTGCGACGCCGTACGGATGATCTCCGCCCCGACGTGGCGGGAGTAGATCTCGTACATCGCGAAGGTGACGCTGTTCATCAGGACCTTCGTGCCGCGGGTCGCCTTGGCGTGGACGGCAAATTCGATCACCTGGTCCGAACCGGCGCCGATGACCACCTGGCTGCTTGCGACACCGTAGCGTTTCGCGAGCCCCTCTTTGAGCTTGTACATCGAATCGTCCGGGTAGAGAGGCATCTTGTCGATGATCTGTGCCACCGCGGCTTTCACCTTCGGCGAACAGCCGTTGGGGTTTTCGTTGCTCGCCAGTTTGACGATGTCCTTGGGCTCGATGCCGAATTGGCGCACAACCAGTTCGATCGGTTTGCCCGCCTCGTAAATCGTAATGTTGTCCAGTTCCGGATTGAATTTCATTGTTCCCCTTTCACGTAGCTTCCCAGCCACGTGACTTCATTGCTGTGTTTTTGCAGTACGCGCTGCACGTTTTCATCGTCCACGTGCCCGTAGAAATCGATGAAGAACCAGTAACCGAAGGTGTCGCCCCCCTTGGAGGGGCGGCTTTCGATCTTGCTCAGGTTGATCTGCTCGTCATCGAAGTCCTGCAGGAAATGGACCAGGGCCCCCGCTTCGCAGGCATCTTTCAGACGCACGAAGATGGAGGTCTTGTCTTCGCCGCTCACCCCGTTCTTGAAATCACTGAGGATGACGAAGCGGGTCGTGTTGTTGTGGAGATCCTCGATGTTCTCGAACATCGTCGGGACCCCATAGAGCTTGGCGGCGATATGGCTGCAGATCGCCGCCGCGGAGGGGTCCTCCGAGGCGAGGATGGCCGCCTTCGCCGTCGACTCCACCGGGATCAGTTCGACGGTGTCGAGACCATGCTCCTGGAGGAACTCCCGGCACTGGCCGAACCCCTTGTCCTTGGAGTAGACGCGCTTGATCACGCCCAGGTGCTCCGCCTTCGTCGCAAAGGCCATATGAATCGGCATGTAGAGCTCGGCGACGATCTTCACCGGGCTTTTGGCCAGCAGGTCGAGGGTCTCGCCGACGACCCCGTCGCGGCTGTTCTCGACGGGTACGACGCCGAACTTCGCCCGCCCCGCTTCCAGCGTTTTAAAGACGGCGTGGATGGAGCCCAGCGAGAGGTACTCGCTCATCGCGCCGAAACGGCTCTCCGCCGCCTGGTGGGTGAAGCTCCCCTCCGGGCCGAGGTAGGCGATCCGCTCGGGCAGCTCGATGTTGCGCGAGACGGCGAAGATCTCGAGGAAGATCGCCTCCACCGCCGCGGCGTTAAGGGTCCCCCCCTCCGCCACGCTCAGGGCCGAGAGGCGTTCAATGATCGCCTTCTCCCGCTCCGGGCGGTAAATCGCCCCCCCGGTGTCATGCTTGATCTCGCCGACGCGCTTGACGATCTCCATCCGCTCGTTGAGCATCCGGACGATCCCGTCGTCGATGGCATCGATCGCTTCCCTGCATGCTTCAAGCGTTTCCAGTTCTTTCATCTTCTCTCCCTGTACTCCTGCATATCGGCGCAGACCAGGTCGGGAACCTGGTCGGCGGGGATATGCGGGATGATTTCATCGGCATTCGCGTATTTGCCGCTGAGGACGAAGACCGTCTTCATCCCCAGTGCCTTCGCGCCGACAAGGTCCCCCTTGACGTCGTCGCTGATGATTGTCACATCTTCAAAATCCGCATCGGGGATCTGCTGGCGCAGCCGCCGCAGCGCTTCACCGTAGAAGGCCATACTCGGTTTGCCGACGACCTCGTAGCGGGCCGAGGTGGCGAACTCCAGCATCTTCAGGATCGCTCCGACCCCGGGGTAGCGTTTGCCGTTTTTCGCATAGAGGGTCGTTTCGTGCATCCCGACGAGGCGCGCGCCCTTCAGCAGAAAACCGATCATCTGCGCGTACTCCTCGGCGTCGAAATCCTCCTTGACAGCGACCAGGACACTCCGGGGGTCGCTGTAGTCGAGGCGGTACCCCATCTCCTCGATGACCCGCAGGAAGGGCTCGGAGCCGTAGGCCGCCACCCCCTCATGGGGAAGGATCGCCTCGAGCGTCATCAGGGGGTCGAGGTAGCGCTCCGCGGGGATCTCCAGCCCGATCTCCCGCAGATAGGCGTGAAACTCCCGTCCGGGACGCTTGGTATTGTTCGTGATGACCATGTAGGGCGTCCCCGCGGCGTTAAGCTCCGCGATGAACGCCGCCGCACCCCGTATGGGAAGGCGGTCTACATCGTCAATCAGAGTCCCCTGTACGTCGATGAAATACATCTCAGGACTCGAGGAACTCTTTTTCCAGGGCGATCAGGTCCTCGAAGGACTCACGGCGGCGGATCAGGCGGGCTTTGCCCCCTTCGACGGCCACTTCGGCGGCGCGTCCCCGGGTGTTGTAGTTGCTCCCCATACCAAAGCCGTAGGCCCCGGCACTGTGGACGACCAGCAGGTCGTTGTGCTCCATCTGCGGCAGGGGGTAGTTCTTCGCCAGGAAGTCGCCGCTTTCACAGACCGGTCCGACGATATCCGCTTCGGTGCACTCCCCCGTGCGGAAAGGGGCTTCGATGCCATGGTAGGCGTTGTAGAGACTCGGACGGATCAGGTCATTCATCGCCCCGTCGACGACGACGAAGCGCTTCGTACCGTTGCGCTTCTCGTAGAGCACGCGGGTGAGGAAGTGACCCGCGTTCGCCGTGAGGAAGCGGCCCGGTTCCATCACGACCGTCAGATCGAGCCCGCGCAGGGTGCCGAGAATCGCCTGGGCATAGTCGTAAGGGTCGATCGTCGTCTCCTCTTTGTAACGGATCCCCAGTCCCCCGCCGATGTCGAAGAACTTGAGTTCGATGTCGAGGACGCTCAGCGAGCGAACGAGGTCCGCGACAATCTCGGCGGCTTCGCGGATCGGGTCAAGCTCCGTCAGCTGCGAGCCGATGTGGAAATGGATGCCGACCGGGTCGAGGTTCGATGAGTTCTTCGCGCGGATGTACATCCGTTTGGCGACGTCGAGATCGACCCCGAACTTGTTGGCGTGCAGCCCCGTCGAGATGTAGGGGTGGGTTTTGGGGTCGATGTTGGGGTTTACCCGGATACTGATGCGCGCCTGCACCCCGAGCTCCGCCGCAATGGCGTCGACACGGCCGAGCTCGCCGTCGCTCTCGACGTTGATGTAGAGAATGTCGTTCTGCAGTGCCTCGCGGATCTCCTCATCGCGCTTGCCAACGCCGCTGAAGATGATCTTGTATTTCGGAATGCCCGCCATTAGCGCGCGGCGCACCTCGCCGATGGAGACACAATCCGCACCGGCGCCCAGCGAGGCGAAGTGCTTCACCACGCTCAGGTTCGAATTGGCCTTGACGGCGTAGGCCATCAGGGATTTGCGCCCCTTGAATGCGGTTTTGAGCGCCTCGAACTGGCTGCTCATGGCATCGAGGTCGTAGACGTAGAGCGGTGTCTGGTACTCCTGCGCCAATGCGTTGAAATCGATCACTGTCGTCCTTGTTGTCAATGGAATTGGGGTAGGCCGGTTCCCGGCTTAAAATAGGCGCATTCTAGCCAAAAAGTGCTTATATGAAGAATAGTCTTAACCGCTAACGGCGGCAGCGGGGTTTCAAACCCGGACGCGGTTGCGCTGCCACTGGAACAGGGCCGTGGCGAAGAGGAGCAGCACCGGCAGCACGATGCCGACCTCGCTCGGGATCGTTTTCGTGTTGGAGAGCTCGATCATAGAGTACATCACCGTCCAGACGATCAGCGTCGCCAGGATCGCCCCGAAACTGAAGATCGAGAGATTCAGGAAACGGCTGCTGATCGGAACGAAGAAGAAGATGATGACGACCAGACAGGGCACGAAGAAGGGGTGTACGAAGATACGGTAGAGCGCGCTCTTGATCCGGTCGATACTTACCTTCTGCTCGTTGAGCAGGTTCAGCGCATCGAAGGCGTCGGTGATCGTAAAATTAACCTTCCCCTCGTAGACCTGGTCGAGGATCTTCGGCTTGAAGCCCTTGAGGACCTTGAAGTTCTGGTGTTCGACGATTTCGATCCCCGCGCCGCCGGCCTGCGGCACCTTCGGTTTACGCAGCATCCGCGCATCGGAAATGTGCCAGTACTCCCCGCCGTAGAGGGCATGATCGGCGATGATCACCTCGTGCAGATGCCCCTCCTGGATGCGGAAAACCCGGACATCCTCCGCCCGCTGCTGCAGGGGGTAGAGGTGGCCGAAATAGACGTACTGATCGCCGTAGGTGAAGAAGAGATTCTCCGTCGGCTGCATCTGCTTGGCGTTCTTGCGGATGCCCGCGGCGTTCTCGTCAGCCCGGGCGAAGGAGGTCGTGTGCAGGGCGACGAAGAGGACGATCAGGAGCGTCGAGACCGTGACAAAGGGCTTGAGTACATCCGTCTTCGAATACCCCAGGGAGTAGAAGGCGACCAGCGCATTGGATCGGATCAGATAGATCTTCGTCGCAATCATTGCGAAGACGAGCGAGAGCGGCCCCATCATCTCGATCCCGAAAAACGTCTTGTACATCACGTAAAGGAGGATAAGGTTGGCCGATTCGGGAAGGTCGTCGCCGTGGGAGAGAAAATCGAGCCCCACCATAAACGCCACCAGCGCAAAGATGATGATCAGGAAATATTTCAGGTAATGGTAGGCGATGTAGCGGAACAACAGCATGGCGGCTCTCTCGGAGGCGGGATTACGGGAGTATTTTAACGGAACTTCATTAAATCGGCGGCAGGTCGCCTGCGTGCGACAAACGGAATCAGCCGGCGAATGCCTTGACGGAGCAGCGCGAGGCGACCTGTTCCCACGGCTCGGTAAGAAGCCGTTCGACCGCGTCGGCGGTCTGTGCGACCCACCCCTCGAGATGGGCCGCCTCGGCCGCTGTGAAGGGGCTCAGGACGTAGTCGGCGACCTTCGTTTTCTCCACCGGTTTGCCGATGCCCATCCGCACCCGCAGGTACTCGCGGGAGATGGAGACGTCCGTCGATTTCAGGCCGTTATGGCCGCCGTGGCCGCCCCCGTGCTTGAAACGCAGGGCCCCGAAAGGGAGATCGAGATCGTCATGGATCACAATGACCTCATCGATCTTGTAGAAGTTCTTCACCGCGGCGATGGAACGCCCCGAAAGGTTCATGTAGGTCATCGGCTTCAGAAGGAAGTGGGAGTCGAACTTGAAGAGATCGCCTTCGAAGGAGGCTTTCTTGACGGCGGAGGTATGATGGCGCCGGAGCAGCTCATCGATCACCATGAACCCGACGTTATGTCGGGTCGCGGCGTATGTCGAACCCGGATTTCCCAGTCCGACGATCAGCAAAGTTACTTCGCTTTGATGATAGAGAGGACGGAAACGCGGTCAGTATCCGTGAACGTTACGTTTTCGATAGCGTCGAGGTCGCGGATCAGGACGGAGTCGCCCAGGTCAAGCGGTGCAACGTTGACGTCGATGCTGTTGGGAACGTTTTCGATCGCCGCTTTGACGCGGAGGCGTTTCTTCGCGATGAAGAGCATGCCTTTGTTTTTCAGACCGACCGGGGAGCCGTGAGTTTTGACCGGAACCATGTAGTGTGTCACAACGCCCGGCTGAGCGACCATCAGGTCAACGTGCAGCAGGTTGCCGGAAACCGGGTGGGACTCGTAGGACTGTACGACGACGTTGATTTCGTTGTCTCCCACTTTAACCGGGAATGCCAGGCTCTCTTTGTTGCGCACAGTACGGATAAAATCGTTCATTTTGAACGCGGCGTTGATGTTCTCAAGGCCTTTACCGTAAATGTTAGCAATTAGATAACCATCACGGCGGCAAGCTTTTGTCGCTTTTTTGCCAATACTCTCTCTAATAATACCTTCTAACATGTAGGTCCTTTGAATAAAATGGATGGAATTTTACTGAAATCCTGATTAAAGGAAGATAAAAAGAAGTGTAGGCCCCCTGCGG
>QKCD01000019.1 GCA_003245815.1 Sulfuricurvum sp.
GTTTTCCACAACTTCTCCTTGTAGGATCTCCCCGAACTATTCAGCAGCTAGCCGAATCGTCCGGGAAGACCCCTGGTTTGTATGTCACCATTATAGAATGCAGCCATACCCGATGCGTGCAGTTTTATGTCTATATTTTAATCATGCATCAGTTCAAATAATAGCTGGGCTGCCTCTTGGGAGATCGGTTTCCTCCCCGTATACGGGAGAAAGCGTACGGTTCGTTATAGGTTTTGCGGTATCATCGTTTTATACAAAGGAGCTTCCCATGAACGTCAGATTCATTGCCGCCCTTTCACTGCTGGCACCCCTCGCCGCTCCGGCCTCTACCCTGGAGTTCGGTCTGCTGACGACGGTTTACGACTACACCGAGCTCGACGGTACGACCGTGCTCGACACGGAACGCTCGAATCTCGGCGATATCGGAGGGGGGTACCTTGGCCTCGCCTTTCCCCTGCGCGACAACGGCCTCGGAGGCCGGGACAGCGTCACCCTCTACGGTTCCCATACCCAGGGTACGACCCGCTACAAGGGCTCCCTCCTGGGCAGCGGCATGCCCTACGGCTCCTATGTCGCAACGACCGCCGATACCTTCGACGATATCCGCCTCGGCCTGAGCCGGAGCTTCCCGATGTACGGGCTCGACTACACCCTCGAAGCCGGTATCGGTTACCAGCGCTGGAAGCGGGAGCTCTCTTCGACACAGAAGGAGACGTACGAATGGCAGTACCTGCACGTCGGGGCGGGAATGGCGGAGACCTTCTACCGGGACTGGACGCTGGCGCTGGAGTTCGACGGGAAATATGCGTTCGTCAAGGAGATGGAGGCGCGGCTGGAGGGAATGGAGCCCCTGAACTTCACCCTGGGCAGGAGCTTCAGCCTCAGTGCCGGGGTTCCTATTACAATCCCGCTGCGCGATACGCTGGCGCTGGTGCTGCGGCTGGGATTCGAGTTCGCCAAAATGAACCGCTCCGACACGGTGTCGGCCTACTACCCGCCCGAGGATACGGTGAAACCGTGGTACGAGCCCGAAAGCGAACAGCAGAACTGGCACTTCGGGGCGGGGCTTGTCATGGAGTTTTAGGACGAGCGCCCTTAGGCGGCTAGTGGTCGATGGTGACGATATCGCCCTGGACTTCGTTGAAGAGCAGTGTCTTGCTGTCGAGACGGTACTGGAAGTAGAAGGTATGCGGCTTCATGTTTTTCAGTAGCGAGGTGTTGAAATAATGGACATTCGAGCACTTCCCGATAAAGAGGAAGGTGAAGATCAGCTTGATCTGCGGGCTCTCGAAGGTCTCGTGCGGCTGGGAGAGGAAGGTGAGGCCGTACTTCTTGAAATGAACGAAGTTGAGGATATAGAGGAGGAAGTCCTCGAACTTCGTGTAGAAGGCGTTCAGACGGGAGATCTCGTGGAAGAAGTAGTAGTAGTGTTCCAGCAGTTCCGGCGTCTGCAGCATCTGCGAGAGCTTGCTTTTGATGTCGCGGCGGTTTGAGAAATAGTTCGGGTTGACGGCCATGTAGATGTCTTTGCGCGCTGCGATTGCCTCCTGAAGCGCCGCGTTGAACGCGTCGCTCTCCTCGAAACGCATGTAGTGGAACCGCTCATCCTTATAACGCTCTTCGACCTGGGACTCTTCGGGGTTGGAGAAGTCGAGGTAGAGGGTCGGGATGCCGTTGTCAATGACGAAA
Source organism: Sulfuricurvum sp. (assembly GCA_003245815.1). Taxonomy (GTDB): domain Bacteria; phylum Campylobacterota; class Campylobacteria; order Campylobacterales; family Sulfurimonadaceae; genus SZUA-415. Next base: position 1,690 of record QKCD01000019.1, read on the forward strand.
TGGCGGATCTTGTTCGCCAGGTTCGTCTTCCCGCTCCCCTCTTCGGCCAAAATCAGGGTGTTCATCGTCAAGAGACGTTTTTCAAGGGTCAATTTTGCAATTCTGTTTTTAAATGTTCCGATTTTATTTCTCATAGATCATCCGTCATCATTATTTTGGCCATAAGTATAACCAATTTCTAAAGCATCCGACGGTTTCCTCCGCGTCATGCCTCTTTGAAGCGGCCAAACGGTAACACCGCGCCTGTTTTGAGGCCATTGCGGCGCCGCCGCGCGAGGGGTTGACTGTACACTTTTCAGACAGGTTGGAAGTGTGAGTGGGGGAGGAATTGTGATGCGATGTGATGTAGTCGTCACGCAAACTGCTATAATATCACATTCCGATTTCCGATGCATCGAAGGAAGGTCACTATGAAACTCGCCCTGCCGCTCTCCCTTCTGGGGATCTTGTTGTCGAGCACGCTGAGTGCCGAACGCCATGATAAGCTCACGTGCGAGGTCGTGGACGATGGTGATAAAATCATTCAGTGTACCTACTCCGCAAGCCGGCTGGAGGAGGAGCGGCCCGTCCAGTTTATCTGGCGTTCCGAGACGACGCCCCACGACGACCGTGAACGTACCCTGATGGTCCCCGCACTGCACGGTTCGGTCTACGACTACCGCTACTACTACGGCAGGGCCCTGGGCAAATGGGATGTCACCGTCAACGATCTCGACGGCAACCCCCTCGCTACGACGAGCTTCGTACTCCCCTGATACCTCCCCGCCGGGGGAACCCTCCTATACCTTCTTGATATCTTCGAGAACGGCCTGCAGGTGGGCCGTGTACTCCGCCAGCAGTCCGTCGTAGCGGGAGCTGTCGCCCTCGAGCATCGCTTCACGCAGTGTCTCTGCCGCCTCCGAGAGACGGTCGGCCCCGATGTTGGCCGCCAGCCCGTAGACATCCAGCAGCAGCGCCTCGGCATCCTCGTAGGCCGCGTTCTCCATAAAACGTTTCAGCGACTCGTCGGAATTGCCATACATCTGGGCGAACTCGCCGATGATCTCCCGGTAGAGCCCTTCGTCCCCCATCGAGAGGTCGAGCCCCTTCTCCGCATGAAGTTCGGAGGTGTCACGCAGCAGCTCCTCCGCCGCCGTCTCCTCTTCGGCACCTTCGAAATCCACATAGTTGTAGAGTATCTCGTAGAGCGCGTCGAGGTGCAGGGGTTTTTCAAGGTGGCCTTCCATGCCGGCGGCTTCCATGTTCCGGATGTCGTCCGCCGCCGTGTCGCCGCTGAGGGCGATGACGGGGATCGCCTCGTAATCGGGGTTGGCCCGGATCGCCTCGGTCGCTTCGTAACCATCCATAATCGGCATGTGCGCGTCCATCAGCACCATGTCGAAGGCGCGGTCCCGGGCCAGGGTGTCCAGCGCTTCCTGGCCGTCGTTGGCGATAACGACCTCAATACCCGAATCGGCGAGCAGGCTGACGATCACCTTCTGGTTGATCAGGTTGTCCTCGGCGACCAACAGCCGGCACCCCGAAAACTGCTTGAAGTGTTCCTTGGTAATCGTTTCGCCGCTGTGCTTGTAGCTGCGTTTTTTGCGGAGCGTTCCGGCAGCCTCCGCGGGCGGCATTTCGGCGGCGGCTGCGGCCGCTTCGGCCGGCGCGACGACTTCGAGGCTCTCTTCGGCGATCGGGAGTTCTGCTTCCGCCGCGGCTTCCTCCTCGACGGTCACCTCCTCAAAGGCCTCTTCCTCCGGTTCGACTACCGGTTCGACGGCTGCTTCGGACGTTGCTTCACCGGCTTCCTCCGCCGCAGGCGTTTCCGTGACGGCCTCCGCCTCCCGGGCAGGGGTGGCCGGCACCGCTTTCTTCCGGCGGAAGAGCAGGAGCAACAGCAACAGAAGAGCCGCTCCGCCGGCCGCATAGAGCATCTGTTCCTCCGTAAGCGGCAGGGGAGAAGATGTCGCGGCCGCCGGCGCGACGGCAGGCAGGGGTTTTACCGGTGCTGCTGCCACTGGTGCGACGGGTGCCGGGGGCGTTTCATCCGCAGGGGGAAGGAGTTCCACTTCCGTTTCCGTCTCCACCTCAACAAGCCGCTCCGGCTCGGGCTCCGCGGCGACGGGCCCGGAGGGCGTCGTGCTCACAGGCGCTTCGGCACTGACGTCGCGCTTGCCGAGCTTGATGATATAGGCGCCTTCAAAGGTTTTACGGGATTCGGCAAGCAGGGTCTCCATCGCTTCACTGCCCGCGATCGGGGCGATCTGCGCGACGTAGTAGTTGCCGCTGGGCGCCGCTTCGTAGCGGAAACCGTTCGAGCGGCGCAGCGCGGCGATATCCTCGCGTCCTTCGAAGAGCTTTTCAAGGCGCTTTACCTGTTCCTGCGCATTGGCCTCGGAATTGTAGGTCCCGACCACGATGCCGTAGGTCTGGACCATGGCGGCCGCCGCCATCACCGTCAACGCCGCCAGGAACAGCCCCGCCGGCACCAGCCGTTTCAAAAAGCTCTGCATTACGCACCCCCCTCTTCCGGTGGTACCCGCGCCATTCTCAAGCCGCTGCGGGAACCCCGGATATCTGATTGTTAAAGGGTAGCATAAAAATGGTAACACGACCCCACGCCGACGGTGGGCCGCGGTGTGTCAGCTGGCGAAATCGCGCCGGAACGTCTGCTTCTTGACGACGATCTCCTTCTGCTTCTCCTTGCGGCGCGGGTCCTTCTCGACGAAGATCTTCTTGCGGGTGACGGGGTCGAGTTCCGTGTAGTACATCACCGAGGAGTAGGTGCCGGGCGTCGGGGTGAAAACCTGGGCCTGCTCGGGGTTCATCTTCAGCTCCTGCTGGGTGAAGCGCTTGAGCTCGTGCATATCCTTCTCCGTACAGCCCGGATGGGCGGCAATCAGGTAGTAGGTGAGAAACTGCTGCTTGCCGGCCTCCCTGTTGAGACGGTCGTAGAGCTTCTTGAAGTCGATGAGGGTCTGCTTGCCCGGCTTGCCCATCAGGTCGAGGACGTGCTGCTCCGTATGCTCCGGGGCGACCTTCATCTGGCCGGAGATATGGTGGTTGACCAGCTCCTTGAGGTAGTCGTAGCCGTGGCGCGTGTCCTCGTTGATCAGGTCGTAGCGGATCCCCGAGGCGACGAAGGCCTTGCGGATGCCCGGCACGTCGCGCACCTGCCGCATCATGTTGATGACCCGGTTGTGGTCGGGCTTCATCGAGCTGCAGAGGTGGCGGGAGTCGACGCAGCGCTGGTGGTCGCAGGTGCCGAGCTTGAGCTTCTTGTTGCATTCGTAGCCGTACATGTTCGCTGTCGGGCCGCCGAGGTCGGAGATAATCCCCTTGAAGTCCTTGTATTTCGTAAACGCCTTCGCCTCATTGACGATGGAGGCCTCGGAACGGGTGCGGATCGTGCGCCCCTGGTGAACCCCGATGGCGCAGAAGTTGCATTCGCCCCAACACCCCTGGTGGGTCATGATGGAGAACTTGATTGTCTCGAGACACTTCACCGGGCCCTCGGGACGGTGGTAGGGGTGGAGTTCGCGGGTATAGGGAAGCGCCGAGACGGCGTCCATCTCCGCCTCGTTCAGGTAGTCGCAGGGCGGGTTCTGGATCAGGTAACGGCCGTCGACTCCCTCGCAGAGGCCTTTGGCCGCGATGGGGTCGTTGTTGTCGTAGAAGAGGTCGAAGAGGTCGATGTACTTCTCCTTCTCCTTCAGGCAGGTCTCGTGCGACGGCAGCTGGTGGTACTCCGCCACCGGCTCCCTGGAAACGTAGCAGAGCCCACGGACGTCACGCCAGTCGCGCCCCTCGTCGAGGGCCTTCGTCAGCTGTTGCAGGGCCATCTCGCCCATCCCGTAGACGAGGATGTCCGCCTTGGAGTCGAAGAGAATCGGTTTGCGCAGCTTGTTCGTCCAGTAGTCGTAGTGGGTCACCCGGCGCAGGCTCGCCTCGATGCCGCCGAGCACGATGGGGGCGGTGTTCTTAAAGTAGCGGCGGATCAGGTTGGAGTAGACGAGCACGGCGCGGTCGGGGCGCTTGTTGTTCTTGCCGCCCGGGGTGTAGTCGTCGGAGTTTCGGAACTTCTTCGTCGCCGTGTAGTTGGCGACCATCGAATCGATGCTGCCACCGCTCACCCCCCAGAAGAGGCGCGGTTCCCCGAGCCGGGAGACGTCCTGGTCGCTTTCAACGTCAGGCTGGCCGATGATACCGACGCGGTAGCCCCATGATTCGAGCATCCGCCCGACGACGGCCACGCCGATAAAGGGGGAGTCGATATAGGCGTCGCCGCTGATGAGGATCACGTCGCACTGTTCCCAGCCGCGCGCTTCCATCTCTTCACGGGTAGTCGGTAAAAAACGTTTGTCTATTTTCATAGGCGCATTGTAGATGAAATTCGTTTCGTTTGCGTTTAACGTTGCAGCAGCCTGCGGATGATAAAGCCAATCATAATCAACAGAGCCATCAGCGCCACGATGATCCAGGGAGCGCGGGGGTCAAGGGAGAAGGCCCACGTCTGCAGGTGTTTCAGTGCCCATCCCCAGCAGGCGATGGCGATCAGCGTCCCCGAAAGGACGATCGCAAGGGTGACCCGGTGGCGGAACCCCATCAGGTAACCGATGATGCTGCCGACGATCGGACCGGTCATCCAGAAGGGAAACCAGACGAAAGCGAAGAGGCCGATCATCCCGTACCGGCGGATCAGGGGACGGTACTTCTCGGCGTTTTTGTGCATCCGCGCGCTCCACCCCTTGAGGATACCGATATCGAGCAGCTTGTTCCAACTCATGATAAAGAGAGGGTAGATGAAGAGCACGAGGATCGTCTCGATGACGAAATTGATGGCCACGGCCGTGGCGAAGGAGCCCTTCATCGCGTAAGCGACGGTAATGCCGGGGACCCGGCCGATGACGATATGACTGAACGTTACGGCGCTGATCAGCTCATAAATCTTCGGCAGGAAGAGGCCGCAGAAGACGACGATCCCGATGTAGGCGGCGAGCAGCAGCATCCCGGCCAGCAGGATCCGTCCCTCGTCCGTCGCCATCAGCCCGCGCGCATCCTGCGGTGACGTCATCCTCTCTGTCCCATCTCTTTCGCTCCTTGAACTCCCGCTTTTACGGAAGCTGGGGAAGCATAGCATATTCGGCAAAGCCTTGGCAAGCACCCGACATCCATTGCGTCAACGGGCGATACGCCGAAGAATGTGTCTAGAGGCTCTCGAGGTAGGAGGCGAGGAAGCGCTCCTCCAACGCCATGCGGTCCAGCAGCGCGGCGGGGATCGTGTCGTGGCTGTAGCGGTGGAGGAAGATCTTCAGGCGTCGGTCGATCAGCCGGTCGATCCCTTCGGGGTCGAAACTCCGCAGCAGCACCTCGATCAGGATCTCCACCGCCCCGGCGTCGAAGGCATCGAGGGAGCGTAGCGTGTCGATTACCGCCATCGCGCACTCCGCCAGCACGGTCCTTGGGTTTTCCAGCTGCAGCGGCAGCGCCGTCTCGGCGCCGATGCGACGCAGCACTTCCAGGGCCTCGTTGATCTGCGCCACGGCGGCGTCGCAGGAGTCGTCAAGGGCGAAGATGTCAAAGCGCATGACCTCGTCGTAACGCGTCTTGTAGGGCTCCGCCGCCTCCAGAGCAAAGGCGACGTCCGCCTCGAAGGCCTTGCGCCGGATCGGGTTCTTCTCCCCCGATGCGACCAGCAGCACGTAGACGTACTGGTCGATACTGCGCTGCAGCTCGGTGCGGCGGTCGTAGGGGCTCACAGGGGACGCTTTCGGCCGACGAAGGTGGCGACGCGCACCTTTTCGCCGCGGAGGTTGACCTCTTCACGCTCGTCGTAGTGCAGGGGTTCCAGCGCCCCGAAGACCTCGGGCAGCTCCCCGCTGCGCAGGACAAAGTCGGGACTGCTCGGCTGGTGGTACCCCGCCTCGCCGGCGGCGTCGAGGAAGGTCTCGAAGATAAGGATCCCCTCTGCCTTCAGCGCCGCCTCGATGGATGCGTACATCCGGCGGTCGAGGTAGTTGCAGTTGACGATCAGGTCGTAGCGCCCAGGCTCCAGGTCGTAGCTGTCGAGATCCGCCTCGATCCTGCGGATCTTCGCGTCGTCGCGCAGCTGCGCCAGGGCGTAATCGGAGTAGTCGACGGCGTCCATCTCGAACCCCAGGTCGGCGAGGTAGTGAGTGTGCCGACCCGTGCCGCAGGCGATGTCGAGTCCCCGGCCCGTCACGGCCAGCGGGGCAAAACGCGCCACGACCGCGGCGACACCCGAGGGCATCGGCATCGTCCTGTATTTCTCGTTCCAGCGCTGTTTGTCTTCGAGCATCCCGTAGCCTCCCTTGCCTCAGCTGCGCTTTTTCAGCACCAGCAGTGTCTTGTCGTCGCGGTCGTAGAGGGAGAGGGAGTGCTGCTCGACGAGGCTGAAGTGCGCGTTCTTGCGGAAACGTTTCATCGGATGGAAATGCTGGACGATCGTCTCCTGCTCCCGTTCCCAGCACGTCTCGGAGACCTTTTCAAAAAGGGTGAAGCGCGTGTGGAGTTCGTTGTTTTCGAAAGCGGCGTCCACGCTCAGGAAACGGTTTGCGTCCTCCGCCGACATCGTCCCCTCCGCCACGTTGGCGAAACCGTGCAGGGTGTTGATGTCCGCCAGCAGGAGCCCGCCGGGCTTGAGCACCGCGGCGGCACATGCCAAAAAGTGTTCGAGCTCCTGCTCGTCGAGGAAGTTGAGCACGTCAAAGACGGCGACGAGGGCGTCGAAACTCCCGGTGACGTCGCAGAGCTCTTTGCATTCGGCGTCGAGCCCCTTTTCGCGGGTCGCTGCCACCATGATCGGGCTCAGATCGATCCCGAAGGAGCGTATCCCCTCCTCCCGGGCCAGGGCCATCAGGCCGCCGCGTCCGCATCCGACGTCCAGGAACTCCGGCACGCCGTGCTCGGCAAGCAGCTCCAGGTAGAGGGCGTGCAGCGAGGCGGTCGCCTCCTCGATACCGAGCAGGTCCTCGGCTTTGGCGTAGATATTCAGGCCCATCGCGCTACTGCTCCGCCGCTCAGGAGGGGTTGATGACGCCGTTGATCTTCTCGTAGATGTCGAGGATCTCCGTCTTCTTCGCGAAGAAGCTGTTCTTGTTGGCGATCAGGTAGGTGGAGGACTCCATGATCGTCTCGACGACCTCCAGGCCGTTCTGCTTCATCGTCGTACCGGTCTCGACGATGTCGACGATCATGTCCGCCAGCCCGACCAGCGGCGCCAGCTCGATGGAGCCGTAGAGCTTGATGACATCCGCCGCCACGGCGCGGTCGGCGAAGTAGCGCTTGGTGATGTTGACCATCTTCGTCGCCACCTTCAGCTCCGGCTTGGTGAGATCAAGCGTCTCCCCGTTGCGCATCCCGATGGCGACCTTGCAGCGCCCCCGCTTCAGGTCCAGCAGGCGGATGACGTCGAGCCCCTGTTCTTCGAGGGTATCGAGCCCGACAACCCCGATATCGGCGGCCTGGTGGAAGACATAGGTAGCGACATCCTGGTTGCGTACCAGCAGGAACTTGAAGTTGGGGGTCTCCAGGATCAGCTTGCGGTCGTCGAAGGCGAAGGTCTCGCCGAAAATCGTCTCGAAAATCTCCAGGGTCTCCTGGGCAATACGGCCTTTGGGAAGGGCTACAGTCAGCATCGGTTCTCCAGTATCTTTTTCATTCCCTTGAACAGCAGCATCCTGTCCACCGTCGCCGACGGGAAAAGGGGGGCGAAGCGCTCCGCGTCGCCCCCGGTAATGACGATCGGTCCGCCGTGGCGCATCACCTCGCCGCAGAGGGGGCGAAGGTAGCCGTAACTGACCGCGTCTTGGGAATTTTTTGGCATTTTATCCAAATCAAGCTCAAAGTTAAATGAGTAGGCCAGCCGGGGCGAGATCCCCGCATAGGCCGCGGCCATCGCGCGGATGCCGGGGTAGATGAACCCCCCCTCGAAACGGCCGCCGCGCACGACGTCGACGGTGACGGCGCTGCCGGCGTCGACGATGACCGCGTCTTCGACCGCTTCGCAGGCGACGACCCGGTCGATCCCCATCGTCTCGTAGTAGCCGCTCCAGTCGATCAGATCCCGCAGGTCGACCCAGTTCTCATGCCCCGCCAGCAGCGCGTCGAGTGCCGCGTTGACGCTGATGTAGTAGACCCTCCCCTCCACCGCTGCAGGGTCGAAACCCTCGGCGGCGACGCGCCAGGTGCGCTCCCCTTCGCAGAAGTGCAGGGTCGTGTTGCCGATGTCGCACAGCAGCATCAGAGCAGCTTCCAGCCCGCATCGACGAAGGCGCGCTCCGCCTTGGAGCAGAGCGGCGCTTCGATGCGGATCAGCTTGTACTTGAAGTTGTGGTCGCAGTAGATCGCCAGCTTCCGGTAGATCTCCTCCATCTTGAGCACATCCTTCATCAGGATGCGGCTCTTCTGCTCGATCAGGAAGAGCGCCGTAAAGTAGCCCGACGGGTCGACCGCACGGAAGATACGGATGCGGTTGCGCACGCCGAGGTGCTTGGGGAGGATCTCCTCGAACCGCTTGTAGATCCTGCCGCCCTGCTGCAGGTCGTCGATAATCATTTTCAAATCTTTTTCTCCTGTATCGCTCATGGTCCCTTCCTAAAGCCGCCTGCCGGACATCGGGTGGCAGGCGTCCACCGTGGCCCTCAGGTTCTGTTTCTGGATATGGGTGTAGATCTGCGTCGTCAACAGCGACGCGTGGCCCAGCAGCTCCTGGACGACCCGCAGGTCCGCCCCGCCGAGGATCAGCGCCGTCGCGTAGGAGTGGCGCAGCACGTGGGGGGAGACCCCCAGGTATTTCTGCGTAATCTTGAAGGCGGAGATGCGGCTGAGCGGCGTTCCCCGGTAGTTGAGCCAGACCGCTTCGCGCTCGAAGGGAACGGCGTCGAGGTAGGCCTCGAGCGCAGCGATCGCCTCGGCGGCGACCGGTACCAGCCGCTCCTTCTCCCCCTTGCCGTGGCGCACGTGCAGCCAGTTCCCCTCCAGGTCCTCGCGCCGCAGCTGCAGGCACTCGCTGATGCGCAGTCCCGTGGCGTAGAGGAAAAGAATCAGCGCGTAGTCGCGCAGCCCCTTCCACTCCTGCTTCTCGATCGTCCCGAGTGCCGCGGCGATGTGGTCGTGGGAGAGGAACTTCGGCAGGCTTTTGGGGAGTTTTGCCAGCTTGAGCCGCGTCGTCTCGCCGACGAAACGGCTGCGGTGGCAGAAGTCGAAAAAAGCGTTGACCGCGGAGAGTTTCCGGTTGAGAGTGCGTTTGTTCGCGATGCCGCCGAGCGCACCGAAGACACTGCCCGTATCGAGTTCGATCACCGCCCTGCCCGACGCCGCCTCGAGTCCCTCGAGGTCGTTGCGGTAGGCCGCGACCGTCCGGGGGCTGAGGGCCTTGGTCACGGTGATGTACTCCAGGAAGGCTTCGAGTTCGTTGGACATGGGCGGCCTCAGCGCCGGCTCCCGCCTACTCTACCGGCAGGTAGCGGGAATCGAAATAGAAGGTTTTATCCGCGGCGAAGACGTAGCCGTCGCGCACGTCGGCATCATACACCTTGTAACCGCCCAGATCCTTGTCCAGGGCGATCAGGTACCCCTCCTTCTCCAGGGCGAAGACCTGCGTCTCCGTCACGATCAGGCCGATGAAGTGCGCGAAGGGGAACTTCTGCTTCGCCTTGAGCTGCAGCGAGGGTGTCAGGGCGACAATCTCGCCCTGTTTCGTCGTCAGCCAGATCCCCTCGCCGCGGAAGATGACGTCCCGCAGGTCGTAGGCTTCGCGGACCTCGTTGTCCGCCAGGGCGAAAACCGTCGTCGGGGTCGCGGCGACGATCGTATTGCCCAGCATCTTGAAGTAGATGATGTTATTGAACTGCGCCTCGGAACTGACGATGATCGAGCGCAGCAGCTTCTTCTCGGCCGCGTGGATGATCACAACTTTGCCGTCGAGGGTCGGGAAGAGGACCAGGTCGTTAAAGAAGACGGGGTTGACGATACGGTTGTCCACGGCGACAGCCGCCGATCCGCGTTCCTTGAGCACCGGGGTCTGCGTTCCAAGCTCGTAGAGCGCCATATCGTTGTCCGCAAAGAGGACGGCCAGCATATCACCCTGCACCGAGGCTCCGGCGACCGTCTTTTTGAGGTCGAGCTCCACCGTCGCGTTGCTCTCGCCCGGGGTCTGCAGCAGTACCTTGCCGTTGACCGTCGCCGCGATGATGCGGCCGTCGCTGCTGCCGACGAAACGGTACCCTTCCGGGATCGTCACGTCGACCACACCGTCGCGGGTGATCACCCCGCCGTTTTCAAGCTGGGCGCCGTCGCCGCTCACATCGACGATCTCGGAGGCGAGGCTTCCCTCTCCGGGCCACGTGGCTTCGGTCTGTTCCGGGACGTAGGACTCCTTCATCCCGCATCCCCCCATCACCAGCAATGCCGACAGCGTCAGCGGTAGCAGTATAAACCGGCGCATCGTTTACTTCACCCCGTAGTGCATCAGCAACTCGGCGACGCCGTAAAGCGGCGACTCCTTGCCGACCATCGCCAGCTTGGCCCGGGCCGCCTTGGCATCGCCGGACTGGATCAGCAGGAGGGCGTTCTCGACAGCGGCCAGCTCCTTGTAGATCGCGTCCTGGCGGTAGCTGTAGGTGTCAAGTTTCTTCGCGTCGCGCGTCAGCGCCGCCAGCTCGTAGGCGGCGATGTCGGAGACCGCCGGCGCCGTCGAGGTCGTCAGTTTTTCCAGGGATGCGGCGTCGCCGGAAGCGACGGCACCGGAAAGTTTCCAGATATCGTAAAGCGCCGGGTTGAGCTTCTGAAGCTCCGCCTGGGCGGCCGCGTCGTCGCCGTTTTGCAGCAGTGCCGCATAGGCGGCGTTGGCGGCTTCGGCCGTCGCCTGCTTGTCGGCATTGTAAAGCACGTTCGCGATCACCAGAACCACGACGGCGGAAACGCCGCCGATCAGGGCGTTGCGGTACTTTTTGATAAAGCGTTCCGCTTTGACGGCATTTTCAAAAAACTTCTCTTCCGAGTTGAGTTCCTCTTTGACCATTTCGATATTCTCTTTTAGGCTCAAAACAGCTCCTGGTGCAAATTTAGCGGACATCATAGCCAACCCTATGTTAGATAGAGCTAATACCGCGCGAAACCTTCTCCCCCTGCACCCGAGAGCTCTCCATAAGCTTTTTTTGTATACAATTGCCGCAACTGCAATGAACCACTCGAAAGGCCTTTATGAAAGTAGACGACGCACTGCTCACCCGCTTGGAAAAACTCTCCTACGTCAAGATCGCCGACGACAAACGCGCAGAGGTGATCGGCCAGCTCAGCGAGATCCTCACTTTCGTCGACAACCTCGCCGAACTCGACACGGAGGGGGTGGACGACACCTTCGCCATGACCGACAACGGCACCTTTGCCAGAGCAGACGTACCGGCCTGCGATACCCGCATCAGCCAGGCGATCCTCGAGCATGCCCCCGAGAGCGGCGACGGCTTTTTCATCGTCCCCAAAATCATCGAGTAGCCGATGGTGACGGTCTACGGCATCAAGAACTGCGACAGCGTCAAAAAGGCCCTCACCTTTTTCAAGACGCACGGAATTTCCTACGAGCTCGTCGATTTCAAATCCACCCATGCGGATTGTGCTACAATTAAGCGATGGCTGGAGCAAACGGATCTCAAGACCCTGATGAACAGCCGGGGGACGACCTACCGGACCCTGGGGCTCAAGGCGATGGATCTTGACGACGCAGCGAAAATCGAATGGCTGGCGAAAGAGAACATGCTGATCAAGCGCCCGGTCGTCGAATACGGCGGCACGATTCTCGTCGGCTTTGACCAATCCCGTTATGAAGGAGTGTTTTTACCATGAGTCAGGCACTGGATATCAGAAAACTGTTGAAGAGCGTCGTCGCCTACAAGGCGTCGGACCTGCACCTCGTCAGCGGCTCCGAACCGCAGATCCGCATCGACGGCAAACTCGTGGCACTCAACCTGCCGGTTCTCGACGGCAAGATGATCGAGGAGATGGCCTACTCCCTCCTGACGGAGAAGCAGAAGAAGGATTTCGAAGAGCACAACGAACTCGACTTCTCCATCGTCCTGCCCGAAGTCGGCCGCTTCCGTTCCAACTACTACCGGACGATGGGCGACGTCGCCTGTGCCTTCCGGATTATCCCGATCGACATTCCTTCCCTCGACGACCTCAAAGCCAAAGCGGTCTTCAAGGAGATGATCAAACGCGAAAAGGGACTGATCCTCGTCACCGGGCCGACCGGTAGCGGTAAGTCGACGACCCTTGCGGCGATGCTCAACGAGATCAACATGACGGAGAAGAAACATATCATCACCGTCGAGGACCCGGTGGAATTCGTCCATACGAACAAGCACTGCCTCTTCTCCCAGCGTAATGTCGGGACCGATACGGGCAGCTTCGCCGCGGCGCTAAAATACGCGATGCGCGAGGACCCCGACGTCATCCTGATCGGTGAGATGCGGGACAAGGAGACCATCGCGGCCGCCCTGACGGCGGCGGAGACCGGCCACCTCGTCTTCGGTACCCTGCACACCAACTCGGCGCCCCAGACGATCAACCGTATCATCGACGTCTTCTCCGGCGACGAGCAGCCCCAGGTGCGGGCCCAGCTCTCCACCTCGCTGATCGCCGTTATCTCCCAGGCACTGCTGCCCCGCATCGGCGGCGGCCGGATCGCCGCCCAGGAGGTCTTCATTACCAACCCGGCGATCGCGAACCTTATCCGCGAGGACAAGGTGCACCAGCTCTACTCCCAGATGCAGCTCAACCAGGCGGAGACGAAGATGGTCACCCAGACCCAGGAGCTCCTGGAGTTTCTCAAGAAGAAGATCGTCACCAAGCACGACGCCATCCAGTTCTCCAACCGCCCCGACGAACTGCTCCGCGCCCTCGGCGAACTCTGATCCCGGGGCTCGCCCTTTTCGCCGGGGATGCCCCGGCATCGCTCCCTGCATTTCTCCCTATCTGAAAAACGCGACGGCTACTCGTATTGCAACCGCCCCGTATCGACGGCGTCGGGATTGATATAGTAGGGAACCTCGATCTTGTGGCGCTGCATGAACTCCAGCGCCTGCTTTAAAAAGCCCCCCATCTGAAACGGTGCACGTTCCTCCAGGGCCGCGATGGCGTTAAAAAGTTCGACGTCATCACGCGCGACGGCACCGCGCAGTTTCAGATGCACCTCCCAGAGACTCTTGTTGTAGGCATTGTCCAGCGCCCGCAGCGACGCCAGGTACTCCTTCGGGGCGATCGCCCCGCTCTCGGCGCGCTCCCGCTCCGCACGGGTCTGTTCGCACTGGGCCAGGAAATCGGCCGACTCCACGATCGGCAATGCCGTATGGGCCAGCCGGTCACAGTAGCCGAAAAGGGGTTCGGAGAGTTCCCAGTAGTATTCGGCCTGCGCGGCAAGCGGCAGAAGGGCCGCGACGGCGGCCGAGGTCAGCAGATGTCTGAACGGAAACATAATCGCTCCTTCCCGGAACACGGCAGCAGCCGTGCCTTTATATTAAGGATTATACTCCGATTGCGTGTCAAAGGGAAGAAGGTGCGGTAAGAACGTCCGGCCATGCGACGGACGTCCCGGGGGTTACTGGCGGGCCGCCTTGAGGGTGTCGGCGATGAGGAAGGCCAGTTCGAGGGACTGGTCGGCATTGAGGCGCGGATCGCAGTGGGTATGGTAGCGGCTCTGGAGATCCTCTTCGGTGATCTGGAAGGAACCGCCGACGCATTCGGTGACGTTCTTGCCTGTCATCTCCAGGTGGACCCCGCCGGCGAAGGTGCCTTCGGATCTGTGGACCTGGAAGAACTGTTTCATCTCCGTCAGGATCGCGTCCACCGGGCGGGTCTTGTAGCCGTTGGAGGATTTGTAGACGTTGCCGTGCATCGGGTCACAGCTCCAGACGACGTTCTTGCCTTCGCGCTTGACGGCCTGGACCAGTTTCGGCATCCCTTCGGCGACCTTGTCCGCGCCCATGCGGACGATCAGGTTGAGGCGTCCCGCCTCGTTGCCGGGGTTGAGCTTGTCGATCAGGCGGATCAGGTCATCCGGGTCCATGGAGGGGCCGCATTTGAGGCCGATCGGGTTCTTGATGCCGCTGAGGAACTCGACGTGGGCGCCGTCGACCTGGCGGGTGCGGTCGCCGATCCAGAGCATGTGCGAGGAGACGGCGTACCATTCGCCCGTCAGGGAGTCCTGGCGCGTGAACGCCTCTTCGTAGGGGAGCAGCAGCGCCTCGTGGGAGGTGAAGAAGTCCGTCTCGCGCAGGGTCCGGTAGGTAGTGGAGGTGACGCCGCACGCCTCCATAAACTTCAGGGACTCGTCGATACGTGACGCCAGTTCGTCGTACTTGCCGGCCATCTCCCCCTGCTTGGCGAAATCGAGGTTCCATTTATGAACCTGGTGCAGATCGGCGAAACCGCCCGACGCGAAAGCCCGCAGCAGGTTCAGCGTCGCCGCCGACTGGTTGTAGGCCTGAACCATGCGCTCCGGGTCCGGGACACGGGCTTCTGCGGTGAATTCAACGCTGTTAATGATGTCGCCGCGGTAACTCGGAAGGGTCACGCCGTCGAAGGTCTCCGTATCGGCGGAACGGGGCTTGGCGAACTGGCCGCCCATGCGTCCCACTTTAACAACGGGCATACCGCCGGCGAAAGTCATGACGACCGCCATCTGCAGCAGTACCTTGAAGGTGTCGCGGATGTTCTGGGCACTGAACTCCGAGAAGCTCTCGGCGCAATCGCCGCCCTGGAGCAGAAATGCGCGGCCGTGACAGACGTCCGCCAACTGCGATTTGAGGGTACGGGCCTCACCGGCGAAGACGAGGGGCGGATACTTTTTCAGACGCTCCAGTACGTTTTGCAAATGCGCCGCGTCGGTATAGGTGGGCTGCTGCAAAATCGATTTATTTCTCCAGCTGGTCGGACTCCAAGTACTCATATGTTCTACCTTAGTTTCATAATTCGTCCCCGTCGCTCGCAGCGCGCTGCGTCCCGACGGGTCATATCGCTCTTTTTAAAGTCGCTTATAATACTCGAATATTCCTAAAAACTCA
Source organism: Sulfuricurvum sp. (assembly GCA_003245815.1). Taxonomy (GTDB): domain Bacteria; phylum Campylobacterota; class Campylobacteria; order Campylobacterales; family Sulfurimonadaceae; genus SZUA-415. The sequence goes on from QKCD01000019.1 coordinate 16,752, forward strand.
CTGATTCGCCGGTCGCACCGCGCTGACAGCCTGATAATCACTATCACTACCAAAGGTACAAGCTATTTTTATGCTTAAATCTGTATAATTCTGCCTATTATCATCCCGTGACGGACCGTAATGCAGAAAGAAGAAGCGAAGAGACTCCTTGCCACTGTTCACGACGAGCTGCTGCAGCTGATCGAAGGTACCCCCAAACAGGTCGATCCGGCACAGCTCATCGACGCCCTGCACGACGCCGCGAGCCTTCTCGCCCGCCATTCGCCGGACCTCTCTTCGCTGACTTTCGCCCCCTGCCGCATCTTCGACGACGCCTACCGTGAAATCGCCCTGAACAGCATCGACTCCTATTCCGACAGCAACCGGGAGTTTGCGAAGATCTCCGACCTGCAGCGCGGCCTGATCGAGGAGCGCGAAGACAACAACCTGACCCAGCGCTTTATGGAGATCCAGGCAAGCCTCACGCGGGAAGTCGAGCGGGCCGGGGAGATCATTACCATGCTCACGGACCGGATTCATGAACTCGAGAGCAAAGTCTCCATCGACCCCCTGACCAAGGTCTACAACCGCCGCGCGATGGAGCACTACCTCGCCCGTTTCATCGAGCACAACAACGGCGGCAACACCCTGCCGATGCATCTCATGATGATCGATATCGACAACTTCAAAAGCATCAACGACACCTACGGCCACATTGCCGGCGACAAAATCCTGATCCTTCTGGCGAACCTCCTCAAAAAGACCCTGCGCGACAGCGACAAGATCTTCCGCTACGGGGGCGAGGAGTTCATCGTGGCCCTCAACCGGGTCAGCACCGGGGGCGTCCAGGTCGTGGCCGAACGGATCAACGTTCTGATGCGCAAAAACCGCCTCAAATACCGTGACCGTGAATTCGGCGTCACCCTGAGCCTCGGGGTGACGATGATGCAGCCCGGCGACACCATCGAATCCCTCGTCGAGCGGGCCGACAGGGCGCTGTACCAGGCCAAGGCCAACGGCAAAGACCAAATCTGTGTGGAGTAACAATGGAATTGAACTATTTTGACCTGATCGTAGGCGTCATTATCCTGCTGCTGGGCCTCAAAGGGATCCTCAACGGCTTTTTCAAGGAGCTGTTCGGACTGGTCGGCATCATCGGCGGTATCTTCATCGCGTCGCGTTTCGGCAGTGACGTCGGACAGGTCGTCAGCGATGCGGTCTTCAAATTCGACAGCCAGGCCGCCATCAGCTTCACCGGATTCCTCGTCACCCTGCTCGTCTTCTGGGTCCTGATGATCGGCGCCGGAATGCTCTTCAAAAAGCTCAGCGCCGCCAGCGGACTGGGCCCCTTCGACCGCATCCTCGGCTTCGTCTTCGGCAGCGGAAAGTTCTTCCTGATCGCCTCGGTCATCGTCTACGCCGTCTTCAACATCAACGCCATCCGCAAGAACCTCGAGCCGGCGATGGAGAACAGCACGCTCTTCGGGATCATGGTCGCCACCGGCGGCTACATCATGAAGCTCGATACCGAAAAGCTGGCCCAGGACGTCAACGAGACGGTCGGCGAACAGATGGAACTGACCAAAGAGGTCGTGGACAAGGCCGCCGACAACGCCACCAAGGTGATCGAAGAAGTGAAAGAGGAGCTCAAGAACGCCGCCGCGTCGAAAGAGGAGAAGGCCCAATGAGAACCGTCACGGATTTTACGGAACGCACCGTCGAGTACGAAAAGCTTCTCAACGATTTCAAGGCCCTGCTCAAAAGTACCGGACAGAAGTTCACCATCCAGCGCGAAGTGATTCTCGACGAACTCTACAACTCCGACGAGCACCTCACCCCCGAGGAGCTCTACAACCGCATCCAGGAGAAGCACCCGACCCTGAAGACGGGGATCGCCACCGTCTACCGCACCCTCTCCCTGCTGGAGGACTCCGACATGGTCACTTCCCTCTCTTTCGGAGCCCAGGGGAAGAAGTACGAACTCGGGGCCAAGGAGCACCACGACCACATGATCTGCACCCGCTGCGGGGAGATCACCGAGTTCGTCGACGCCCAGATCGAAGAGCGCCAGCACAAGATCGCCGACGATCTCGGCTTCAAGATGGAGGATCACTCCATGCAGATCTACGGCATCTGCAAGAAGTGTCAGGAACACGCACAAACCAAACAGTAAGAAGGATCATCAGATTGGCTTTTGAGAACAAATTCATCCAGCAGCGCATCGAAAAGGCGGAGCAGCTCAACGCGCTCGGCTTCAACCCCTATGCCAACGACTCGCGGCGCAATACGACGATCGCCAAATATTTCAACGTCAACTCGGATGTCGCCTCCCTCGAGGAGCGCCGCGACGAAAACCGCCACTACACGGTCGCGGGACGCATCAAGTTCTTCCGCATCATGGGCAAGGCGAGCTTTATCAAGATCGAAGACGAGAGCGGCATGCTCCAGATCTACGTCGCCCGGGACAACCTCCCCGAAGGGTTCTATAACGACGTCTTCAAGAAGCTCTTCGAAGTCGGCGACATCGTCGAGGTGAGCGGTTTCCCCTTCGTGACCAACCAGGGCGAGCTCTCGCTGCACGCCCACGAAGTGAAGATGCTGACCAAGGCGATCTCCCCGCTTCCCGAGAAGTTCCACGGCCTCACCGACAAAGAGATGCGCTACCGCCAGCGCTACCTCGACCTGATCATGAACTCCGAGGTGCGCAAGACCTTCCATATCCGCTCCAAGGTGATCAGCCTCACCCGCCGCTTCTTCGAGTCAAAGGGGTTCCTCGAGGTGGAGACGCCGATGATGCACCCCATCGCCGGCGGTGCCAACGCCAAGCCTTTCGTCACCCACCACAACGCCCTGGGCGTTGACCGCTACCTCCGCATCGCGCCGGAGCTCTACCTCAAGCGGCTCATCGTCGGCGGCTTCGAGGCGGTTTTCGAGATCAACCGTAACTTCCGCAACGAGGGGATGGACGCGACCCACAACCCGGAGTTCACCTCCATCGAGTTCTACTGGGCCTACAAGACCTACAAGGACCTGATCGAGATCACGAAGGAGTATTTCGAATACCTCTTCGACAACCTGAACCTGCCGACCATCCTCCCCTACGGCGACGTCGAGGTGGACTTCTCCAAGTTCACGGAGATCGAGCTGATCGAGTCGCTCAGCGTCATCGGCGGCCTTCCCTCCGAGATCGTCAACGACAAGGCGGCGATCATCGCCTTCATGAGGGAGCAGAAACTCGAGGTGAACGAGGCGATGAACCTTGGCCAGCTTCAGGGCGAGCTCTTCGACGAGTTCGTCGAGGCGAAACTGATCAACCCGACCTTCATCACGATGTACCCGGTCGAGATCTCCCCGCTGGCGCGCCGCAACGACGAGCGCCCGGAACTGACCGACCGTTTCGAGCTCTTTATCGCCGGCCGCGAGATCGCCAACGCCTTCAGCGAGCTCAACGACCCCGTCGACCAGTACGGCCGCTTCGAGGCGCAGATGGCGGCGAAGGATATCGACGACGAAGCCCACGAGATGGATGAGGACTTCGTCAACGCGCTCAGCTACGGCATGGCGCCGACGGCGGGCCAGGGGATCGGCATCGACCGCCTCGTGATGATGCTGACCAACGAGCACTCTATCCGCGACGTGCTGCTCTTCCCGGCGATGAAGCCGCTGCAGCATGAGCTCAAAGACGAAGACGAGGCCGACAAGGCCTGATCCCGCCCCAGGGCGTAAGATACGACAATTTACACCATACTAAAGGACCACCATGAGTTTTCTACAAGAGTTTGACAACGAGATTTTCGAGCTGTGCGAAAAAGAGCTGGAGCGCCAGACCGACCACCTGGAGATGATCGCCTCCGAAAACTTCACCCTGCCGGCCGTCATGGAGGCGATGGGTTCCGTCTTCACCAACAAATACGCCGAAGGCTACCCGAACAAGCGCTACTACGGCGGCTGTGAATTCGCCGACGGCGTCGAGCAGCTCGCCATCGACCGCGCCTGCGAACTCTTCAACTGTCAATTCGCCAACGTCCAGCCCCACGCGGGCAGCCAGGCGAACGGTGCCGTCTACGCGGCGCTGCTGCAGGCGGGCGACAAGATCCTCGGTATGGACCTCAGCCACGGTGGCCACCTCACTCACGGCTCCAAGGTAAGCTTCTCCGGCAAGAACTACCAGAGCTTCACCTACGGCGTCGAACTCGACGGCCGTATCAACTACGACCGCGTCCTCGACATCGCGAAGATCGTCCAGCCGAAGATCATCGTCTGCGGCGCCTCCGCCTACGCCCGTGAGATCGACTTCAAACGCTTCCGCGAAATCGCCGACGCGGTCGGTGCGATCCTCTTTGCCGACATCGCACACATTGCGGGCCTCGTCTGTGCCGGCGAGCACCCGAGCCCCTTCCCCTACGCGGACGTCGTCACGACGACGACCCACAAGACCCTCGCGGGTCCCCGCGGCGGTATGATCATGACCAACGACGAGGAGATCGCCAAGAAGGTCAACTCCGCAATCTTCCCGGGTCTGCAGGGCGGTCCGCTCGTCCACGTCATTGCGGCGAAGGCGGTCGCCTTCAAGTACAACCTTTCCGACGCGTGGAAAGCCTATGCGAAGCAGGTCAAGTCCAACGCGGCGGTCCTGGCGAAAGTCCTGATGGAGCGCGGCTACGACGTCGTCAGCGGCGGTACCGACAACCACCTCGTCCTCGTCTCCTTCCTTAACAAGGAGTTCAGCGGCAAGGATGCCGACGCGGCCCTGGGCCGTGCGGGCATCACCGTTAACAAGAACACCGTGCCGGGCGAGACCCGCTCGCCGTTCGTCACCTCCGGCATCCGTATCGGTTCCCCGGCGCTGACGTCGCGGGGTATGAAAGAGGCGGAATTCGAAACGATCGCCAACCGCATCGCCGACGTCCTCGACGATATCGAAAATGAGGCGAAACAGGCGGAGATCAAAGCGGAGCTCAAAGCCCTCGCCCGCAACTTCGTCATCTACACGCAGCCGACATACTAAACGTCAGGCCGGGGAACCCCGGCCGGCAGCGTTGTCACGCCCTGAAGCGAGCCCGTCGCGGCGGTCTCGCTTCAGAGACGTTTTGAATGCGCCCAACGAGAGGAGGTGTCCCGTGACGAGTATGGACCTGAAACTGATCAAGATGGTGACCGACCACTACTGGCTCAAGCAGGAGAGCGTCGTCGACAAGATCACCTACAAGGGACGCACCTTCTTCAACAAGTACGAACGCATCGAGAGCCGCCTGACCCAGGCGCTCATCGACCGCCACCTGCGCCATGAGATCACTATCGCCCACTCCCTGATCAACGCCCGCGACCAGGTCGAGAACATCGTCATCGACTACAACGGCCGCGACCCGCAGCGTTTCTACCACAAGGCACAGTTATTGCTTCGTGAAGAGGGATACATCAACTTCACCGCTTTCGAGACGAAAACGCCGGGCCATTTGCATCTTTATATCCATAAAGGGCACACGACGTTCCAAGAAGCCGTGCAGTTGGGTAAAATGCTTTCGATGAAACTCGCGGCGAAGCAGCCCAAACAGTGGCGGATGTTCCCGACAACGGACCTTCCGCCCGAATACAACATCTTGAACATCCCCTACGAGGTCTACGCCAAGGAACGCGGCGCTTCGTGGTCAAAGCATATGTAAGGAAGGAGAGGCAGTACATGGAAGAGAAAAACGAACTCAACGACATCATCCTCAACAGAGGGGGCAACAGCAGCGGCAGCAAGAAGGTCGTCATGGCGATCGCGACACTGGCGATCATCCTGATCATCGTCGTCGTCATCATGAACCGCCTCAACTCCGACACCGACAACCTGCCGCAGGCGGTACTGCCGCCCGAACCCGCACCGGCAGCCACCGGTATCGTCAAAGAGGACCCGCTCTTCGAACCGGTGGAGGTGATCAAGGAGGAGGCGCCGGCAGAGGACAACCTCGACCGCATCGCCAAAAAGCTCAAAGAGGAGAGCCTCAAGGAGGAGCAGACCGTCGCCGCCGCGCCCCAGGAGGAACCGGCCGCCGTCGAACCGCAGCAGCCCGCCGCCGAACCGGTCGCCAAACCGGCCCCCGCCCCCGCCACGCCCGCTCCGAAACCGGTTGCAACGGGACGCTACTACATCCAGGTCGGCTCCTTCACCCGCTACGCCCCCAACGCGCGCTTCCTCCGGAAGATTACCGACAGCGGCTACAGCTACACCTACCACAAGGTCACCCGTAACGGATCGACCATCAACAAGGTGCTGATCGGTCCCTTCGGCTCTGACCAGGAAGCCCGCAGCGCCCTGCCGAGTGTCCGCAAGAACATCGAGGCGGGCGCCTTCGTCACAAAGGTCTGATGTGATCCACCATAAAGCGTTCCTACTCGACGAATTCGCCCCCATCGCGGTTTACGAAAAACTGCGCCGCCTCTTCAGCGGCGAGGTTACCTTCCTCTTCGAAAGCGCCGGCAGCTCCGGCGGCAACTACAGCATTATCCTGCTGGGGGCCCGTGAACGGCTCCAGTACCAGGAGAACCAGACCCGCTACACCGATGCCTCGGGCAGCGTGCAGCAGCTGGACGTCTCCCCCTTTGCCTTCCTGAAGGCGTATTACGCCAAGATCGACACCGACGTCTACAAGGCGGCCTGCAAAGAGCTGGACGTCGGCTACGTCGACGGCTTTATCGGCAACATCGGCTACGACATGGTGAAGGTCTTCGAACCGGTCCTCGCCCCCTACATGGACGGCCTCGAGGACACGATGCAGATCCCCGACCTCGACCTGATCCTGCCGAAGATGGTCGTCGTCTACTCCCACCGGGACCACCGCATTACGATGATCTCGGCACTGGAGGCGATGGCCTCGCGCTTCGACGCCATCGAGTCGGTCCTGAAGTCCCCCTACGAGTTCATCCCCCTCAAACCGATGGCAGCGGACCGGGGCGGCGAGTTCTCCTTTTCCAAGGAACGCTTCTTCGAGATGGTCGCCAAATCCAAGGAGATGGTCCGCAGCGGCGACGTCTTCCAGATCCTGATGACCAACCGCTACACCCGCCACGCGCAGGTCGACCCCTTCAGCTTCTACCGTATCCTGCGCACGAAGAACCCCTCCCCCTACATGTTCCTGATGGAATTCGAGGCGTTCAGTATCGTCGGCAGCTCCCCGGAGGTGATGGTACGCCTCAGCGACGGCGAGATCCTCCTCCGCCCGATTGCCGGTACCCGCAAGCGCGGCGCGACCCGCGAGCGCGACCTCGAGCTCGAGGAGGAGCTCCTTGCCGACCCGAAAGAGCTTGCGGAGCACCTGATGCTGATCGACCTCGGACGCAACGACGTCGGCCGCGTCGCCGAGCCGGGCAGTGTGAAGGTCCACGACATGATGCATATCGAACGCTACTCCCACGTCATGCATATCGTCTCCGACGTCACGGCACAGCTGCGCGACGGCAAAGATATGTTCGACCTCTTCGCCTCCGTCTTCACCGCCGGCACGATGACCGGCGCGCCGAAGATCCGCGCCATGGAGCTGATCGCCGAATTCGAAGGGCTCAAGCGCGGCTTCTACAGCGGTTCGATCGGCTACTTCGGCTTCGACGGCAACATGGACAGCGCCATTACCATCCGCACCGCCCTTGTCAAGCCCGACCTGGTCATCCTTCAGGCCGGTGCCGGCATCGTCGCCGACTCGAAGCCGGAGCTGGAGTACCTTGAGGTGCAGAACAAGCTCGGTGCCCTGATGAGTACCCTCGAAGACCTCCAGGAAGGGTAAACACCGCGCTTCAAGCCTTTTCGCTCTATCGGGATGCCTCCCGATATCTGCGGCACACAGTGCAAGCTCCCACTCCGCCGCGATTCCCGACACCTTGGGCTATGCTATACTTCTCCGAAAAAACGGATCCGCCATGCAACTCTTCGCCATCTTCGGCGACCCTGTCGCCCACTCACGCTCGCCGCTGATGCACAACCACGTCTTCAAAAGCCTCGGCTACCGCGCCTGCTACACCCGGGTGCACCTCAAAGAAGGCAGCCGTCTGCGCGAGACCTTCTTTCGCCTCGGCCTCAGCGGCGCCAACGTCACCGTCCCCCACAAAGAGGCGGCCTACGAAGCGTGCGACGAAGTCCGGGGGTTCGCCCGCACGGTCGGGGTCGTCAACACCCTCGTTAACGAGAACGGCCGGCTCATCGGCTACAACACCGACGCCGACGGCTTCATGTTCGCCATCCGCCCCTTCGGCACGATTCGCAGCGTCCTCGTGCTCGGTGCGGGGGGGACGGCCCGCGCCCTTGGCGCCAGGTTCCGTGACGCGGGCTTCGACGTCGCGGTCCTCAACCGTAGCGCCGGCCGCCTCGAACCCTTCAACGCGCAGGGGATGACGACCCACACCTGGGAGACAATGCCGCTGCGTTCCTTCGACCTGGTCGTCAATACCACCTCCGCGGGTCTGGAGGATGAGAGTCTCCCCGCCCCTCGTGAGCTCCTCGAACCGCTCCTTTCGCAGGCCCGTTTCGCCGCGGACGCTATCTACGGCAAAGTGACCCCGTTCCTGCGCCTCGCCGCCGAGCTGGGCAAACCCTGCAAGGACGGGGCAGACATGCTCCTCGGGCAGGGGGTGCTGGCTAACCACCTCTTCAGCGGGGAAAGCTTCGATCCGGAGCAGATCGAGAAGATCATGCGCGAAAGTTTCGCCTTCTGATCGGCGGATTTCCGCCGTTTTCCCCGCCATCAAGTGATCTTAACCCGCGACAGGCTACCATAACGGTTTTGAACACCAGAACAGCAAAGGGTCCCTATGCCTGAAAGAACGGAGAGTGTCAAACTCCAGATCCAGATTCCTAAGACGTTGAAAGAGAACCTCGAGGAGCGTGCCCAGGAGGCTGGCGTCACGCTGAACCAGTACCTGCTCTACCTGATGGTCAAGGCCGTCGACAAACAATCCGACGAAAACCGCTGACCCTTCCGGGTGCGGCGCTATCCTGCTTTTCCTGATCACCATTCCTGACATTGAGGTGATCATCCAATCAGATACGAACATTATTCCAAT
>QKCD01000066.1 GCA_003245815.1 Sulfuricurvum sp.
GGAAGCGGCAAAAAGGGCGATGCCGTGGGCGCGGCGATCATGATTGCCGTCGGCTTCACTGTGATCGGCTTTATCGGCACCTTCTTCGGTGAATTGATCAAGGCGATGATCAGCCGTCAACGCGAATACCTGGCCGATGCGTCGGCGGTGCAGTACACGCGCTACCCGGCGGGGATCGCCAACGCGCTGAAAAAGATCGGATCGGCGGGTTCGGAGATTGCTTCCGTCGATGCGAGCAGCTACAGCCACTTCTATTTTGCTGACGGGGTTCAGGGGTTCTGGGACCATCTCTTCTCCACCCACCCGGAGCTGTCGGAGCGCATCCTCAGGATCGAACCGGGATGGGACGGTACATTCATCCCGGTGGTATCGAAACCCGTAGATGCCGTTCCCGAACGAAAGGAACAGCGGAAAAAAGAGGTGTTTGCCGCCGTGACGACGGCCGCGGTTCTGGACGCGATCGACCGGGTGGGTAACCCCGGTGCAGAGAACGTCGGCAGGGCGCAGGCGCTTCTGGAGAGCATTTCCAAACCGCTGCGGACCATGGCGCAGCATCCGATGAGCAGCCGGGCGGTCGTCCTGGCCCTGCTGACGGCGCCGGAGTATTCGATCCGGGAAGCCCAGTTCGCATTCCTGGGGGCGCACTCCTCGGTACTGCTCAATCAGACGAAGCTGGCGGCCCAGTACGCGGAGCATCTCGGGGAGGGGCAGCGGCTGCCGCTGCTGCTGCAGTGCATCGTCTCCCTGAAAACGATGTCGCCGGCCCAGTACGAGGAGTTCCGCTACTGCGTCAAAACCTTTGCCGACGCGGACGATGCCCTCTCCCTCTTCGAGTGGACGCTGGAGCATCTGCTGCTCGAACCCCTGGACCTCCAGTTCCGCCTTCGTGAGACTCCCAAAGAGATTCATACCCACATCGGGGCGGTGCGCGGAGCGATCGAATCGTTTCTCTCCGAGGCGGCGCGGACGCAATACGATGCCGGTGACGCCGCCAGACGGGCATTCGACGAAACGGTCCGTCGCGCCGGTGCGACCGCCCTGCGTTATGACGACCGGGCTTCTGCCGATTACGCACCGTTCGACCGGGCGGTGCGCGCATTGCAGGAGGCGAAGCCGGGCGTTCGCAAAAAAGTGCTCGATATGACCGTCGATCTCCTCAGCCACGACGGGGTTGTCAGCGCCTCGGACCTCGAACTTCTGCACGCCCTGGCGTCGACCCTCCGGTTGCCGATCCCCCAGGTCGCCTAGAAGGCCGCCACTCTAACCTTTCTTATAGGCACAGTGTGCTATATTCTCCCCGAAACATAACAAGAGCGGACCGGGAATGAGAGGATACATCGAAGAGCAGATCAGGGCGTCGTACGAGACCAAGCGCAGGATAGCGGAAAATGCGGAGCTCGTGGGACTGATCGAGGCGGTGGCGCAGCGCTGCGTCGCCGTTTACCGCAGCGGTCGCAAGACGCTGCTGGCGGGCAACGGCGGTTCCGCCGCCGACGCCCAGCACATCGCAGCGGAGCTCGTGGGGCGCTACGGCTTCGACCGCCCCTCCATCCCCTCCGTCGCCCTCACGGTGGACACCTCCGCTCTGACGGCCATCGGCAATGACTACGGCTACGACCATATCTTCTCCCGGCAGCTGGAGGGGATGGGGCAGGAGGGCGACCTCTTCATCGGCATCTCCACCTCCGGCAACTCCGCGAACATCATCCGCGCCTTCGAGAGCGCCAAGGCAAAAGGGATCACGACGGTGGCCCTGACGGGACGCGACGGCGGCGCCATGGCGCGGATGGCCGATTATGCGGTCGTCGTCCCCTCCGACGCGACGCCGCGCATCCAGGAGTCGCATATCCTCATCGGCCACATCTGGTGCGATATCATCGAGCGTGAACTCTTCGGCGGAACCCGTGCGTAAAGCGCTCTTCCTCGATCGTGACGGCGTGGTCAACGTAGACTACGACTATGTCCACAAAATCGAGGAGTTCACGTTTATCGACGGCATCTTCGAACTCTGCCGCCGCTGCCAGGAGCAGGGGTATCTCGTCGTCGTCGTGACCAACCAGTCGGGAATCGCCCGGAAGCGCTACAGCGAAGCGGACTTTGCCGAACTGAGCCGATGGATGGTCGCGCGCTTCGCCGAGGAGGGGGTCACGGTCAGCGGGGTCTACCACTGCCCGCACCACCCGGAGATCACCGGTCCCTGCCGCTGCCGCAAACCCGAACCGGGGATGCTGCTCGAGGCCGCACGAGACCTGGAGATCGACCTCCGGGCTTCGATACTGGTCGGGGACAAGGAGCGCGACATCGAAGCGGCGATCCGCGCCGGCGTCCTCAGGCGCTACCTCTACGACCCCGCCCATCACGGCACGCCGACCCGGGCGACGGCCGTCGTCAAAACTCTGGAGGAGGTCCCATGCTGATTCTCAACACCGGCGGCACGTTCAACAAACGCTACAACCCGCTTAGCGGGGAGCTCGAGGTCCCCTACGACAACGACGCCGTCGAAGCGGCGACGCGCCACTTCGGGTACGAACTCAATATCGCCGGGGCGATCTACAAGGACAGCCTGGAAATGACGGCCGACGACCGGCGGATGCTCGCGGATATCATCAACGCCTCGGAGGAGGAGACGATCGTCGTCGTCCACGGTACCGATACGATGGAGCTCTCCGCCGCTTTCGTGGCCGAGACGGTGGCGGAGAAGGCGGTGATCTTCACGGGGGCGATGATCCCCTTCAGCATCGATCCCGTCGATGCCACGGCGAACCTGGCGATGGCACTCGGGTATGCCGCTTCGCGCCCCGTTCCCGGGGCCTACATCGTAATGCAGGGGCTGATCGCCCCCTTTGACCGCATCACCAAAAACCGTGCACTGGGGAGATTTGAAATTGTCTAAAATAGCGTGTGACCACTGCCACCTGGAGTTTGAAGAGACGGTAATGATCGAGGATGCGGGGCACCACTTCTGCTGCAAGGGGTGCCAGGGGGTCTACCACCTGCTCAAAGACGAGGGGCTCGATACCTTCTACGATCGGGTCGGGGACACGAAGCTCGCCCCGCCGACGGAGCAGTTCGAGGACTCCGCCAACTTCAACTCCCCTGCCTTCTACGACCGCTTCGTCACGACCAACAGCGACGGTTTCCAGGAGGTCTCCCTGATCATCGAGGGGATCCACTGCGCCGCCTGTGTCTGGCTGAATGAAAAAGCGCTCAGCAAGATGGACGGGGTCGTCGAGGTGCATATCAACTACACCAACAACAAAGCCCACATCACCTGGGCGGACCACACGGTCAAGCTCTCCAACATCATCGACATGATCCGGGCGATCGGCTATAACGCCTTCCCCTACGATCCGAGCCTGCAGGAGGTACGCGCGAACAAGGAACGCAAAGAGTACTACCTCCGCATGGCGGTGGCGACCTTCGGCCTGATGAACATCATGTGGATCGCCGTGGCACAGTACGCGGGCTACTTCACGGGGATCACCCAGGAGTACAAGACGATCATGAACGTCGCCGAGTGGGTGTTGGCGACCCCGGTCCTCTTCTACAGCGGCTGGGTCTTTTTCAGGGGGGCCTGGTTCGGCATCCGCAACAAGATCGTCAACATGGACATCCTCGTCGCCACCGGGGCGACGCTGACCTACATCTACTCGCTCTTCATCATGGTGACAGAGTCGGGGGAGGCCTACTTCGACTCGGTGACGATGATCATCACCTTCGTCCTGCTGGGCAAGTTCCTCGAGGTCCTCAGCAAGAAGAGCGCCGCGGATACCCTCGACGTCATCGGCAAGCACGTTCCCAACGAGGTAACGATCTTCGAAGGGGGCGGCAGCCGTACGATCAACGTCAACGAGGTCAAAGTCGGCGACGTTATCCTGCTCAAGACGGGAGAGAAGTCGGCCATCGACGGGGAGATTGTCGAAGGGGAGGGGAGTTTCGACGAATCGAGCCTTACCGGCGAGAGCGACCCGATCTACAAACGTCCCGGTGATAACGTCATCAGCGGTACCGTCAGCATCGACGCCCTGGTGAAGTACCGGGCGACGAAGGACTTCTCGCACTCGACCCTCTCGAACCTCGTGGCGCTGCTTGAGAGTGCGGTGCGCCGCAAACCGAAGATCGAGCAGCTGGCGAACACCCTTTCGGAGTACTTCTCGGGGATCATCCTCTTCTTCGCCTTCGCGACGTTCGCCGCGTGGTGGTTCTGGCCCCATGACTTCGCGACCGCCTTTATGGTTGGCATCTCGGTGATCGTCATCGCCTGTCCCTGTGCCCTGGCCCTGGCAACCCCGGTGGCGACCCTGGTGGGACTGGGGCTCGGGGCCCAGCGCGGCGTGCTCTTCAAGGAGGCGGCGCAGCTGGAGACGATGGCGAAGGCCGATACCCTGGTGCTGGACAAGACCGGTACCATTACCGCAGGACGCCCCGAGGTGGTCAACGCCCTCTGGCACGAGGAGGTCGACCGGGCGATGCTCTACACCCTGGTGCAGTCCTCCAAACACCCGGTGGCCCAGGGGATCGGCAGCCACCTGATCGAAAGCGACGCGGAATTGAGCTGCCTCGTCCTCGACGAGATCCGCCAACTCGCGGCGAAGGGGATGGTGGGGCGCTACAACGGCCGGATGCTGCTCGGCGGCAACGCCGCGCTGATGCGCGACCACGGCATCGAAGCGCCTTCCCAAAGCGAGTACACGCTCTTTCACTTCGCGGTGGACGACCGCCTGGTGGCGACCTTCGAGCTGAGCGACCGTCCCAAACCGGAGGCCAGGGAGGTACTCTTCGCCCTGAAGCATGCGGGAATCGATGTTATGATGCTGACGGGCGACCATGAGCGGGTCGCAGCGCGGATCGCCGAGGAGGTCGGAATCGATACCTGGCAGTCGGAGCTGAGCCCCGACCGCAAGGCGGAGGTGATCGCGGACCTGCACAACGAGGGACGGGTCGTCGTCATGGCCGGCGACGGGGTCAACGATATCCTCGCACTGGTCAACGCCGATATCGGCATCGCGATGGGCAACGGCAGCGACATCGCCATCGATGTCAGCGACGTCGTACTGCTTAACGATTCGCTGACGTCGCTGCACGAGGCCTTCAAGATCAGCCGGACGACCTTTCGCCTGGTGAAGCAGAACCTCGGCATTTCGCTTATCTACAATGCTATCACGATCCCGCTGGCGATGGCGGGCTACGTCATTCCGCTGGTCGCGGCGATCTCGATGTCCTTCAGCTCGCTGCTGGTTGTCGGCAACTCGATGCGGATCCGGCTGAGCTGGAACCGGAAGTAGCGTCGGGCGGGTGCGCCCGGACGCGCAAACGCATTCAACAATAGAGGAGGAACACTATGGACAGCTGGGTCATCATGATGATGCTTGGGGGATCGATTTTTCTGGGAGGGCTGGCGCTGATCGCCTTTTTGTGGGGGATCAAAAGCGGCCAGTTCGACGACAAGGAGAAGATGATGAACCATCCGCTCTATGACGACGAGGACGAACTCAACCGGGCCGCGGAGCAAGAACGCAAGCGCGAGGCGCTCAAGAAGAAGAACTACCGCCCCGAGTAGGGGCTATTTGAGGCTGGAAACGTAGGCCGCCACCGCGTCGATCTGGGCATCGCTGAAGGCGGCGATGCGCTGGCGCATGATACTTCCCTGGCCGCGGAGATTGCGCTTCCCGGCACGGTACTCCTTCAGGGCCTGCTTGATCTCCCCCCGGCTCCATCCGCCGATCGCCCGCGAAAATTCGGTCTTTTCACCCCGCGTTCCGTGGCATTTGGCGCATTCGGCGTAGAGCTGGCTCCCGTCGGCGGCATCGAGCGAGGAGGCAAGGAACAGGAGCAGCAGTGATGAAAAGGTAACGGTTCGTGTCATGCGGGCGCTCCTGGATGGGGGATAGTGTCGCTCTATGCGCGCTTAATGAGAGTTGGAGATGAGTTGCTTCTGGGCATTTCCGAGGGATGAGACGTACTCCGCGATTGCATCGATCTCTTCCTGGCTGTATTTACTGATCTGGGGGTGCATGTAGGCGCCGTAGCCGTAGCGGTCGCGGCTGTTGTCCTTGTAGCCCACGAGGGCCTGTTTGACTGCTTCCGGGGTCCAATCCGCGATGGGCTTCGTGACGCTCCACGCTTTCCGTTCGCCGTGTTGGCCGTGACATGCGGCACAGTGCTGGCGGTAGTAGTGGGAGCCTTCGACGGCATGGAGGAGGGAGGAGAAGTAGAGGGTCGGCAAGACAAGCAGCGTCAAACGCATCCGGATACCTCCTGGAAATCTCTGGAGAAGATTACGCATAATCTTCTGCAAAGGGCTCAGTTGCACCCGAAGGTGCAAAAAAAAGCGTTACTTGCCGATGAAGTTAGCAAGCTCGTCGATTTGAGCCGGAGTCAGTTTTGCAACTTGACCTTTCATGAGCATTGCTTTGCCGTACTTGTTGAGTGTGCCTGCTTGGTAGCCTTCAAGAGCAGCTTTAACTTCTGCTTTTGTCAGTGCGTTCGGTGTGCTTTGCGGAACCATAGTGTTTTTCTCACCGGCAGCACCGTGGCAACCTTTACAAGTGTTGTAAGAAGCAGGGGCAGCAGCGAATGCACAAGCGCCGGCAACAATCAGGGTCATTGCAATTTTTTTCATATGCGTCTCCAATAGGTTTTTTGCGGGTCAATTATAGTGACAAAAATCTTAAATGGGGGTAATCTCAAAACAGGATCGGTGATTTGTCTCACAGAAGCCCCGCTAAAGAAGGTTTTACCGCGATTTTGCTACAATTAGTGACTTTTTCACGCAGGAATGCCGATGCGCTACATCAACAACGACCTTGAGGGGAAGACGATTCTGATCACCGGGGGAGCGGGTTTCATCGGCTCCAACCTCGCCTTCTATTTCCAGGAGCAGCACCCCGCGGCCCGGGTTGTCGTCCTTGACAGCTTTCGCAGCGACGAACGCCTCTCCAACGGCAATCTCAAGAGTTTCGGACACTTCAAGAACCTGATCGGTTTTACCGGCGAGGTGATCAGCGGCGACATCAACGACCCGGTACTGCTGCGCCGCATGGGGAGCGACTACCGCTTCGACTACATCTTCCACGAGGCGGCGATTTCCGACACGACGGTATTGGAACAGGATCTGATGATCCGTACCAACGTCAACGCTTACCGCGACCTGCTGGAGCTGGCGCTTTCGCACGGGGCGAACATGATCTACGCTTCCTCCGGGGCGACCTACGGCAACGCCCCCTCGCCCCAGACCG
>QKCD01000092.1 GCA_003245815.1 Sulfuricurvum sp.
ATCACCTGCTCCAGGCGGATCGTATCCCCGCCGACGCGGTGCATCACCTCGTAGAGGGGGTAGGTCGTGACGACGACCGAGGGGGTCTCGGCGGCATGGGCCCCGATCCACAGCATAAACGATATCAGTGCGCTGGTAAAGAATTTCATTTCGGATGCTCCCGTTATTTGGATATGATTTTAATGCAACTTGGTTGCATCTTCACTTAAATAAAGCGTACGAATATGAAGCCTAAAGAAACAATTCTCCAGACCTTCCAGCACCAGAACCTTCGTCTCACCGGCAGCCGGGCAACCCTGATCGAACGGTTTGCCGCCGCCTCGCAGCCGCTCAGCTACGACGACATCAAGGCGGAGCTGGCGATGGACAAGGCGACCTTCTACCGCAACATGCACACCTTTGAATCGGCGGGCCTCATCCGCCGCATCGCCTCCGACGAGAAGCGGTGGTATTTCGAACTGGCCACCTCGACCCATGCCCACTTCGTCTGCACCCTCTGCCACAGGATCGAATGCCTCGACGTCCGCGTACCGGAACTGCCGGGGGGCTACGGCGTCGATACCGTCATCTACAAAGGACGATGCCCCGCATGCAACGCCTGATCCTCCTGCTGGTGCTGCTGCAGAGCTGGCTCTACGGATGCCTGAGCTGCGTCGGCGGCGTCATCTACATCAATACCCACCTCGACTTCCGTCTCAAGGACGACACCCTGCAGCAGATCGGCGTCCACTGGTACCTCGATCCCGCCTTTTCACAGTTCGTCCTGGGGGATTTCGACAAGGACCGGGACAAACGTTTCAGCCCCGCGGAGATCGCCGAGATCTATGCCAACCTCGAGCCGATGCGCGACGTGGACTTCTTCACCGATTACCGCCTTAACGGCGCGCTGCTCCCCCTCAAGCGCCTCGAACACTTCGACGTCCGTTTCGAGCGGGGGATCGTCTCCTACCACTTCGACATCCCGGTAAGCGCGCCCCTGGGCCCGTCGATCCGCTTCGACGGCGGCTACCAGGACGCCCAGGCCCGGACCTCCTCCCTCTTCTACCGGATCGATCCCCGGGGCATCCGCCTCGACGCCAACGCCTCGGCACGCATCCGCATCACGCCAAGAGAATCCACCGACCGTGACGGGTGGGTGACCCAGCGCGTCGAAGTCCTGCTCGAAGCCCCTACAGCGTCCGAAACGCGCCACGAGGCGCCCAGGGCCACCCCCGATGCCCCCGGCTGGCTCGGCCGGACCCTGCAGGAGCTGGTCAACAGGGTCCACGGCTACCTCGTGGCGATCCAGGAGCGCCCCGATCCCGGCACCGTGGCGCTTCTGCTGCTGCTTTCGCTGCTTTACGGGATGCTCCACGCCGCGGGACCGGGTCACGGCAAGATGCTGGTCGCCAGCTATTTCACCGCCCACGACCGCAGCTACGCCCGGGCCCTCTCCCTGGGGCTGATGATCGCGGCGGTACACGTTTTCAGCGCCCTGGTGCTGACCATGGGCATCTACTACCTGATGGAGCGCGTCTTCAGCCGTACCCTGCAGGAGGCGACCGCCTACCTGACCGCGGGATCGGGGGGCGTCATCATCGCCATCGCCCTCTACCTGCTGATCCAGAAGTGGCGCCACTACCGCGCTGCCAAACCGATCGTCGCCTTCCGGGCCGCCTCCCCGGCCGCGCCTCTCGCCCCTCCCGGTACGCTGCGCACACCGCCGCCCGCCTGCGGCTGCCACAGCTGCCAGACGGCCCGGGGCACGACGGACCTGGCGGTCGTCCTGATGGCGGGGGTCGTCCCCTGCCCGGGGACGGTCATTATCTTCATGTTCGCCGCCTCTATGGGGCTCTACCTCACCGGCCTCGCCAGCGCCGTCGTCATGAGCCTGGGCATGGGGATGACCATCGCCCTGACGGCGGTCATCGGCACCAAGGCGCGCCGCTCCGCCCGGAAGATGGGGACAGCGGCCCTGAAAACGGTCGAATTCGGCAGCCTCTTCGTGATGGCCGCCATGGGGGTTTTGCTGTTGCTGGCCTAGCCTTTTGGGCGATCTCAGTGAACTTCTGCTATAATTCGCCACTTTTATTTGAGCCCGCCTCAAAACGCGCAGATCTACAAAGGACATTTGATCATGACAAGCATGTTGCTCATCACCCAGATTATTCTGGTCGTACTGCTGACCATCGCCGTACTCCTCCAGAAAAGCTCCAGCATCGGCCTGGGTGCCTACAGCGGTTCCAACGAATCGGTATTCGGCGCCAAGGGCCCGGGAAGCTTCCTGGCCAAGACTACCTTCATCCTCGGCTTCCTCTTCGTCGTCAACACGGTGACGCTGGGCTACTTCTACGCCCAGGAGCGTAACGCCTCCGTCGTCGACATGATGGCTGAGCAGCCCGACGTCGCCGCCCCGGCCGTCGAAACCGCCGCGCCCTCCGTCGACGTCGCGGCACCGGCAGCCCCCGAGGCAGCAGCTCCGGCACCCGAAGCAGCGGCCGTTGAAACGCCCGTGACGGAAACGAACGCAACCGACGCCAAGTAATTTCGATGCGCAAGCTCCTTCTCCTTGCGCTGCTCTCCCTTTCGCTGTGGGGCGATGCCCACATCTTCGTCTTCCACCGCTTCGGTGACGCGGCCCATGCCGCGACCAACACCTCCCTGGAGGTGCTGCGCGCCGAGTTTGAATACCTCAAGCGCAACGGCTACACGGTCGTTTCCCTCGCCACCCTCGCCGAAGCCTACGAAAAACGGCAGCCCATCGATCCCAAATGGGTCGTGCTGACCATCGACGACAGCTACCGCAGCTTCTACGAAAACGCTCTCCCTCTCTTCCGGGAGTATGGCTACCCCTTCACCCTCTTCGTCTACGCCGAAGCGACCGACCGCCGCTACGGCGACTTCATGAGCTGGGAGGAGATCCGCGAGGCGGCGCGCTACGGCGAGATCGGCGCGCACAGCTACGGCCACGGCCATATGGCTTCCATGGACGGCGAAGCGGTCCGGGAGGATACGCGCAGGGCCTTCGCCTCTTTTGAAAAAGAGCTGGGCTACCGCCCCCGCTACTTCGCCTACCCCTACGGGGAGTACAAGCCCGAGACGCGCGACGCCGTTGCCGCCTTCGGCTTCGACCTGATCCTCAACCAGAACAGCGGCGCCGTCGACGCCCAGAGCGATCCCCTCGACCTCGACCGCTCGGCCCTGACGGGCGGCAATACCCTCGCACAGAAGCTGAAAATCCGGACCCTCACGACCCGGTGGCACACACCGACAAGTTGGCCCCGCGATGGGAAACTTAAAACAATTCACGCTACAATTCCAGCAAATGTCACAGAGCTTGAGTATTACGTCTCCGGGCATGGCTGGCAGCGGATCAAGGCACACGACGGAACGGTCCGAATCGCGACGGACCTGCCCCTGAAGTTTCGGAGGACCCGCATCTTCCTGAAGCAGGGCGTACGCCAAAGCAGCATCATACTAGTAAAGGAGTAACGATTTATGTTGAATGAAATCTACCAAGAGTGCGAAACACAGATGAAAGGCTCCATCGAGCACATGAGAAACACCTTTAAGACCCTGCGCACGGGCAAGGTGACGACGCAGGTCCTCGACGGCATCAGGGTCGACTACTACGGCACCCCTACCCCCCTGGACCAGGTCGGCAGCGTCCTGGCGACCGACGCCACGACGATCACCGTATCACCGTGGGAAAAGAACCTCCTCAATGCCATCGAAAGTGCCATCGCCAAGGCCAATATCGGGGTCAACCCCAACAATGACGGCGACCAGATCAAGCTCTTCTTCCCCCCGATGACGGTCGAGCAGCGCCAGGATTCGGTCAAAAAGATGAAGGGGATGGGCGAAGACGCCAAGGTCTCCGTCCGCAACGACCGCCGCAAATCGAACGATCAGATCAAAAAGCTCGAGAAGGACAAGGAGATCACCCAGGACGACTCCAAGAGCGCCCAGGAGCGGATCCAGAAGATCACCGACAAGTACATCGACGAGATCGACAAGATCATCAAAGAGAAAGAGCAAGAGATCCTGAAGGTCTGATTTCGGACGCTCCGGGCAGCGGGACGCCTCGGCCCCCCTCCCCCACCTCTTTCATTTCAACAAGGGACAACATGGACATCAAACAGATCTACATGGACGCGGATGCGCTGCTCGAAGGGCACTTCAAACTCAGTTCGGGCAACCACTCCCAGTACTACCTCCAGTCGGCCAAAGTGCTCGAACAACCCAAAACCGCACAACTGCTCGCAGAAGCGCTGGCGGAGCAGATTCGTACCAGCGGCATCGCGATCGATACCGTCTGCGCCCCGGCGCTGGGCGGTCTGATCGCGGGATACGCCCTCGCTCAGGCTCTGGATGTGCGCTACATCTTCGCCGAACGCGTCGGCGGCGAAATGACGATTCGCCGCGGCTTCGATGTCAAGGAGGGTGAACGGGTATTGATCTGCGAAGACATCATCACGACCGGAGGCTCCGCGATGGAAGCGGGCGCCGTCGTCGAATCCCTCGGCGGAAAGGTCGTCGCCTTCGCCGCATTGGCGAACCGCGGCTTCTGCGAGCGCCAGGGGGGTAACGTCACGCGCCAGCCCAACTGCAAGCTCCCCGAAGGCACCCCCTTCTTTGCACTGGACGACTTCACCTTCGAGATGTACGACCCGGCGGAGTGCCCCCTCTGCAAAGCCGGATCCGAAGCAATCAAACCGGGCTCCCGGGGGAACTAACATGGCGGAGTTCAAACTCGACATGGAGCACCTGCAGAAGGTGCAGCGCACCATCCGCAAAGCCGGCAATATCTTCCCCAACGAACAACCACTGGTTCAGACCCTCGAGGAGACCATCAACAAGGTACAGGACGAAGAGGCTCTCAACGTCTACTACAGCATGGCCCAGTACCTCAAGCAGCGCCTCAAAGAGCTCTCGATGCACCTTCAGACGCCCCAGCAGGGCGTCGACGAAGCCCTGCTCGACCTCACCTGGAGCATCAACTACCTGCAGTGGCTCGTCGCCGAGCAGAAGGAGCACGCCGAAAAGGCGTAAGCACTTATCTTTTCATACGCTGCGCCGCGCGGCATAGCCGCGCTGCGCCACCCGCTATCTGTCTTTCCACCCCGTCAAGCACCAAGAGAGCCTCACCGGCCATGATCCCCGATACTGCACTGCATCGTACGTTCGACCAGGACGTCCGCCACGACCTCCTTGCCGTCGACCATGAAGGAGATCGGAAATTCCTTCAGCATCGCCTTCTCTTCCAGACTGACCACCTTGACGGCGATATTGATCTTGCGGCCGAAATGGCCGAGCGCCTCGCAGATCAGCAGCTTTTTCTCGGGGTTGTCCAGGGTGATAATCACCGCTGCCGCCTCCTCGACATGCAGGGCGTGCAGGATCGCCGGTTTGGACATATCGCCGTAGTAGATCTCCTCCCCGGCGCGCTGAGCGCGCCGGACATGACGGTAGTTATTGTCGACGACGACGTGCGGTATGCCCCGTTCCCGGAGCTTCTTGGCGACAAACTGCCCGACAACGCCGTAGCCGCAGACGACGACATGGTTGTGCCGCGTCTCCAGCGGAGTCATGTCCCGCTGCCCAATCTCCCCCTCTTTAAAGAGCAGGTCCTGCAGCCAGCGCCGTTTTGCCAGCATAAAGGGGGTCGCTACCATCGAGAGTACCACTGCCAGCACCAGAGTCTGCACCACGTCGGACTGCATCAGGTCGTTGGCCTCCGCCAGGGCGAAAATGGCGAAGGAGAATTCCCCCACCTGGGCGAGGGTGACGGCGGTCTTGAAGCCGGTGACCGATCTCGATCCCATGCCGATGATCCCGTGGATCACCGCCCCCTTGATAAAAAGGATCCCGGCGAAGAGCGCGATGATCTCCCCCAGGTGGGCGAAGAGGAACGCCAGATCGATCTTCATCCCCACCGTAACGAAGAAGACCCCCAGCAGCAGGTCCTTGAAGGGGGCGATGTCCGACTCCACCTTATGCAGGTAGCGGGTCTCGGCGATGATCATCCCCGCCACGAAGGCCCCCAGGGAGTAGGTGAAGCCGGCGTAGTGCGCCAGGAGCGAGGCCCCGGTCACGATGACGAGGACCGATCCCATAAAGAGCTCCTCGACCTTGCTGTCGGCGGAGAAGTGCAGCAGCCAGCTCATCACCCGTCTCCCCACGACAAAGAGCAGCCCGATGACGACCACGGCGCTGAGCGCCGTCTCCAGGAGGACCAGCCCCAGGCTGTGGCCGTCATTGGAGAGAAAGCCGATCATGATCAGGATCGGGATCACCGCAATATCCTGGAAGATGAGAATCCCCGCCGAACGCTGGCCGTAGGGGGCGTAGATCCCCTTGCTCTCTTTCAGGTAGGTGAGCACGACCGCCGTCGAGGAGAGGGAGAGTGCAGAGGCGATGATCAGCGAGGAGTTGACGCCGATGCCGAAGCCGTAGTGGGCCGCCAGAAAGAAGAGCACGGCGCTGACGCCCACCTGCAGGGCGCCGTTATAGAAGACGAGTTTCTTCATCAGCCGCAGCTTCGAGAGCGACATCTCCAGGCCGATCGTGAACATCAGGAAGACGATTCCAAACTCCCCCGTCAGCTCCAGGGCGTCCGAATCGCTCATACCCCGAAGATCGAAAAGATAGACGACGATCGTCCCCGTCAGGATGTAGCCGATGATCTGCGAGACCCCCATCCGCTTGAAGATCAGGTTGATCACGACGGAGAGGGCGAGGGCGGCGATGACGTAGGGGAGGATCGATTCCATAGGGGGCTCTTTTATCTTTTTAAAATCTACCGTAGTATATAATATTATCCCATATCCATACAGCGCTTTGTATGCACGTATTCACCATTCACACCATCGCAACATGACAAGGACCTGAAGCAATGACCAAATATATTTTCGTCACCGGCGGCGTATTGAGCAGCCTCGGCAAAGGGATCACGGCAGCCAGCATCGGCACCCTGCTGAAACACTCCGGCAAAGACGTCGGCATGCTGAAAATCGACCCCTACATCAACGTCGACCCGGGCACGATGAGCCCACTCGAGCACGGCGAGGTCTTCGTCACCAAAGACGGCGCCGAGACCGACCTCGATATCGGGAACTACGAGCGTTTCCTTGACACCTCCTTCCTGAAGACGAGCAACTTCACGACGGGGCAGGTCTACAGCTCCGTCATCGAGCGCGAACGCGCCGGCGGCTACCTCGGCCAGACGATCCAGGTCATCCCCCATATCGTCGGGGAGATCGTCGACCGTATCAAGAAAGCGGGCGAAGGGCATGACATCCTCGTCGTCGAACTCGGCGGTACTGTCGGCGACATCGAGGGACAGCCCTTCATGGAGGCGGTGCGCCAGATGAAGCACGACGAAGAGGTCGCCGGCACCTTCTTTATCCACGTCACCCTCATCCCCTACATCAAGGCGGCGGGCGAGCACAAAAGTAAACCGACCCAGCACTCGGTCCAGGAGCTGCGCCGTATCGGTATCACCCCGCAGATGATCATCGCCCGCTCCGAAGCGCCGCTGCCGAAGACCTTCAAGAAGAAGCTCGCCTTCAGTTGTGACGTCAGCCAGGACAGCGTTATCGAGGCCCTCGACGCGCCGACGATCTACGCCGTACCGCTGAGCTTCATGCAGCAGAACATCCTGACCCCGATCGCCAAGGAACTCGAGCTCGGCGATCTCAAGCCCGACATGCAGCAGTGGGACACCCTCGTCAAGAAGATCGTCGCCCCGACCAAACGGGTCTCCATCGGCTTCGTCGGCAAATACCTGGAGCTCAAGGAGTCCTATAAGTCCCTGATCGAGGCCCTGATCCACTCCGGTGCCCACCTCGATGCCAAGGTGGATATCTGCTGGGTCGACAGTGAAGAGATCGAAGCCAAAGGGGCCGAAGCGCTCCTGAAAGATTGCGACTCCGTCCTTGTCGCCGGCGGCTTCGGCGCCCGGGGTGTCGAAGGGAAGATCCAGGCCATCGAATACGCCCGTATCAACAAGATCCCCTACCTCGGCATCTGTCTCGGGATGCAGCTGACCCTGGTGGAATACGCCCGTAACGTGCTCGGCTACGAAGACGCCAACTCCGTGGAGTTCGATGCCCATACGACCCACCCGATGATCTATCTCATCGACAATTTCATCAACCAGTCCGGCGAGCAGGAGCTGCGCACCCACAAGTCGCCGATGGGCGGCACCCTGCGCCTGGGCGAATACCCCTGTGACACCAAAGAAGGGTCGCTGCTGCGCGCCGCCTACCACAATGAGACAACGATTTTCGAACGCCACCGCCATCGCTACGAGGCCAACCCGACTTACCGTGAGGTCCTCGAAGAGGCGGGCATGGTCGTCACCGGCGAGTCCAACGGCCTCATCGAGGCGGTCGAGATCGTCGACCACCCCTGGTTCCTCGGCGTGCAGTTCCACCCGGAGTTCACCTCCCACCTGCAGACACCGAACCCCTCCATCTTCGCCTTCGTGGAAGCGACGCTGAAGCATGTCGAAAACGTCTGAGGTCCCCCGACTCGACAAGGAAAGCCTCCGGCAACTCCTGAGCAGACGCTTCGAGCAGGGCTTCAGCCGCCTGAGCGACATTCCCGCGCCCTCCCGACTCAAAGACGCCGTCAAGGCGGCCGAACGGATCGCCAAGGCCGTCCGTTCCGGTGAGCGAATCGCCCTTGTGGGCGATTATGACGTCGACGGGGTCACTTCCACCGCCCTGACGACCCTCTTTTTCCGGCAGATCCCCTACCCGTTGGAGGTTGTCATTCCCAACCGCTTCACCGACGGCTACGGGGTCTCCCCCTCCGTCCTGCAGCGGATCGATGCCGACCTCGTCATTACCGTCGACAACGGCATCAACGCCGTCGAGGCCGCCGAGGTCTGCAAAGCGCGGGGGATCGACCTGATCATCACTGACCATCACACCCCCGGCAAGCTTCTCCCCGATGCCTACGCCATCGTCAACCCCAAGCAGGAGGCATGCGACTACCCCACCAGCGAGATCTGCGGCGCCCAGGTCGCCTGGCTGCTGATGGCGGAGGTGAAGCGGGCACTGGGCTCCGGCATCGACATGGGACAGTTCCTCGAGCTGCTCGCCCTCGCCATCGTCGCCGACGTCATGCCGCTGACGGGGATCAACCGCGCCATCGTCCAGGCGGGCCTGAAGCAGATGGCACGGAGCCCGCGCCCCGCGTCGGTGATCATTCGCGAGTTCCTGAACAAATCCGCCCTCGCCTCGGAGGACATCGGCTTCCAGATCGCTCCGCGCCTTAACTCGGCCGGCAGGCTCGAAGATGCCTCCATCGCCCTGAAGTTTCTCACGGCCGAAAGCGAAGGCGAAGCCTACGCCCAGTTCCAGCTCCTCGACCAGCTCAACCAGCTCCGCAAGGCGACCGAGGCTCAGGTGAGTGAAGAAGCGGCGGCCATGGTAGATCCCGCCGACCGGGTTATCGTCGTCGCGTCGGAGGGGTGGCACGAAGGAGTCGTCGGCATCGTCGCCTCCCGGCTGGTCCAGCAGTTTGACCGGCCCGCAATCGTCCTGAGCGTTGAAAACGGCCGGGCGAAAGGGAGTGCACGCAGCATCGGCAATGTCAACATCTTCGAACTTATCAGCCGTCAGAAGGGGCATCTGGAGAAATTCGGCGGACATAAGATGGCCGCCGGTCTTTCCCTGCCCACCGATGCCCTCGACGCCTTCCGCCGTGCCCTCAATGCCGACGCCGCCTGCCTCGACCCCGAAGATTTCCTGCCGGTCGAGGCCATCCTCGGGGAGCTGGAGAGTGCTGCCATCGATTTCGAGCTCCTCCATATCCTCGACACCTTCGAGCCCTACGGCGAGGGTAATCCCCGCCCCCGCTTCCTGGCCCGCGACGCCGAGGTTGTCGCCATCAAGACCTTCGGCAGTGATAACAGCCACAGCCGCGTACAGCTGCGCTTCGAGGCCCATGAACGCCGTACCCACGAGCTTCTCGCCTTTCGGCAGGTCCTGGAGATGCCGCCGCACCGGCATATGACCTGCAGCTACACCCTGAACCGCAACGAATTCAATGGCCGTGTCTCCATCCAGATGATGCTCGAACGTATCTATTGAGCCCGGGGGACACGGCTCCCCCTTCTCCTGTATTATCATAGACAGGCATTATATTACTCATTAATTATAGGAATAACCATTTCATATATCTCAGGATTGTATAAATCCTTCGACAATGCCTGTGGCAGGGGATTTGCATCACATTTTGATGATATTTTTTCTGCGCCATTTGCTCCTCTTTCCCTACCCCACTTACATCTAGCTTTCTTTTAAAGATACTTCCGAATATTTTAAGAATTGGCGAAGTATAATCTGAGCTGACACTCAACATAGGAACGCATAATGAAGAATGAAGAGCTCATCGAAAAGATCCTCTCCGAAGTAGAAAAACATGAAGGTGCCATGAGCCGTCGCGACGCGATGAAATTCATGGCTGTGACTCCGCTTGCGGCTTCTGCACTGGTCGGAGCCGGAGCGGCGACCGAGGCTGCGGCATCCGACGCGAAGGGCAGAATTGTCATCGTCGGCGGCGGCCTTGCCGGTATGTCCACCGCGGCAAGACTGACCAATATGCTCTCCAACCCGGACATTACCGTAATCGAGCCCGACCCCCTCTCCGTCTCCTACCAGCCGGGGCAGACACTCGTCGGCAGCGGTATCTGGGACAAAGAAGCAATTGTCTACCACCGCGACGACTTTGTTCCGAGCGGCGTCAAAGTGGTCAAAGATAAAATGACCGCTATCGATACGGACAAACAGACCGTCACGACAGCCGGCGGCGAAGAAGTCCCCTACGATTACCTGATCGTCACGACGGGCCTGAAGCTGAACTTCGCGGGCATCGAAGGTCTCGAAGGTGAGATCACTTCCGCCACGACTGACAACGCTCTCGTCAGAAACAAAGTCGGGAAAAACGGTCTCCACTGTATCTACTTCCAAGACGGTGCAGCCGACACATGGCAGGGGATCCAGGACCTGATCGCCCAGGCGAAAGCCCATACGGGACCGGAAAAACTGCAGGCCCTCTTTACACACCCTGCCGGTGCGGTCAAATGTGGCGGTGCCCCGAAGAAGATCATGTACCTGGCGCATGCCCGTCTCGAAGAGGCCGGCGTTCGCGACAAGGTAGAGCTGACATTCCTCCCCGACGGCGGCAAGATGTTCGGTATTCCCGAATACCACGAAGCGATCGTCAAGCAGTTTGAAGCCCGCGGCTTCAAGTGGAAGTACAACCACAACCTCGTCAAACTCGATACCGACGCCAAAGTCGCGACCTTCGATCACCACTGGCAGGAGAAGGGCGCTTACGACGCGGACCTCGAAGAGTACGAAATGGTCACCAAGCACGAGATGGTGCCGATGAAGTACGACTTCATCCATATCACACCGCCGATGAAAGCGCCGGACGAAGTCGGCAACTCTCCCATCGGTTCTTCCAACGGCTGGGTACCGGTCACGAAAGAGACCCTGCAGCACGTCAAATACCCGAACGTCTTCTCCATGGGCGACGTCGCGGCGGTCCCGATGGGGAAAACCGGCGGTACCGCGCGCAAGCAGTACAAAGTCCTCTGTGACAACCTGATCTCCCTGATGGAGGGCAAACCGCTCGAAGCGAAATTCGGCGGTTACACCGTATGTCCGCTGATCACCAGTATCGGTACGGTCATGCTGGCGGAGTTCGACTGGTCGAAAAAACCGACACCGTCCTTCCCGCTCGACCCGACGAAAGAGCGCTGGATCTGGTGGCTGCTGAAAGTCTACCTGCTTAAGCCGATGACCATGTACGGCATGCTTTCAGGCCGCGCATAATTCTTCTTCATCCGCAGGAGGTTCTCCCTCCTGCGCACCCCTTCACAAAAACCTTCACACGACACTGACATCAACGATCTGCCGATCTTCTAAAGACAACTGCGGCAGCGGTTCTATAGAGTATGACACGGATGTGTCCTAAAACAAAGTGAACAAGTTATTGGGAATTTTCGTAACGGGGAAAAGGGTTAAAAGGGGGATTGCGGAGGGCCGGAAACCGGCCCTATGCCTTAACAGGAAGGAACGTTGCCGCTGTCGCTGCCGTATTCGTAGAAGAAATCGTAGAGGTGTTCTACGTGGTCAGGAGAGACTTGACCGCCACATTTACCGTTCAGGTAGTCGAGCAGTTTGCCCTCGTCTTTCATCTCTTCCCACTCGTCCTGAGTGTGGCTACCAGCCATTTTAGCACCGCTTACGCCACATGCTTTTTTGTATTTTTTCTGGTAGAGTTTCTGACCTTTAGCGACATCTGCCATTGCAGCAGTAGAAAGCAGCCCAAGACCAACCATTGTAGTCAAAGCAATTCCAGCAATTTTTTTCATTGCATCTCCTTGTTGTGATTGCGGTTATTCTAGCGCAGGGAAAATAAAAATTAGATTATTTTTTTGATATTACATATCACAATATTTCTCCAGGTGGGCTTCTCCTCGGAGCAGCCGAATTTCAGGTACTTGCCACCGTTTCAAGATGCTTTTCAGATAACGGGGGTACAATCTTTTATGCCGATCTATATCCCGTTTCTGAGCCTTGCGATCGCCATCTTCCTTCCCGGCTGCTCCGGCGATCAGACACGGTTTCCCTATGCCGTCGACATCAGCGATGCCAAGGCCGGACGCATCTGCGCAGAGACCCCATTCGACGCTTCGCAGATCGCCAGGCTGATGCCCGGGTTCGACGTCACCCCCTATACGGCCGTCACCGGCGGTGCCACCCTGAAGCTGCTCCGTATTACCCGCCATGGCGCGCTGGTGATGAGCCTCACCCCCGCCGGGGACGGTGAGCACATTGCCGCCGTCACCGCCGAGAGCCCGGAGATCACGGCAGAGGGCCGTTTCCGCATCGGCAGCCGCTTCGAGACCATCTTCACCAGCGCTGCCACCTGTATCCTCGAACATCCGCCGAGCGGTCGACAGCTACTCTGTCAGGCCCCGGAAAGTGAACGGATCTTCTACCGTTTCACGCTGCCTGCTCCGGCCCTCCAGCTCCCTCCTTTCGACGCACTTCGCTCCCTCGTTGTCACATCGATCGTCTGGAGCAACGATGCCTGAGCTGCATCCCACCCTGCAGGAACCCGCCGCCATCTCGCTCATGCAGAAACTCGGTGACGGCACCATCGGCATCGTCAATGAAGCCGGCGAGGTCTTCCGGTTCGTACCCGAACGCGGCGAAGTGCTGACGCGTATCAGAATCGCCGAGCTGCGCCTCGCGTCGCAGGCCGCCGCATTCAGTAGCGACGGTGCCTATTTCGCCTTTTCCCATGAAACGGCGAACGGTAACGCCCTGCGCGTCATCGCCACCGCCACCAACACCCTCGTCCGCTCCTACGCCCTCCACGACAACCGGGTCGAACTGCTGCGGTTCGACCCCACCGGCCATTACATCATCGCCGGCACGGCGACGGGGCGGGTTTTTCTCTGGCGTACCGACGGCACCAACCTCATCGCCCGCCTCTCCTCCTTCCCCGAATATACCCCCCACCTGCTGACGGCGCCCACCACCAACTACGTCTCCGCCGCCGCTTTCAGCGGGAGCCTCCTGGCCACCTCGGGGTACGGGGGCTCCGTCGTCCTGACCAATATCCGCAATCAGGTCAATACCCGCCGCGTCAAACCGGGCAAAGCGCGCATCGACGCCCTCCTCTTCCTGGACGAACGGCGCCTCATCGCCGCCAACGAGGACGGGTTGATCCTGCTGATCCACACCGACGAAAACCACCCGACCCGCCGCATCGGGACGGGGATCGGGCGAATTCGCCACCTGGTACTGCTCCCCAACCGCCACTTTCTGCTCGCCGCCTCCGCCTTCAACCACGTCGCGCTGATCAACCTCGAGACGATGGAGGTCCTGAACAACCGCTACATCGCGACACCGGCACCGATCCGCGCCATGGTCCTCGCCGGCGAACACAGCGTTTTGATCGGCATGGGGGACGGTACGGTCGCCACGGTCGAGCTCTCCCCCTTTTCCGACTTCAACCGCATGGTTGCAGAAGCACGCTATCCCGAAGCCTACGCCCTCAGCGACTCCGAGCCGGTGATCCGGGAGAGTGCCGAGTTCCAGGAGCTCGAAGCGATCTTCGGGGAGCAGTATGAACGGGCCCACCGGTTTCTGGCGGAGGGGCGTCGCGAAGATGCCGTCCACCTTCTGCTTCCCTTTATGAAGGTTCCCTCCAAGGCCCAGGCGATCCGCACCCTCTTTAACGCCTTCGACCAATACCCCCGCTTCCAGCACCTGGTCCGGGAGAAGAAGTACTCCAGTGCCTACGGTCTCAGCGTCCAGTACCCGCCGCTGCAGCACTGCGACGCCTACAGGGAGATGGAGCACGAATGGGAAACGGCGTTCTTCGCCGCCCAGAAACTGGTCTTGCTGGGCCGTGAGCAGGAGGCACGCCGCACGCTCGAGTACTTCATGACCGTCACCGACAAGAGCCCCTATATCCGGCTGCTGCTCTATAATAAAGGAGTCCTCGTAGCCTTCGCGAAGGCGATCAGCGACAGGGATTACCTCACCCTCAGGAAACTGACCACGGAACAGCCGATCCTACGGCGTATCCCCTCCTACCGTGCCGTGATGGAGGATGCCGATTCCATCCTCGAAGTCATCATGGAAGCGATCCGTTCCAAAGCCTTCGATAAGGCCGAACTGCTCTGCAGCGACCTGCGGCAGATCCCCCATCTCGCCCACCACTACCAGAGCATCGAGCGCTTTATCGGGCGGGCGAAGCGCTCGGCAGATCTCTACGACGGCGAGCGGATGCAGGAGTTCTACGAATTCCTCGACGTCGCTTCGGAACTCTCCATCCTCCCCTGGGCGAAAGCGGCGGAAACGGTGTGGAACAGCATGATGCAGACATGCGAGGAGGCGGCCCTGCGAGGCAATACGGCAGTGATCAAATCGACCCTCGGGGAGCTACTGGGTCTCAAGAGCCGCAGCGAGAAAATCGGCAACCTGCTGCGGGTCAGCTACCAGATGCAGATCAAGTACCTTCTCAGCAAGGAGCAGGCTGAAACGGCGGGAAGGGCGATCGAACGCTATATCGGGCTGTTCGGCATCGACAACGAAATCCGGCTGCTACTCAAGCTGCTGCATCGCCAGGGAGAGGCACTCATCCTGGACGAGCAGCAGCAGCGCAACCGGCCGCGCTCCCTCTGGCT
Organism: Sulfuricurvum sp.; assembly: GCA_003245815.1. GTDB lineage: Bacteria > Campylobacterota > Campylobacteria > Campylobacterales > Sulfurimonadaceae > SZUA-415. The sequence continues at coordinate 15,206 of QKCD01000092.1, forward strand.
GTCGACGACCCACGGCATCCTTCCCGATAGGCTCGATACGTAGGTTTCATTAATGAATAGGGAAATTCGCGGTTTGCAACGCTAACATCATGTTAGGGCCGTCGCGGAAAAAGAAGCAGGAGGTTACTCTTCGCCGCGGATCCTGCGCAGCCACTCCCCCATCTTCTGCTCATACCCGATCGGTTTGAACGTGACGAACTTCAACGGCTTGGAGAGGTAGGTCTGCTGCACCCATCCGCCGAAATCGTGGGGATAGAGGTAGTTCTCGTTCCACTGGACGATCGTTTTGGGGATCTCCAGGATCTCGCCGTCGCGGAGCGCCTGCTGCGCCGCGTTGATCGCCATGTAGGCGGAGTTGGACTTGGGGGAGGCGCAGAGATAGATCACCGCCTGGGAGAGGATGATCCGTGCCTCGGGGTAGCCGATGCGGCTGACGGAGGTCATTGCGCTCGTGCAGAGGGTGAGCGCCTGGGGGTTGGCGTTGCCGACATCCTCGCTGGCAAGGATGACGAGGCGGCGGGCGATGAACTCCGGCGGCTCGCCCCCCTCGATCAGCCGTGCCAGGTAGTAGACGGCGGCATCGGGGTCGGAACCGCGGATCGACTTGATCATCGCGCTGGCGAGGTCGTAGTGAACCCCTGCCTCTGAGCTGCCGCCGCTCTGGCTCATGGGGCGCAACGAGGTGAGCAGCTCCAGGGTGACCGTACGTTCCAGCCCCGATGCAAACTCCAGCAGCTTCAGCATCGCCCGGGCATCGCCCCCCGAAGAGGCGATCAGGTAGTCGCGCGCGTCGGCTTCGATCACCATGTCGTGTTCGGTCTGTACCCGATCCAGAAGTTCTCCAAGCGCGTCGTTTGGGATCGGCTTGAGTTCAAAGAGCATGGAACGCGACCGCATCGCCGCCGTCAGCGAGAAGTAGGGGTTCTCCGTCGACGCGCCGATGACTAACACAGCGTTACTCTCCATCACCGGCAGCAGCACCTCCTGCTGGTTCTTTGCGAGGCGGTGCACTTCGTCGATGAAGAGCAGCGGGCGGCTCAGCGCGTTGCGGTACTGGTCGAAGATCTTGCGCAGCTGCTCGATCTTGAGGGAGGTGGCGTTGAACTCATAGAAGGGGAGGTCCATCACCGTCGCGATGATCCGCGCGATGGAGGTCTTGCCCGAGCCCGGGGGGCCGTAGAAGAAGCTGTGTCCCAGCGTCCCCGCTTCGCAGAGGCGCCGCAGGGGGGCATCGGGGGCACTCAGGTGGGGCTGGCCCACCAGGGCGTCAAAGGAGGAAGGGCGCAGCAGATAGGTGAAGTCGGCCATCGCGCGCTACCTACTGCTTTTTCTGTAACTGGGCCCGGGTATTTGCCTGCGCTTTGGCGTCTTCCTTGGCCTTCTGCTCCTCCTCCTTGAGGAAGTCATGCAGGCTGCCGTATTCGCTGCGGGTCAGGAAGCGCGTTTTGCCCGTAGGGAGGTTGTTGAGCTCGATACCGCCGAAACTGAGACGGCGCAGGTCCACGACCTCGGCGCCGAAATGGGCGAAGAAGCGGCGCACCTCGCGGTTCTGCCCCTCGCCGATGGCGATCTTGAGCACCGAGTAGTCGCCGCGGCTCTTCTGTACCTTGTAGGCGTAGAAGGGGGCGAAGTTCATCGCCGTCACGTCGCTCTTGTCATGCCCTCCCGCCGTCGCGTCGGCCAGTACGAGCCCCTCTTGCATCGCCAGTTCCATCTGCGGGGTCACTTCCCCCTTGATCTTCACCTTGTAAACCCGTTCCATCTTCGAGTGCATCAGGGCGTTGGCGACCCGCGAGGCGTCGGTCAGCAGCAGCAGTCCGTCGGTGGCGAAGTCGAGCCGCCCGACGGGGATGAAGTGCTTGTACTTCTTCTCCAGGGTGTCGTAGATGGTGCGGCGCCCCTGGGGGTCCTTTTTCGTCACCAGCTCACCCTTGGGCTTGTTGAAGACGATCACCGTGTACTGTTCATGGGGAACGATCTTCTTGCCGCTGACGCTGACGTTGGCGTGGCGTTCGTCCACCTGGGTCGCGGGGTTGGTCTCCACCTCCCCGTCGATCCGCACATACCCGTCCTGGATCGCACGGTCCGCTTCGCGGCGCGAATAGGTGGAGTAGTGGGCAATGAATTTGTTAAGGCGCATCATGAGATACCTGCTTCCACCAGGGCGTGCAGGTGGAGCACTCCCTTGACGTTGCGCTCGGTATCGGTCACCGCCAGCAGCTGGATCTTCTTCTCTTCGATCAGCACGAGGGCATCGCTGGCGAGCATATTCTCATTGTCGATCACCTGCGGATGGTAGGTGGCGTACTCCGAAACCGGTGCCTCCAGGGAAAAGCCCTCGTTCATCAGGGCGCGGCGGATGTCGCCGTCGCTCATGACGGCGGCGAGCTTGCCCGCTGCGTCGAGCACCAGTACTGTGCCCAGCCGCCCCTCGCTCATCGCGACGACAGCTTCTTTCACCGGGGTCGATTCACTCACCGTCGGCAGGTTTTCACTGCGCATCAGGTCCTTCACCTTGACGAAGAGCCGTTTGCCCAGGGAACCGCCCGGGTGGAAAGAGGCGAAATCCTCTTTCTTGAAGTTGCGCGCCTTCATCAGGCAGACCGCCAGGGCATCGCCCAGCGCCAGTGTCAGCGTCGTCGAGCTGGTCGGCGCGACGTCCAGCGGGCACGCCTCTTTCTCCACCCGGATGGGGATGACGATGTCGCTGAAGCTTCCCAGCGTTGATTTGTCGTTGCGGGTCATGCCGATCAGCGGGATGTCGAACCGCTTGATATGCGGCAGGATGGAGCTGAGCTCTTCGCTTTCGCCGCTGTAGCTGATGCCGATCACGACGTCCCCTTTGCCGATCATCCCCAGGTCGCCATGAAGCGCCTCGGTCGGGTGCAGGAAGAAGCTCGGCGTTCCCGTTGACGCGAAAGTCGCCGCCATCTTCGCCCCGATCAACCCCGATTTCCCGACGCCGGTCACGATCAGTTTGCCCCGGCAGCCAAGGATCATCTCCACGGCGCGGTCCATTTCGCCGCCGAGAGCGGCTGCGGCGTCACGCAGCGTATTCGCCTCGATCTCCAGGGTCTCTTTTGCAATGGTTTTATAGTCTTGTTTCATGGATGCGATTATATCCTATGCTACCTTCGGAAACCGTCATGTCCCGATGCGATCAGGGCGACGGTTTGCGCTCCTCTTCCAACCATGCTACCAACTGTTCCGGCGGAAGGGGAGGACTGTAGAGGAATCCCTGCACCTTGCGGCATCCTTCCGCCCGCAGGAAGGCGGCCTGTTCCCGCGTTTCGACCCCTTCGGCGATCACCGACATCTTCAGACTGGTCGCCAGCGCGATGACCGCGCGGGTGATCTCCACGTCGTCGGCGTCGTTGGGGATGCCCCGGACGAAGGACTGGTCAATCTTCAGCTTGCTGATCGGCATCCGTTTGAGGCGTGCCAGCGAGGAGTGCCCTGTTCCGAAATCGTCGATGGAGAGCCGGACACCGAGCGCCTGCAGCCCCTCCAGGACGGCAAGGGAGCCCTGCTCTTCCATGATGGTGCTCTCCGTCACCTCCAGCTCCAGGTGTTCGGGGAAGAGTTCCGTCTCCTCCAGCACCCTGCGGACGGTGTCGACGATGCTGTGCCGGGCAATCTGCCGCCCGGCAAGGTTGACCGAGACGAAGCCCATCGGCAGCCCCGCGTCAAGCCACTGCCGCATCTGCCGACACGCTTCCCGCAGTACCCACTCCCCCAAGGGCTCGATCAACCCCGTATCTTCCGCCAGGGGAATGAACTGCGCCGGGGAGACCAGGCCGATTTCGGGCTGCATCCAGCGTACCAGGGCCTCCGTCCCGATGACGTCTCCGCTCTCGAGATCGACCTGGGGCTGGTAGTAGACACGGAACTCCTGGCGCTCCAGTGCCTTGCGCAGCGCATTGTGCAAAAACACCCGCTCGAAACTCGACACCGCCATCTCCTCGGAGAAGAAGCCGAAGGTGTTGCGTCCCCGCTCTTTCGCCCGGTAGAGAGCGGCATCGGCGTTTTTCAGCAGGATGTCGGCATCATCGCCGTCCTTGGGTGCCATGGCGATCCCGATGCTCGCGTTGACGGAGACCTCGTGTTCGCCCACGGTCATCGGCTCGGCGAGGGCGCTTTGCAGCTTTTTCGCGATCTTCGCGGCAGCGCCGATCTGGGTGTTTTCCAGGAGAATGACGAACTCGTCGCCACTGACCCGGGCTACCGTGTCCACCTCCCTTAGCTGATGACTCAGAATATCGGCGACCTTGCAGAGCAGGCTATCACCCGCCGCATGTCCAAAACTGTCGTTGATCTCCTTGAAACGGTCGAGGTCCAGGAAGAGCACCGCCGTAGTCTCCCCCTCCCGGCGAGCGACCTTAAGGGCATGGTCGAGCCGTTCACGCAGCAGCAGACGGTTGGGAAGGTTCGTCAGCGGGTCGTGGTTGGCCAGGTAGAGCAGCTGCTCCTCGGTCTGCTTGATCCGGCTGATATCGGAGAAGACGGCCACATAGTGGATGATCTCTCCTTCCGGGTTACGCACCGCACTGATCGTCTCCCAGACCGGGAAGGCCTCCCCGTTTTTCCGCCGGTTCCAGATCTCCCCCTGCCACTGCCCCTGCTGCAGAATATGGCTCCACATCGTTGCATAAAACGATTCGTCGTAACGCCCCGACCGGAACATGCGGGGGTTCTGCCCCAACACCTCATCTTCATGATACCCCACGATAACCGTAAATGCCGGGTTGACCGCTACAATATTGGCATCGGGATCAGTGATGAGGATGCCTTCCGCCGTACTCTCGAATACCGTCGCGGCCTGTCGCAGGCGGGCCTCCTCGGCCTTGCGTTCGGTGATGTCCTCGGAGATCCCGAGCAGGTAGATGGGCGTCCCCTTTTCATCGGTGATGGCGACCTTGCGCGTATGGACGATCCGCCTGCCGCCAGGCGTCTCAATGACCTCTTCGGGGATATCCGCCTCCTCCCCGCTAGCCAGCACCTCGCGGTCACGCGCCGTAAAGAGGTCCGCATCTTTCTTCGGAAAAAAGTCGTAGTCGTTTTTGCCAATCAGCGCTTCACGGGGCTGACCGACAAGTGCTTCGCCCGCACGGTTGAAGCGGACGTAGCGCAGCTCCCCGGCATCCTTGACGAAGAGCGTCAGGGGAATTGCCTCGAGAATGGCGTTGAGTTCCCGTTCCCGCTTGCGCAGGGACTCTTCCGCCTCCTTCCGGTCGGTGATCTCAATGATCGACGTGACGGTCTGATGCGTCTCCGCCAGATAAGAGAGTGTCAGCAGGGCCGTCCCCCGTCTTCCCTTCGCCGTAACAAAATCGAACTCGTAACTTTCCGGGGCCTTCTCACCCTTCACTCGTCTGGCATGGTACGCCTGCATCTTGCCGCGGTCTTTGTCATCCACCCACTCCAGGAACGAACGGTCCAGCAACTCTGCGGGCTCGCACTGCGCGATTTCGGCGAACATCCTGTTGACCAGCGAAAAAGTGCCGTTCGCCTCGACGATGGCCATCCCCGTCCCCGTGCGTTCGAAAAGCTCCCGGTAGCGGGCTTCGTTCTCACGCTGCGCGGCTTCCGCTTCCCGGCGCGCCGTCACGTCCCGAAAGGTCCCGATCATATACATCTGTGTTCCGAGTATAAAGGGGGCGCCGGAGATATCGGCGTAAAAGATCGTCCCGTCCTTGCGCAGGACCGGGATATCCTCCGTCAGGAACGCTTCCCGGCGCAGGTGCGCTTCAAAGCGTTCAAGGATATAGGGCATATCTTCACTGCGGTGGATCTCTTCCACTCGCATCCTCATCATCTCCTCATGAGAGTACCCGAGCATCCGGCACAGCGCGGGGTTCGCATCGACGAAGTGGCGATCCGCGATGTCGATCATGATGATCCCGTCGCGCGCCGTATTAAAGAGGGTGCGGAAGCGTTCCTCGCTTTTCCCCAGCTCCTCCAGCGTCTTGCCGTGGGCCGCGTTGATCGAGGCGATGTGTACGTTCCGGCGCCGGAGCGCGACCAGATGCAGCGTCAGCATCAGGGTCAACACGACGACAAAGAGTGCGCCGACTGCCCCCACCCACGGCATATCTTCGAACAGTAGCGGGCCGAACATATAGAATAGCAGCGCAAAACCGACTCCGCCCGAAAACTGCATGATGATCAGCAGATTCGGCAGGGTGCGCTCTTCCCGTTCCAGCATCATCCGTCTCCTTTTCGCCCCCGGAGATCCTTGCAATCAACAAGTATACCACTAATCGGGTATACGAAACTGGCGTCCCCCGCTCCGGTTGCGCTATAATCTTCGCACACACTTGCGAGTCCGCTCGCCCATTAGTAAGGAGTTATCATCATGTTCAAATCAGCCCTGCTATCCGTGGCCCTGCTCTTTGCCGGCAGCGCCCTCTACGCCAAACCGCCCCACGGGGAGGAGCATGGCAACCACAAAGCGAAAAAAGAGCACGCTTCCAACAACAAGAAGGCGTCCAAGAAGCATCAGAAGGAGTTCTCCCGCGCCGACCGGAGCACCATCCAGGACTACTACCGCAACCTGCCCCCGGGACTGCAGAAGAAATACCGCCGCACCGGCGAACTGCCCCCGGGCTGGACGAAGAAGGTCCAGGTGGGACAGCCTTTCCCGACCGAGTACCGGCAATATGCCCAGCCCCTGCCGCGGGAACTTTACGACTCCGTCATGCGTGACAGCGTCGGTGTCGAAGTGATCCGCGTCGGCCAGAAGATCCTGAGACTCGAAAGCGCGACGCGCACGATCCTGGACGTCCTGGAACTCTAAGAAACGGCCCGCGATGCAATACCTTTTCGAAGAGGTCGCCTCCCTCGACCGCCGTTGCTACGAGCAGTTCCATCTTTCGGAGGAGCTGTTGATGGAGCATGCCGCCGATGCGATGGCCGACTACATCTCAATGCGTTTCGAACCGGGCAGCTCCGTGCTGATCGTCTGCGGCCCGGGCAACAACGGTGCCGACGGCGTTGTACTGGGACGGCTGCTGCATGAGCACCATGACGTGCGTCTGATGCTGCCCTACGGGGCGAAATCCCCGATGTGCGCCCTGCAGCTCCGGCGCGCCGAGGCGATCGGCGTACCCGTCACGACCGCAGTCACCGAGCATGACCTGGTCGTCGACGCCCTCTTCGGTACCGGTTTCGGCCGACCCTTCGACCCGGAGACCGCCGCCTTGATGCAGACCCTCAACACCCTCAGCGCCTTCAAACTCGCCTGCGACGTTCCCTCGGGGCTGCATACCGACGGGACGCTGGAACCGGAGAGTTTCCGCGCCGATGCGACCGTGACGATGGGAGCCCTCAAACGGGGGATGTTCAGTGATGCCGCCAAGGGGTATCTCGGCGAGGTCGTCGTCGCCGACCTGGGCGTCGCCCGGGAGATCTACGAGGGGGAGAGCGACTGGATCCTGCTCGACACGGAGGATCTCATCCTCCCCTTCCGGGACCGGCCGGACACCCATAAGGGGAGCTACGGCCACCTGGGGCTCATCTGCGGGGAGAAGGAGGGTGCCGCCGTCATCGCCGGGAGTGCCGCGCTGCGCTTCGGGGCCGGGCTGGTGACCCTGCTGAGCAACGAGCAGCTCAAGATCCCCTACGAACTGATGCAGTCGCACACCCTCCCCGCCACCGTGACGGCGATCGCCGCGGGCATGGGGCTGGGGCAGGAGTTTTCCGAAGACGAGCTGCATGCCCTGCTGGACAACGAACTCCCCCTCGTCGTCGATGCCGACCTCTTCGCCCACCCGATGCTGCCCGAACTGCTGGAGCGCGGCCGCATCGTCCTGACCCCTCATCCGCGGGAGTTCACCCGGCTGCTGGCCGCCTGCGGCATCGCCGACGTCGACGCGGCGGAGGTGCAGCGCCACCGTTTCCGCTACGTCGAGGCCTTTGCCCGGGCCTACCCCGGCGCCGTGCTGCTGCTCAAGGGGGCCAACGTCATCATTGCCGCCGAGGGGCGTTTCTACGTCAATCCCCACGGTTCCAACCTCCTGGCCAAGGGCGGCAGCGGCGATGTCCTCGCGGGGCTGATCGGCGCCCTCCTCGCCCAGGGCTACACCCCCCACGACGCGGCGATCCACGCCTCGCTGGCCCATACGGCCGCGGCGGCGGCCTTCGAGGGGAACAACTACGCCCTGACGCCGATCGACCTTATCGAGCGCCTCGCCCTGCTTTAGGGGTTGTGCTAAAATGGCGCAACTCTTTCGTACCGGGACACCATGAAGCAGATCGTCATCCTCTTTAGCGGCGAAGGCACCAACCTTCTCAACCTCATCGACACCCTCCACGGCAAGGCATGCCATGTTGCTGCCGCCATCACCAACAACCCCGAAGCCGGCGGCATCGCCAAGGCGAGGGAGCGCGGGGTCCATGTCGACGTCATCGACCACCGGCAGTTCGAGGGGCGCGAAGCTTTCGACGCGGCCCTCGTGGGGGCGATCAACCGCTACACCCCCGACCTCGTCGTGATGGCCGGCTTTATGCGCATCCTGACGGAGGTCTTCACCGAGAATGTCCGGGCCATCAACCTCCACCCCTCCCTGCTCCCACTCTTCAAAGGGGCGCGCGCCATCGAGCGCAGCTTTGAGAGCAGCGAGCCCCGGGGCGGGGTCTCCGTCCACTGGGTCACCGGCGAACTCGACGGAGGCGCGCTCATCATGCAGGAGTCCTTCCCCAAAACCGATGACGAGACCCTGGAGAGTTTCACCGAAAAGGTCCATACCATCGAGTACGAGATCCTGCCCCGCGCCGTCTGCACGATCCTCAACCCCCTGGAGCCGTAACCCCGCTACACCCGCAAAGCTTATTCGCGGGGCATGCGCGGTGCGAATAAGCCCCCCGACAGATTTCCTATGTTATAAACCACCTACCAACCCAACGGGCCCGGCATTCCAGGCCCCAAAACGATGGAGTCACGTATGGACAATATCCTGAAAATCGGCAAATACGAACTCGGCAGCCGCCTGATCGTGGGCAGCGGCAAATACAAAGATTTTGAAACGACCAAAGAGGCGACCCTGGCGTCGGGCTCGGAACTGATCACCGTCGCAGTCCGCCGCCTCAACATCACCGACCCGGACAAGGAGAACCTCCGCGACACCTTCGCGGGGACCAACGTCAAGTTCCTCCCCAACTCCGCGGGCTGCGTCACGGCGGAAGAGGCGATCACCACCTTCCGCCTCACCCGCGAAGCGACAGGCATCGACCTGATCAAGCTGGAGGTCATCGGCGATACGCAGAAGACCCTCTACCCCGACGTCCTGGAGACGATCAAGGCGTGTGAGATCCTCGCCAGGGACGGCTTCACCATCATGGCCTACACTTCCGACGACCCGATCATGGCCAAGCGCCTCGAAGACGCAGGCGCCCATGCGATCATGCCCCTTGCCGCGCCGATCGGCTCGGGCCTTGGCATCCAGAACCCCTACAACGTCGTCTTCATCCGCGACGCCGTCAACGTCCCCGTCATCGTCGACGCGGGGATCGGCTGCGCCTCCGACGCGGCCTACGCGATGGAGCTCGGCGCCGACGGCGTCCTCACCAACACGGCGATCGCCCAGGCGAAAGACCCCATCATGATGGCCCAGGCGATGAAACACGCCGTCCAGGCCGGCCGCATGAGCTACCTCGCCGGCCGCATCCCCAAACGCCCCTACGCGACGGCGTCATCTCCTGTGGATGGCATGATTCAGTTCTAATCCGATACGTTACCGAGGCAAAGCCCCGGTAACTACGCTAACGCTGTGTTTCGCTCGGCGCGAGACCCGCGTGCAGATAAACCGCACTTTTTATCCACACAAACTTTGCTACTGAATTCTAGTCCATAGATAATATGTATAATATCCCTATTCTTGAATACCAAAGCAAAGGCTTCCACAATGGAAGAAATACATGTAGAGTCATGGGAAGAATTGCATAGCGAAATATCTAAGATCCATACTTCATTGTCTGCGAATAAAGAGCAATATTACTTTCCATCAAAACCCCTATTCCGTGG
>QKCD01000083.1 GCA_003245815.1 Sulfuricurvum sp.
GACGTCCGCGACGAAGCCCACCTGGAACGCCTTGACGTCATCAACGCGCCCGGCCAGGGCGTCTGGGACTGTGTCAAGTGTTTCGAATGTGCGGAGGTTTGTCCGAAAGACGTCAACCCGATCGAGAAGATCACCAAGCTGCACAATATGGTCTTCGAAGAGGGTGTCGCCCTCAACAACGTAGCGACGCGCCACGCCGTCGGCTTCGCCCACTCGATCAAGAAGCACGGTCTGCTTGACGAGGGCGAACTGGTACGCTACTCCGAAGGCAATATCGGCGTCATGAAGCACGTCCCGGTCGCTCTGAAGATGCTCCAGAAAGGCAAGATCGTCATGCCGTGGAACATGCCGAAGTCCGACAAGCTCGACGAGATCAAGAAGCTCGTCAAATCATCCTCTACAGTGAAGTTCTAGGAGCGCCGTATGGAAAAACTCAAATACGCACTTTTTACCGGCTGTACGGCCCGCGAGAGTACGCCGGAACAGATGAAATCGACCATGGCGATCGCCGACAAGCTCGGCATCGAGCTGGTCCTCCTCGACGAGGCGTCCTGCTGCGGCGCCTCCCACCTGCAGGATTACGACGACTTCCTCTCCCTGGTCCTCAATGCGCGCAACATCTGTTACGCCGAGTCCCGCGGGATGACGATGGTCACCATCTGTAATACCTGCCAGCTCAACACGGCGATGACGAAGCACCGCCTCGACAACGACCCGAAACTCAAAGCGAAGGTCAACGAGAAGCTCGCGGAAGTCGGCCTCGAGTACAAGGGAAGCTCCGAAATCAAGCACTTCCTCTACGCGTTGATCGACGATTTCGGCCTCGACAAGCTCAAAGCCAAAGTTGTCAAGCCGCTGAGCCAGTTCAACATCGCTCCCTTCTACGGCTGCCACAACATCCGTCCTTCGGAACTGCAGAACGAGAGTAACGGCGGCGAGAACCCCTATAACCCGACCTCCCTGGACGACCTGATCATCGCCTGCGGCGGCGTGAACGTCGACTACGAGGCGAAGAACAAGTGCTGCGGTTTCCACGCGGAGCTGCAGGCGCCGAAAACCGCGGCGATCCTGACGGGTAACGCCCTGATGGGTGCCATGGACGCCAACGCAGACTGGATGGTCACCCCCTGCCCGCTCTGCCACCTCAAGCTCGACACCCAGTACGGCCACGCTTCCGAAGCGGTCGGCCGCGACGTCAAGATGCCGGTCCTGCACATGCAGCAGATGGTCGGCCTCGCGCTGGGCTGCACCCCTGCAGAACTCGGTCTGAACCACCACGTCTCCGAAGTCGATTTTGTCTAATCCGGGCATGCAGCGTGCTGCATGCTCCTTTCCCGTACCCGGGAGACTTCTGGCATCCTCTTCTTCCAACGAGATGATGCCAGAATTCCCGTGGGTGATCCAACGACCGCTTTTACGATGACAACCTGCACCGTTACCCGACTCGACACCCTTCCCGACACCTTTGCAGATGCCCCCGACACACTCGTACAGGTCTTTACCCTCGAATCGGAACCTGACGCCATCCATGCCCTGGTCGCCGGCATCCTGGAGCGCCTGCCGCTGGCGAAGATCATCGGAATGACCACCGCCGGAAACATCAACCAGGGGATGCTCTCCTTCGAAGGGACGCTCTACGTTGTCAGCAGCTTCGAAGAGAGCCGCGTCCATACCCGCCTCGTCCGGGAGGTCACCGACCTCGAACGTCAGGGCACCGAACTGATCGAAGCCCTCCAGGAGCAGGAGCCCAGCCTCCCCCCGAAGGCCGCCATCATCTTCGCCGACGGCCTCTCCGTCGACGGCGTCGCCCTGATGGACGCCGTCCACGGCGTCAACCCGCATCTCGCCGTCGCCGGCGGCCTCTCCGGGGACAACCGCCGTTTTGAAAAGACCTACGTCTTCACGGAATCGGGCATCAGCGAGCACGGCATCGCCGCCGCCATGCTCTACAGCGACGTACTCGTCACCTACAGCCACTACGCCCTCAACTGGCTCGGCCTGGGCAAAAGCTTCACCGTTACCCGGGCCGTCGGCAACCGCATCTATACCCTCGACGACATCCCCATCATGCAGATCTACAAGCAGTACCTCGGCAACGAGATCGCCGACCAGCTCCCCGATATCGGCCTGGAGTTCCCCCTTATCGTCGACCACGGCCGCAACCGCACCGCGGCCCGTGCGGTCATGGCCAAACACGAGGACGGCTCGCTGAGCTTCGCCGGGGCCATCAAAGAGGGCGAACGGGTGCAGTTCGGTTTCGCCGATATCGACAGTATGGTCGCCATGCAGACGGCTTCCGACCACACCCTGGCCGGCAAGCCGATCGAGGCGCTTTTCATCTACAGCTGTATCGCCCGATATACCCTGATGGGCGATGACGCAGCCCTGGAATCCCTCCCCTACGAGCAGATCGCACCGACCTCGGGCTGTTTCACCTACGGCGAGTTCTACCACGACGCTCAGAGTGCCACGAACACCTTTATGAACCAGACGTTGACCCTCTTCGCCCTTTCGGAGGGAAGCAGTCAAGGCCAGAGGAGCCACCGCTCTCCTGCCCACAACGCCCGGAAATCGCTTCGTTCCAACGCCCTCAGCCACTTCGTACACACCATCACCAAGGAGCTCGAGGCCTCCATCGAACAGGAGAAACGGAGCAAGGAGATCATGCTGCACCAGTCCCGCCAGGCCTCCATCGGCGAAGTCATCGAGATGATCGCCCACCAGTGGCGCCAGCCCCTGAACATCATCGCCCTGACCCTGCAGGACATCTACATCAACGCCACGCTCGGCAACCTGAAGCCCGAAAGCCTCGATGCCAACTACGACAAAGCCAATAAAAGCATTCAGTACCTCTCCCAGACGATCGACGACTTCCGGAACTTCATGAAGCCGACGAAGGCGACCGAGACCTTCGCCCTGGACGAGCTTTTTACCGAGAAGGAGCAGCTCATCTCCGGCCTCCTGAAAAAATACCGGATCGACTACCACACCGACATCGCCCCGGGCATCATCATGCGCGGGCGGAGAAACGAGCTGCTACAGACCCTGCTGAACCTGGTGCATAACGCCATTGACGCCATCAACGGCAAGGGGATCGACAACGGGGAGATCATTGTTGCCGCCGCCGCAGACGCCGCGGCGATCCGTATCACGGTCCAGGACAACGCCGGCGGCGTCCCCAAAAAGCACATCCGCCACATCTTCGACCCCTACTACACGACGAAAAACTCGCAAAATGGTACCGGCCTTGGACTCTACATCGCCAAGATCATCGTCGAGAAGTACCTGCACGGCCTGCTGCACGTCGCCAACCGCGACGGCGGCGCCTGTTTCACCATCACCATCCCCCAGTCACCGGACGCCTGAAGGAGCCCCATGTCCCAAACGATCGAGATCATTTCCTGGAATGTCAACGGCATCCGCGCCGTCGCGGACAAAGCGGCGCTCAAGTGGGTCGACGAACGACGGCCCGACATCCTCTGCCTCCAGGAGATCAAGGCCACCGAGGCACAGATCCCTTCCGGCCTCTTCGCCCTCGACTACCCCGCCGTCACCGTCAACAGTGCCGAAAAAAAAGGGTATTCGGGTACAATGACATTCAGCAGTATGCTCCCCGACCGCATCGATACCCGTTCCGATATCGACCTCCACAACGAAGGGCGCATCGTCGAGCACCACTATGCGGATCTCGTCGTATTCAACGTCTACTTCCCCAACGGGCAGAAGGATGAAGAGCGTCTGCACTACAAATTGGGGTTCTACGACCGGTTCCTGGAGTATTGCGAAAGCCTGCGCGAGACGGGGAAATCAATCGTCATCTGCGGCGACGTCAACACCGCCCACCGGCCGATCGACCTGAAGAACCCGAAGTCCAACGAGAAGACTTCGGGCTTTCTGCCGATCGAGCGGGCATGGATCGACAAGCTGATCGAGCATGGCTACATCGACACCTTCCGTTACGTCCACGGCGATAAGGAGGAGGAGTACAGCTGGTGGTCCTACCGTTTCAGTGCCCGCACCAAGAACGTCGGGTGGCGCATCGACTACTGTTTCATCTCGGAGGAGCTGGCGGAGTGCCTGGAAGACGCCTTCATCCTCCAGGAGATCACCGGTTCGGACCACTGTCCGGTCGGCATCAGGCTTAACCTCTGAAAGGAGCCGCCATGACGTTTGGCCTTTCGAAGCGGATTATCGACTACCTCGGGAGGGGCAACACCCCTACCTTCGTCGCCATCATGACCCTTGTGACGACACTGCTCTCCCTCGCCATGGTCTCTGTCATCATGACCCTGTTGACGGGGGAGGTCGCGCAGGGTTACGTCATCCTCTCCATCCTGATGCCCCTCGTCCTGACGCCGGTCATCATCAGCCTCGTCCTCAAACTCTTCACCCGCCTCTCCTGCTGCAAGCAGGCCCTTGAACACGAGATCGAGAAGAGCAAGGAGAAGGATATGATGCTGATCGAGCAGGAACGTTTCGCCCTGATGGGCGAGATGCTCTCGAGCATCTCCCACCAGTGGCGCCAGCCGCTCAACGCCATCAACCTCACCCTGCTCTCCGCGCGGGTCGCCCAGATGTCCGGGAAGCAGAATCAGCAGGAGCTGGAAAAGGTCTTCGACATGATCGAGCAGAACACCCTCTACCTCTCCAACACCATCGAGGACTTCCGCACCTTCTTCCAGAACAAGGCCCCCAAAGCGGTCGTCCCCGTGACGGAGGTCATCCACGAGCTCAACACCATCATCTCGCCCATACTGAAAGCGGAGGGGGTCGTACTCAAGGTAGAGTGGGATTCCAACCTGTTCGACGCCCTGCACGTGGCGACCGCCATCTCCCAGGTCTTGCTCAACCTGATCAGCAACTCCAAAGACGCCATGTCCGAGCTCAACCGGCCGGAGAAGAGCGTCACCGTCGCCATCCGCAAAGCGCCCGACGGGGTCACGATCTATGTCCGCGACAACGGCCCCGGTATTCCCCTGCAGATCCAGCAGAAGATCTTCGACGCCTACTTCACGACCAAGGGAAAACTACGGGGCACGGGGATCGGGCTGCATATGAGCCGACAGATCATCGAGAAGATCTTCAAGGGTTCCATCACCCTTGCCGAATCCTCGGAACACGGCAGCAGCTTCCGCATCGATCTCCCGACCTCCGAAGCATGCCTTATCGACGCCTGAACGGGCGTCGCACTCAACGTCCCTGAACGATCAGCTCCATCCGATTTCCGCCATCTTGCGGCGCAGGTAGGCGATCTTGCTTTGCAGGGGCAGGCTCTTGGGGCAGACGTCTTCGCACCCCAGCAGGGTCATACAGCCGAAGACTCCATCCTCGTCCCCGACCAGCTCGTAATACTCCGCGTCGCTGCGCTTGTCGCGGGGGTCGAGGCGGTAGCGGGCGATCTTGTTCAATCCGACCGCCCCGACGAAATCCTCGCGCATCTGGATCGTGCCGCAGCCGGCAACGCAGCAGCCGCACTCGATGCAGCGGTCGAGCTCGTAGATCTCCTCGGCCAGTTCCGGCTCCATCCGCTCCTCGAGGCGGGTGAAGTCCTTCTCTTCCTTGTCGTGGATCCAGGTCTCCAGCCGCTCGTTAAGGCCGCGCATCCAGTTTCCGCTGTTGACGGAGAGGTCCCCGATCAGTTCGAATACCGGCAGCGGTGCGAGGCTGATCTGCGGCCCCATCTTGGAGGTCAGGGTCCGGCATGCCAGCCCCGGCCGTCCGTTGATCACCATCGCGCAGCTGCCGCAGATCCCGGCGCGGCAGACGAAGTCGAACTTCAGCGACGCGTCCTGGTGCTTGCGGATCTCGTTAAGGGCGATGTAGAGGGTCATCCCCGGGGACTCCGCCACTTCGTAGGTCTCGATGTGGGGTTTGCACTCCTTGATATGCGGGTCGTATCGCAGGATGCTGATCTCCAGCATCCGTTTCTGTTCCTCTCCCATCATGCACCTCCTTTGGCGTCGTCAAAACGTTCGTAGAGCCGTTCGTTGCGCCCGCGGTACTTCTCGGGCAGCATTTCGTCGTAGGGCAAGAGGGCATGCTGAATCGCAAAGCGGTCGAGCCCCTCGGCCGTCATCCCCTCCCGGATACGGTCGACGACCTCCTGGCGGCCCGGGGTGTCGGGGTGGTGGATCGTCATGTCCTTGCCGTAGCCCCGGAATCCCGGCGGCAGCTCCATCTTGTGGATGTCGATCGCTTCGTACCCCACCGTCGGCAGGGTCTGCTGCGGGTCGGGCCAGGAGGTGAGGGTGCGCTTGAGCCACTCGGCGTCGTTGCGTTCGGGGTAGTCCTCCCGCGAATGCGCCCCGCGGCTCTCCGTGCGCAGCAGCGCGCCGTAGGCGACGGTGAGCGCCACTTTGAGCATCCGCTGGGTCCGGTAGGCGTTGACGAGGGCGGGGTTGGCGGCTTTGGACTTGGAGCGCTTCACCTCGATGTTGCGGCTGCGGATCAGCAGTTGCTCGAGCTCCTCCACCGCCGCCTTGAGGTCTTCGCCGTTGCGGAAGATGCCGACCTTCTCCATCATGATCATCTCCATCGCCTCGCGCAGTTCGTAGGCGTCCTCCCCCTCCTTGATCTCCAGCAGGCCGTCAATCAGCTCCTGCTGCTCCTGCAGGAACTTCCGCGCCGTCGCCGTGGAGATATCGATATCGCTTTCTGGAGCGTCGCAGAAATCGGAGATATACTCCGCCACCAGCATCCCCGACACAACCGTCTCCGCGACGGAGTTGCCCCCCAGGCGGTTAAAGCCGTGCATGTCCCAGCAGGCAGCTTCGCCGCAGGAATAGAGGCCCTTGAGGGTCTGGGATTCGCCCGTATGCTTCGTCCGGATTCCCCCCAGCGAGTAGTGCTGGGTCGGGCGTACCGGGATCCACTCCTCCGCGGGGTCGATGCCGAGAAAACTTTCGCAGATCTCCTTCGCCTCCCGCAGGTTCTTCTCGATGTGCTCGCGCCCGAGGATTGTGATGTCGAGCCAGAGGTGATCGCCATAGGGCGAAGGCGCCCCCTTGCCCTTGCGCATATGCTCCGTCATCCGC
>QKCD01000039.1 GCA_003245815.1 Sulfuricurvum sp.
TATAGTTTTATACGTCAAAGGAGCGAAGCCCCTTTGACTGCGCTAACGCTGGGTTTTGCTCGGCGCAAGGCCCCCGCGCCCCGGCGCTCTTGTCACACTTCACGAACATTTCTCTGATAATTTTTACTTTTCCGTCGTTACGCCCAGGCGGCTTTTTCACTTCCCCGACGTACCCGTACGTTGCAGGCGCTATTTCAGCGGCAGGGCTTTGATCGCGTTGTAGGCGGTTTCCATCATCCTGTCGATCTCCGCCTCGGTGATGACGTAGGGGGGCATAAAATAGACGACGTGGCCCAGGGGGCGCAGCAGCACCCCCTGTTCGAGGCCGTATTCATAGACCTTCAGGCCGATCCGCTCGGAGGGGTCGTAACCCTGCAGCTCGACCGCCGCGACCATCCCCGTCTGCCGCACGGAGGCGACCTGCGGCAGCCCTTCGAAGGCCTTGAGCCTCTCGGCGATATAAGCGCTCTTCGCCCGGTTCGCCTCGATCACGTTTTCCGCTTCAAAGATATCAAGCGTCGCGTTGGCCGCCGCGCAGGCCAGGGCGTTGCCCGTATAGCTGTGCGAATGCAAAAAGGCCCTGTAGAGGCCGTAGTCGCAGTAGAAGGCACCGTAGACCGCGTCGGTGGTCAGCACGACCGAGAGGGGAAGGTACCCCCCCGTCAGTCCCTTGGAGAGGCAGATGAAATCGGGGGTCACCCCCGCCTGCTCTACCCCGAACATCGTCCCCGTGCGCCCGAAGCCGGTCATGATCTCGTCGGCGATCAGGTGAATCCCGTGCTCGGAGCAGATACGGCGCGCCTCGCTCAGAAAGCGGGGATGGTACATATGCATCGACCCCGCCCCCTGGATCAGCGGTTCGACGATCAGCGCGGCGATCTCGCCGGAGCGCTCCGCGCAGAGCGCTTCAAAGGCCGCCGCCGCCTCCAGCGCCGCCTCGAGGGACTGGTCCCTGGGTACGGGGGTCTGAACCGAACGGATCAGCAGCGGTTCGTAGGTCTCCTTGTAGAGCTGCACGTCCCCCACCGAGAGGGCCCCGATCGTCTCGCCGTGGTAACTGTTGGTCAGCGAGGCGAAAAGGGGGCGTTCGCTGCCGTTGTTCCGGTGGCAGTGGTAGCTCATCTTCAGGGCGACCTCCACGGCACTCGAGCCGTTGTCCGCGTAAAAACAGCGCGTTAGCCCCTCCGGCGTCAGGGCGACAAGGCGTTCGGAAAGACGGACCACCTGCTCGTGGGTGAAGCCCGCGAGGATAACGTGTTCTAACGTGTCGAGCTGGGCCTTGAGGGCCCCGTTGATCGAAGGGTTGGAATGGCCGAAAAGGTTGACCCACCAGCTGCTGACCGCGTCGATGTAGCGGTTGCCGTCGAAATCCTCGAGGTAGACCCCTGTCCCCCGCTTTATGGGAATCATCGGGAGGAACTCGTGGTCTTTCATCTGGGTGCAGGGATGCCATACGACCTCCAGGTCCCGCCGCGCCATCGTTTGGTTGTCCATTCCGTCCCCTTTGCAATTTTTGTTCAGCATCATAGCAGATTTGCCGATATGGTGTTATAACCCCCACCTGCCCGCTTCGGATACCTTCACACCGGGGAGAAACGGGAGATGCGGTTATATCGCGGCCGAAATTACGCCCGAAGGGGCCCGAATGGCCCGATATTTAGAGAGATTTAATGCAAATATCCATAGAATATCCCCAATTTAGACGTGAAGGTTAGAACAGACATGATCTCTTGGATGCAGCGACATAGAAAATACCTGGTGGTGACGATCTGGATCTCGACGATCGCATTCATCGGGGCAGGATTCGTCGGGTGGGGCCAGTACTCCTACGGCGACAAAGCTTCGGCGGTGGCGAAAGTAGGCGACATCGATATCAGCAGCCGTGAGCTCCAGCTGACGTACGGCAACCTCTATGCGCGCTACAGCCAGCTCTTCCAGGGCAAGTTCGACCAGGCCCAGGCGAAAAGCCTCGGCCTCGAAAAGATGGCGATGAAACAGCTGGTCGACCAGGCGCTGCTCATGAACCTCGCCGCGGATTACGGTCTGCTTGTCTCCGACGACGAAGTCCTGAAGGCCGTCGCTTCTCAGCCCTACTTTTTCAAAGACGGTACCTTTGACAAGGAGACCTACGCAAACGTGCTCAAGCAGAACCGCATGAGCATCAAGGATTACGAAGCGGACCTGCGCAAAAGCCTTCTGATCCAGAAGACCCTCGCGCTCTTCCCGCAGCATACCAGCCCGATCGAGACCGAAACCCTTGCCTCCCTTGCCAACATCGCCGACCGTATCGAATACAAGGTGCTGACGTCGGAGATGATCAACGTTGACGCGACCGACGACAAGCTTCACGCCTTCTGGGAAGAGCGCCAGCAGAACTATATGACCCTCCCCTCCTACACCCTCGAGGTCGTCACCCAGCCCCTGCTCCAGGAGCAGTACGACGACGCTGCGCTGCAGGCCTACTACACGGACAACCGCACCGGCTTCACCGATAATGACGGAAAGATCCTTCCCTTCGAAGAAGCCAAAGAGGCCGTCGCTGCCGCCATGAACGCCAAAGCGACGCACAAAGCGGCCCTGAAACAGTACATCGCCTTCAAAAAGGGCGAGCTTGAAGGCGTCACGCCCGAAACGATCACCGTCACCGAAGCGGACCAGCCCTTCGGCGCGGAGCTCTTCGAAGCGATCAAAGGGCTGACGCCGGCGGACCCCTACCTCAAGCCGAAGCCTTCCGGTGACGACTACAAGACCTTCAAACTCGTCGCCCTCAACCCCTCCGCGGTCAAGAGCTACGACGCTGCGATGAAAGAGGTGCTTAACGACTACCTCGACACGCAGATGCAGGTCAAGCTCAAAGAGCTGGCCGACAGCTCCGTCGAGACCTTCAGCGGTACCCAGACCCCTTTCATCACCCGCACCTACGCCCAGAGCTTCGAGGGGATGGACGCCCAGGAGAGCAAACGTTTTGTGAATGAGCTCTTCGCCAGCCAGACACCCCGCGGATATGTTACACTTGATAACACGAAGATCGCCCTCTTCCACATTTTGGAACAGAAGTTGCTTAAAACATCCCAAACAGATCTCGGCGAAAACGCCTTGCGCCTGAAGTCCACCCTGCTCGACCGCGGATTGGTCAAAATGCTGGAAAACAGGTATCCTGTCGAGATCTATGTAAAAGGACTGTGAGTTGGATAAAACCGTCTTAGCCATCGACATCGGTTCCACGAAGGTGTGCGCGATCATCGCCACGATCGACGACGACTCGGCCATCAAAGTGATCGGTGCCGGGATCGCGAAGGCGCAGGGGCTGAAAAAGGGTTCGATCACCAATATCGAACTCGCCTCCAAATCGATCCGAAGCGCCCTAAGCGATGCCAAGCGTGTCGCCGGGACGGAGCTCAAGCGGGCCATCGTCTCCCTCTCGGGGGCCTATACGAAAAGTCTCAACTCCAGCGGCATCGTCAATATCCCCAACAAAGAGATCTCCATCAAGGAGATCAACCGGGTGATGAACACCTCCCTCTATAACGCCAACATCCCCAACGAGTACGAAGTCGTCCACACCCTCCCCTATAACTTCAAGGTGGACGACCAGGACTTCATCGAGGATCCGCTGGGGATGAACGCCTCGCGCCTCGAGGTCGAGACCCATATCATCACGGCGCAGAAATCGAGCCTGAACAACCTCCGCAAAGCGGTCCGCGCCGCCGGCGTCGAGGTGGAGAACATCGTCCTCAGCGGCTACGCCTCCGCCATCGCCGTTCTCAACGAGGACGAGAAGGAGCTGGGAGCCGCTGTGGTCGATATGGGCGGCAGCACCAGCAACATCGTCATCCATGCCGGTAACGCCATCCGCTACAACGATTTTCTCGGGGTCGGCTCCAACCACATCACCAACGACCTCTCCATGGCGCTGCATACGCCGCTGAATACGGCCGACAGCGTCAAGATGACCTACGGATCGCTCCACACCCCGAGCAACGACCTGATCGAGCTTCCCATCATCGGCGACGAGCACTCGACCCACGAGGTCTCCCTCGAGGTCGTCCACAACGTTATCTACGCCCGGGTCGAGGAGACCCTGATGATCATCGCCCAGTCGATCGAGAAGAGCGGCCTCAAGGAGCATATGGGCGCGGGCGTCGTCCTCACCGGCGGCTTCACGAAGATGGAGGGTCTGCGCGAACTGGCCGTCGCGATCTTCGACAACATGCCGGTCCGCATCGCCAAGCCAAACGGCATGGACGGGTTGTTCGACACCCTCCACGACCCCGCCTACTCCGGCGCCGTCGGCCTGATTAAATACGCGGCTGGGCGCTACACGACCTACGAGATCGACGTCAACAAGAACATGCGCCACCGGGGCGAGGACCCGATCGAAAACGAGCACGTCTCCCTCGACGACATTGCCGGCGCGGAACTTGAGATTCCCGTCACGCCTGTCAAGAAGAGCGATGCGGAGATCAAACGCGATCTGAGCAAAATCCCGGACAGAAAAGAGAAAAAGCCTAACGAACCCGGTGTCGTATCCAAATTTTGGAACTGGGCAACCCAGCTATTTTAAAAGGAGTGAGAGAGATGGAACCGTTTTCAATTGAGGAGTCACTAATGCAAAAGGGAGCGAGAATCATCGCGGTAGGCGTCGGCGGCGGCGGCGGGAACATGATCGGGCATATGCTGCGCGAAGGGATCCAGGGCATCGAGATGATCGTGGCCAATACCGATGCGCAGGTCCTCGAACAGTCCCATGCCCACACAAAGATCCAGATCGGCACCAAGCTCACCAAGGGGCTCGGCGCGGGGATGAAACCGAGCGTCGGCAAGGATTCGGCACTGGAGAGTTACGAAGAGATCCGCAACGCCCTCGAAGGCGCCGACATCGTCTTCGTCGCGGCGGGTCTGGGCGGCGGTACCGGTACGGGTGCCGCTCCGGTCATCGCACAGATCGCCAAGGAGGTGGGGGCCCTGACGATCTCCGTCGTCACCAAGCCCTTCACCTTCGAGGGGCGCAAACGGCTGAAACTGGCCGAGTCCGGCCTCGAGGAGCTGAAGACCGAGTGTGACTCCATCGTCGTCATCCCGAACGACAAGCTCCTCTCCATCATTGACCGCAAACTGGGGATGAAGGAGAGCTTCAAGATCGTCGACGACGTCCTCTCCCGGGCCGTCAGCGGCACCAGCGGCGTCATCCTCTCCAGCGGCGAAAACGACATCAACCTCGACTTCGCGGACCTCCAGACCGTCATGAGCCACCCGGGCATGGCCCTGATGGGTGTCGGCGAGCATCAGGGCGAAAACGCCGCCTACGAAGCGATCAAGGCCGCCATCGAATCCCCGCTGCTGGACAATATGTCCATCAACGGTGCGATGGGTGTCCTCGTCCACTTCAAGATGCACCCGGACTTCCCCATGATGGAGCTCAGCGAAGCAATGGACGTCGTCCACGAGAGCGCCGACGAAGAGGCGGAAGTCATCTTCGGCACGACGACCGATGAGAAACTCCCGGTCGACTACGTCCGGATCACCCTCGTCGCGACGGGCTTCGAACAGCACCTGGGCGCGGCCAACAATGACGAATTCGAGAGCCCCGCCGAGGTCAAACCCCGTACGATCGTACGCCCCCAGCTCGTCGTCAACGGCGACCTGAGCGAAGACTTCCTCGACGTTCCGACCTACATGCGCCAGCAGAAGGACTGAGTCCCCGCGCGGCATGTACTCCTTTGAACAGCTGATGAAGGCCAAAACACTCCTTGGCCTTCATGACAAAGCCACCCTCTCCGAAATCAAGCTCCGCTACAAAAACCTGATGAAACAGTGGCACCCCGACAAACACAAGGATAACGTCGACGAGGCAACGCAGATGAGTGCGCGCATCAATGCCGCCTACGAGACCGTCATGGAGTACATCTCCAGCTACGAATACCGCTTCGACGAAGAGTTTATCAAGAATACGACGATCTCGCCGCAGGAGTGGTGGGAGCAGCGTTTCGGCGGCCGCTGAGTTCCTCAGCGCGCCGATGCCTTTTTGAGGCTCTCGTAGGCCTCGTAGGGGGTGACGCCGAGCATATCCCCCGCCTCCCGCATCCGCATGGCCGGGTCCGCATCGACGCCCTGCCGTTTCAGGTATTCCAGCGATTTTTCCAGGTCGATCTTGCCCATCTCCGCCAGCTCCTGCAGACTCCGGCGCCCCAGGAAGGTGATCCCTTCGCTTTCGCCTTTTTTGAGCCCGCCGCCGGGTTTGAGGATGTTGGAGAGCTCCTGCGGGGAGATGCCGTTCTCGCGGGCGATCTCCTTGAGCGTCTGATCGCTGCCGCTGACCTTCAACCCCTTGGCCCGGAGCCGCTCCACAGCCTGTACCGCATCCAGGCCCGAGTAGCCGGTGAAGGATTTCAGGGTCGACTCCTCCGCGTGCCCGAAGGGGGGTGACCCGTAGTTACGTTCCCAGTAGGCTTTGATATCGGCATTGAGGTCGAGCAGGCTTTTGAGCGGCTGTACATTGTAAAACGTTCCGACGACGAAAAAGAGGTTCAGCAGCAACGCCGCGAGAAATTCCCGTTTGAACAGCGTTACCCGTTTGGCGTGATCCCGGAGATAGTTGACGATGGCGGACCAGTTATAGTAGATGTGCCAGATCCCGGAGACCATCAGCAGCACCATCGATGTGATGTGGAGGTCGGTCCACTGCTCCTTGCTCAGGCCAAAGAGCATCCAGTCAGACCAGTAGGCCACCTTCCCCTTCGGCACAACGAAGAGGATCAGCCCCGTGACCGTCATCACGATAAAAGAGAGCCCGAGCGTCAGCGAGACGCAGCGGCGCAGGTTGAATGAGGATTCCATATGACGCTCCTTTATAAAGAGATCATACAGTGCGAAGACTTAAACCCGAACCGTCCGCAGCAGCATAAGCCGGCGTGCGAAGAGGACGACGAGGGCCAGCGCGAGGATC
>QKCD01000058.1 GCA_003245815.1 Sulfuricurvum sp.
CAGGAAAAACATGAACAGACTTTTTGTCGCCTACAAACCCTCGGGGATGAGCTCCAACCAGTGCCTCGGACGTCTGAAACGGAAGTATAAAAACAAGAAGGCGGGCTTCTCCGGTACGCTGGACCCCTTTGCCAAGGGGGTGCTTATCGTCGCCTTCGGGGGGCATACCCGCCTCTTCCGCTTCCTGGACAAGACCCCGAAACGCTACCGTGCCACCCTCTGGCTCGGTGCCCACTCCGAAACCCTCGACATCGAGAAAATCGAGCAGATCGATACCCTCCCCGAACAGGAGACGGCCGCGATCGAAGCGGCGCTGCAGAGCCTGAAGGGGGAGCTGGAGTACCTGCCGCCGAAATACTCCGCCAAGAAGATCGACGGCCGCCGCGCCTACGAGCTCGCCCGCGAAGGCAAAGAGGTGGAAATGAAGCTGGCGCACTCCACGATCCATGACATCAGACTGCTGCACTACCGCCACCCTTTCGTCACCTTCGAAGCGACGGTTTCCGAGGGGACCTACATCCGCTCGCTGGGCAAGCTTGTCTGCGAACGGCTCGGCCTCGAAGGGGGAGCCCTCAGCGCCCTGGAGCGTCTGAACGAGGGGCAGTTTCGCTATAATAACGAGCAACCCGTCGACATCCGCAGCTGCCTGAACGTTCCGCCCAACCGCTACCTCGGCGATCCGCAGAACGTCTTCTACGGCAAGCCGCTGGAGCTGGCCGATTTCGAGGTGACCGATCCGGGCACCTACTGGATCGACAACGGCGATACGATCTCGATCATCGAGATCGCGGAGGAGAGGGTCAAATACGTGCTGAACAAGGTTGAAACATGCTGATTCTTTCGCGCAAAGAGGGCGAGTCCATCGTCATCAGCGACAACATCAGGGTCAAGGTCGTCTCCGCGGAGAAGGGGGTCGTCAAACTGGGGATCGAGGCGCCGTCGGACATATCCATCCTCCGTTCGGAACTGATCAAGGCCGTCGAAGACGCCAACCGCAAGGCTTCCGAGCAGGCCGCCGACGACACCCTGCTCAAAGACCTTTTCAGCAGACTCCAATAACCGGTGCCCGCGCACCGTCCGGGTGAAACCACCATGAAACAGTACCGCGCCTACGCCAAGGTCAACATCTTCCTCAAAATCACCGGCAAACGGGAGCAGTACCATACCCTGCTCTCGCGCTTCATGCGGGTCGACAGCCTCTACGACACCCTCAGCTTCATCCCCAAGGAGTCCAAGATCTTCCAGATTCGCGGCGATTTCGGCTGCAACGTCACGGACAACACGATCTACAAGGCCTACAAAGCCCTGCTGGAAGCGACCGCCTCCGAAGCGCTGGAGCGACTGATGGAGCGCTACGCCGTCAACGTGGAGAAGCGGATTCCCGCTTTCGCGGGGCTCGGCGGCGGCAGTTCCGACGCGGCGACCTACCTGAAGATGTGCAACGAGGTACTCCACCTCGGCCTCAGCGTCGACGAACTCGCCCGCATCGGCGCACGGGTCGGGGCGGATGTCCCCTTTTTCGTCTACGGCTACCCCTCCGCCAACGTTTCGGGCATCGGCGAGATCGTCGAACCCTTCGAAGAGGAGACCCTCGACCTGGAGGTCGTCACCCCCGACGTGCAGATCAGCACCCCCGCCGTCTACAAAACCTTCCGGGAGAGTTTTTACAAGGAGCTCGGCGGCGAGGAAGCGGTCCGCCTCGAGCATATGGGCTCGGCGGAAGTGCTGCAGCGCTACGGCGTCGCCGAAGCCAACGACCTCTTCGATCCCGCCGTCGCCCTCTACCCCGAACTGAAGCAGCACTACCGCCACGGCTGGTTTTTCTCCGGGAGCGGCAGCAGCTTCTTCCGGGTCAGGTAACCCGCTCTTCCACCGATTCTCACCTTTTTCGTTTGACATCCCTCCGCTTTTGTCATACAATCCCTATTAAAGACCCTCTATCCGCGAGGTGCACTATGAAACGCTTCCTCTTATTATCGCTGCTTATCGTCGATCTCTGGGCCGGCCAGGCCGTTGCCGTGCTCGAAAGCCTGAAAAACGATGTCGGCATCCGGCGGAACGGGGTGCAGATCAGTACGCCGAAGAGCGGTGACGCACTCTACCGCGGCGATGTGCTCTTCACCGGCAGCAGCGGTGCGCTGAGCATCGTCTTCAACGACGGCACTGCCGTTTCCCTGGGCAACAAAAGCGCCCTGAAGATCGACGACTATCTTTTCGAGCCGACCCGGAAACAGTACCGTTTCGATATCCTGCTCGAAAAGGGGAATGCCATGTTCGAAACGGGCAAGATCGGTAAAGTTGCCCCCGAATCCGTCACCTTCAGGGTCCCCGAGGGGACCATCGGGGTACGGGGCACCCGATTCTTCGTCGAGGTACACTGACCATGGGCTACTTTATCCTCTTTGCACTTGTAGTCTCCGTTGCCACCCTGCTCTCGGACAAACCCGGGACGGAGGTGGTCCTCCTGGACAACGACGGCGCCGCAAATGCCATTGTCGTCACCACGGAGGGCGGCAGCGTCACCATCGACACCCCCTACGAGGGGACGCAACTCACGGCCGCCGATGCCGCTCCCGCCGCCCCCGAAGCGGTCTCGAAAGAGGCCCTCGTAGCGACCCACGGCGACACCTTCGCGATCGCGCCCAAGCCCCTCAGCTTCACCCTCTACTTCGAGATCGACAGCCCAGAACTGACCGCGGCATCACGCGAGAAGGTCACCGAGCTCCTCGCCGCCATCGAGAGCCGCGCCCCGGCGAGCGTCGATATTTCGGGCCATGCCGACACCACCGGTACCCCCGCTTACAACATCGCCCTCTCCGAACAGCGCGCGGCCGCCCTTAAAACGATCATTGAATCGCACCACCTGCTCGTGAGCCGCTGCCGCACCTTCGGTTACGGTGAAAGCATGCCCATCGTCCCGACCGCCGACGAAACCGCCGAGCCGAAGAACCGGCGTGCCGAAATCACCATCCGGTAACACCGATGCAGCAGCGCTACGCCGTCATCGCCGTCGCGACGCTCATCTTCTATCTCGTCGCCTACCGCTCCGCGATGCTCGAGCAGATCGACAACCGTCTCTTCGACCTCTACAAGAGCGCCGCCGATCTCATCGCGCCCCCGACGCTGGGAGAGCATGGGGTGCTGATCGTCGAGATTGACGACAAAAGTCTCGCCCAGCTGGGGCAGTGGCCCTGGCCGCGGGTCCTGACGGCCAAACTCCTGGAGCAGATCGGAACCTACCGGCCCTCGGCCATCGCGGCCGACCTGATCTTCCCCGAAAACGACCGCACCTCCCCCAAAGAGATGGTCCGCTTCTACGACGCCTTCTTCGGCATCCAGGCCCGCGTCGAGGGGATCCCGGGGTGGCTCTACGACAACGACGTCCTGCTGGCCGATACGATCGGAAGCCTCCCCTTCCTGCTTCCCGTCTACCTGCAGAACCGTCCCGGGGCGGCCTGCATCGACACCCTGCCCTACCGTATCGATACCACAGGCGTCGACACCCTCTACACGGGTACGGGGCTGCTGTGCAACATCCCGTCCCTGCAGCAGCAGGCCCGTTCAACAGGATTCATCAACGCCCGCGAAGACCGCGACGGCATTTTCCGGCGCATGCCCCTCGTGATGCAGTTCCAGGAACAGCCCGTCGCCGCCCTCGCCCTGGCGACGCTTCTCGTCTCCGGGCGCTACCCGGAGCGCGTCACCCTTCGGGAGAACGCATGGGGGGTCGAGACCCGCGTCGGCGACCGGGGCTTCTACACCGACGCCCACGCCAACGCCCTGCTCAACTTCTACCCCCCTACCGAGTACCGGCACATCTCCGCCGTCGACCTGATGACGGGCAAGGCCGATCCCGCCGACATCCGGGGGAAATTCGTCCTGCTCGGGGCGACCGCCGTCGGCCTGCACGACCGCTACAACCTGGCCAACGGGGAGACGTTCCCCGGCATCTACATGCACGCAACCTTTATCGAGAACTTTCTCAACGGCGACCTCATCTCGCAGCCCGGCATCTTCCCCCTGGCCAATACGCTGCTCTCCCTCCTCGGCGCCCTGCTGACCCTCTGGCTGCTCCGCCACAAGCGCTATGCCAGCATTGTCGCCCTCTTCATCGCCGTCACGCTCTTCTACAGCGCCGCCGCCGTCATCGGGCTGCTGAAGGGACTCTACATCGCGCCCGGCTACTTCATCGCCCCCTTCAGCGTCAACTTCACCGCCGCGGCCCTGGCCCTCGCCGTCATCGGCTACAACCAGCGCAAACAGTTCTACGAACGCCTCAGCCAGTCCCACCAGGCAACGCTCGACAGCATGGTCCTCGTCGCCGAGACCCGTGACATGGAGACGGGGGCGCATATCATCCGGACGAAGAACTACGTCAAGATCCTGGCCCTGGCCCTCTCCCAGAAGGACCCCTACCGCCGCACCATCGACGACAGCTTCATCGAACAGCTCTTCCACGCCGCCCCGCTGCACGACGTCGGCAAGGTGGGGATCCCCGACTATATCCTCAAGAAGCCGGACAAACTCACCTTCGAAGAGTTCGAGACGATGAAACTGCACACGCGATACGGCAAAGAGATCCTCGACAACGCCATCTCCAGCTACCAGGACAATGCCATCCTGCGCATCGCCCGCAATATCGCCTATCACCACCACGAGAAGTGGGACGGAAGCGGCTACCCCCTCGGCCTCTCGGGCAGCGCAATCCCGATCGAAGCGCGTATGATGGCCCTGGCCGACGTCTATGACGCCCTGATCAGCCGCCGCTGCTACAAAGAGGCGTTCTCCTTCGAGGACGCCGAAGCGATCATCATGGAGGGACGGGGAACGCACTTCGACCCGGAGCTCATCGACATCTTCGCCGAACTCCGGGGGGAGTTCCGCCATATCGCCGCCCTCCACCGTTGAGGGGTGCGCGGTACGACATCAGAAAGCAGTACGATTTTCCATGAAAGGTTTTCAACAGGAAGTCCGGCGGGAACTACCCGCCGGCGGAGGGGGGATTACTCCCCTTTTTTGCGGTAGTGGGACATAAAGTATTTGAATGAGTGGCGCAGTGCCTTGTTCGTCAGCACGACAAAATCTTTCAGGTCGTTCCAGTTCTCTTCGGTTTTTACCTTGAGCTCTTCGTATTTCGCCTCGGCATCCTTGATCAGCTCCTCGAGTTCCTTGACCCGTTCATCGAACTCTTTTTTCGCCTCTTCGCTGAAATGGGCCGCCTTCTCCTTGAGCTTTTCGAGGTCGGCCTTAAAGCCCGCGATCTCCTGGCTGCTCTCCTCGAGCTTTTCATGCTTTTCCGTTTTCATCATCCATCCTTTCTCATCATAAAATAGTCATACCATCCATTATATACCAACTCCGCTTGTGAATGCGAGAAGAGCGCCGCCGGAAGACTTTTGGCCGTGAGTGCAGCGGTTGATTCTCTTTTGCTATAATCGGAGCTTCTGTGAGAGGAAGCGGTCTACACGTCGCACCGCCCCCGTTTCGTGAAAGTGTGAAGTGTCATGAACCGTCTGATAACCTTTTTAACGCGTCTGGGCTTCTGGCCCTATATCCTGATCTTTACGGTAGCGGCCGTCATTATCTCGGAGCTGCTGATCCTGCTGCAGAGCTACCTGCTCACGGGCGTCTTCATCGATCCGACCCACCTCACCATCGGCGTGGTCACCGCTACCGTCGACGCCTTTATCATTCTCCTTTTCTCCGCCGTGCTGATCCGTCATCTGAGGAAGGTTCAACAGGATCTTGAACAGAAGGAGGAGCAGCTCCGCGCCACCAACGCCCGGCTCAGCGAGGCCCAGGAGACTGCCCACCTCGGTTTCTGGGAATACGACATGCAACAGGACCATCTCTACTGGAGCGACCAGGTCTACCGCATCTTCGGGCTCGATCCCCAGGAGTTCACACCCAGTTTCGACAGCTTCATGCACCACGTCCATCCCGACGACCACGAGGCCCTCGGGAAGGAGTACAACGACTCCATCGCCCAGCGGCGCCCCTACCAGATCATCCACCGTATCATCCAGAAAGACGGCACGATCCGCTACGTCGAGGAGCACTGCCGCCACACCTACGACGCCGACGGAAGTCCCGTCAAATCCATCGGGGCGGTCTACGACATCACCGAGCGTATCTCCGACCAGACCAAGCTTCAGCGCCTTTTCGACCTGCAGACCAACATCGTTATCCAGACCGACGGCATGCAGCTCAAAAAAGCCAACCAATCCTTCCTGGAGTTCCTGGGCTACCCCTCGCTTGAGGCCTTCTTGGAACACTACCGCTGCATCTGCGACCTTTTCATCCCCCACGAGAAGTTCTTCCACCTTGAAAAGGTCCCCGAAGGAATGAACTGGATCGAAGCCCTGGAACTGCTGCCCAAAGACGAACGCATCGTCTCCCTCGTCGACGCCGTCTTACAACCCCACGCCTTCAGCGTCGCCATCAACCATTTCGAGGACGACGACTACATCGTCTCCTTCAGCGACATCAGCGCCACCATCCTGCGTCAGTTCTCCCTCGAGAACAAGCTCAGCCACGACCACCTGACGGGGGCGAACAGCCGGGAGTTCGTCGAGGAGAACATCCACCACTTCATTGAGCGGGCCGAAAAGCATCAGCGCCGGCTCGGCGTGATCATCTTCGACGTCGACCGTTTCAAGAGCGTCAACGACACCTACGGCCACCCTGTCGGCGACGAGGTCCTGATCGCGCTCGTCGCCACCGTCAAGCGCCACATCCGCCGCGACGATACCCTCGTCCGGTGGGGCGGCGAGGAGTTCCTCCTGCTCTGCGAGACCCAATCGCTCGAAACCCTGGCGCAGACCGCGGAGCATGTCCGCGAATACGTGGCGCGACACCCCTTCGAGACGGTCGGCAACATCACCTGCAGCTTCGGGACTGCGCTGCACAATGTCAGCGACTCCATCTATCACACCGTCAAACAGGCCGACGGGGCCCTCTACCGGGCCAAAGAGACGGGACGCAACCGCGTCTGCACCGCCGAGGCTGCCCACATCCCCGCTTAAGCGGTCTTGAACCTTCACGGGCACCGCGTCCCGCCTCCTCATGCATTAACCCCGCGGCGCTATAATCCGATTATGAACCGATCCACGCGTCTTCTGCCCCTGTTCGCCTCCTGGCTCGCCCTCCTCCTGACGGCATGCGGCGGCGGGGGCGGCGATTCGACGACGCCCGACACGACCGTCCCCTCCGAACCGGTACCGGTGGAATTGCCTGATAGCAACACAACGACGGCCTACGACGCCCCGCTGCCCCTGCTGGTGATCCGGATCGCCTACAGCGACCGCGCCTTCGTCAGCAGCGCGGAGAGCTGGAGCGACCGCTTCTTCGGCACATCAGAACACCGGCTCAACCACTACATGCGCGAAGTCTCCAAACTGATCTTCAGCTTCGCCCCTGCCGTGGAGCAGCACGAAACCCGCGACGACGGCGTCATCACCGTCACCCTAGACCACCCCCATCCCGACCCCGACAGCTCGGAGCGCCAGCTGATCCACGCCGACCTTTCGGCGGCCGTGGCGGCGGCCGCGCCCTACATCGATTTCGCCGCCTATGACAGCGACGGCAACGGGGCCATCGCCTTTGACGAACTGCAGATCATCTTTATCATCGCCGGCTACGAAGACGCCTACAGCGGCGGCACCCTCGCCCCCGGCATCTGGGCCCACTCCTGGTGCGTCGACCCCGCCCCCGTCGCGGACGGCGTCGCCCTGCTAGGGTGCCGCGAAGCGGGCTTTTATTCGCTCTTCGGCGAACGGCACGCCGTCTCTGTCAACGACAGCGGACACGATGCGACTATCGGCATTATCGCTCACGAGCTCGGCCATGCGGCGTTCCGCCTCCCCGACCTTTACGATACCGACGGCAGTTCCTCGGGCATCGGCTACTTCGGCCTGATGGCCGCGGGTGCCTGGGGACGTTCCGGACGCACCGACCTCCCCGGAAACACCCCGACCCACCCCTGCGCCTGGAGCAAGGTCCACAACGGCTGGGTCACCCCCCAGATCGTCAGCGGCGTCAACGGTGCCGAGGTGACCCTCTACCAGAGCGCTTCGGTCTCCTCCAACATCGTCAAGGTCCCCCTCAGTGGCAGCGAATATTTCCTGCTCGAAAACCGTGACAACAGCGGCTACGACACCGGGCTTTACATGCTTGATGGTACCTTCGACGGGGGGCTGGCCGTCTGGCACATCGACGAAGAGATCATCGCGCTCAAAGATGCGACCAACACGATCAACAACGACGAGAGCCACAAGGGGGTGGACCTCGAAGAGGCCGCCGACGCCCAGCTGGACAGCGGCGGGAACGGCCACGAGGGCAACCTCTACTATGCCGGCAACGCCGACGCCTTCACCCCGACGACCCAGCCCGGCAGCGACAGCTACGCCGGCAGCGGCAGCGGCATCTTTATCGAGAATATCTCCACCCGCGGGGCGGCGATGCAGGCCACCGTCACCGCCCCCTAATCCCCGCCGTTCAGAACCCCTTTAGCCGACATTGATAAAATTCTATTATCACATCCATAAGGATAATCAATGAAAAAACTCCTCGTTTCTACGCTAGCCGTTGCCTGCTTCGGTCTCGGTGCCCATGCCTACGACGCGCAGCAGGCCGCCCTCTTCGACGGTTTCTACTCCAAGATGACCCAGGAGGCGTGCGCCAACTCCACGCTCTTCATCGA
Organism: Sulfuricurvum sp.; assembly: GCA_003245815.1. Lineage (GTDB taxonomy): Bacteria > Campylobacterota > Campylobacteria > Campylobacterales > Sulfurimonadaceae > SZUA-415. Next base: position 8,702 of record QKCD01000058.1, read on the forward strand.
CGGCGAAGAGACGATGAAACGGCTCCGCGACAAGAGCGATATGCTCCTGCTCGACGTCCGGACCGATGGCGAGGCTTCCGTGCTCGCCCTTTCGGCGCCCAACAGCCTGCATATCCCGCTGGCGTCACTCTTCCAGAAGGCGAACCTCGACCGCCTTCCCGCCGACCGCCTCATCGTCATCGTCTGCCACTCCGGCACCCGGGCGACCATGGCGGCAATGGCCCTCAAGCAGCTCGGCTTCAAGCAGACCCGCGTCCTCAAGGGAGGCATGATCGCCCTCGCCGAGGCGAACAACCCGAAAAACGCCCCCCTCAAATAAGCGTCCCCTCCGGGACACTGCCCCTCCACACTTAATAATTATTTTTTAACATTTACAGTGTATTATTATTTGTTTGACCTTTCGAAGGCACGCCGCACCGCCGGCCGATACGCATGCTGCCAACCGCAAAGGGGCGATCATGGAAAAGGCACTGACCCAGGACGACATCATCTACTTCATCGTCACCGACCGTTTCTTCGGTGACGCCAAGAACACCCCCGAAGCGTCCGACACGGCGATCCACGGGGGAACCCTCGACGGCATCCTCGCCAAGCTCGACTACCTGATGGAGCTCGGCGTAACGGCGATCTGGGTGACACCGGTCTACGAGAACATCGAGCGCTTCTACGACTCGGAACCCTACCACTACTACTGGCCGCAGGATTTCGAGCAGATCGACCCCCGCCTCCTTGACGGCAGCCGGCTCGGTACCTCCACGGAGGCGGCGACCTTCGCCGATTTCGTCGCGCAGTGCGAAGCGAAGGGGGTCAAGGTCGTACTCGACATGGTCGTCAACCATGCGGGCTACGGGGCGCAGGGGCACTTTGACCCCGGCTGGTTCAACATCGGCGGTTCCGGCGACGTCAAGGGGGAGCTCGCGGGCCTGCCCGACTTCAACCACGACAACCCCCAGGTGCTCGACTACTTCATCAACACCATCGAAACGTGGATCACCGAAGGGGGCGTGACCAACATCCGCATGGATACCGTCAAGCACGTCGAGCCGAAGTTCTGGCACTACTTCAAGTCCCAAATCCGCGGCCAGTACCCCGACGTCCGCCTTATCGGCGAGGTACTCTACGAAGGGCGTGAGGAGGTCGAGAAGCTGCTGCAGTACCAGAACTACCACGACTTCGACTCGATCTTCGACTTCCCCCTCTGCACGGCCCTGCGCTCGACCTTCATCTACGACGAGAGCCTCCGCCACTGGCTGGCCCGTCCCCGCCTGAGCGACGACGAGCCCCTGGGGGTCCTCGACAACGACAACCCCTTCAAAGGGGGCTACCGCAACGCCAACCGTCTCGTCACCCTGCTCGACAACCACGACCTGCAGCGGCGCATCATGAGCCACGCCCGGACGAAGCACGGGGGCGAAGGCGAAGGGCTGGAGTGGGCCATCCGGGTGACAAAGCTCTGCCTCGGCGCCCTTTTCACGATGCGGGGCATCCCCCAGCTCTACTACGGCACCGAGCTGGGTCTGGAGGGGTGGAAGACGGCGGAGGGCGACTGCGACCTGCGCCGCGACTTCCCCTGGCAGGTGATCGGGCCGGACCAGCGCCCGCTGGAGGGATGCCACAAGGAGCGCGCCCTCTACGACTGGACCCGCGACCTCATCCGGTTGCGCAAAAACAGTCCGGCGCTGAAGTACGGCGCGACGATCACCCTCTGGTCCGATGACCTCGTCTACGCCTTCTTGCGCATTGCAGCCGACGACGTCGCCCTGGTGATCATCAACAACGGCTACGAGGCGATGCAGTGGCCCATCCGCCTCTACCTCAACCCGGGTACCATCCCGCAGCGGGCGATCACCATGATCGAAAACGAGTTGCGCCACTGGCAGAGCGGGGAGAAGCTGCAGGTCGAGGGGGGCCACGCGGTGGCGACTGTCGGCGGCAAGAGCATCGCCATCTACTGCCGCCCCGTCTGAAGTGTACCGCCGCGCGTATCCACCTCTTTGCAGGGCACTGCACCCTGCCCGCTGTTTATGCCCCGTTGTTCTTTCCCGAATACAATATTTTCATCTAAGTAATAATATACATAAGAATCACTATCATATATAGACGCATTCAAAAACCGGGAGACGCGATGAAGAAGGTTTTGGCACTCATCCTGATGACGCCCCTGCTCCTGCTGGCGGCGGACAAAAAAACGGACGCCGAAAAAAACATTACCGACGAGCAGGTCAAAAAGCAGATGGAACTGGAAAAGAAGTACGCCAAGGAGCAGAAGTTCTACCAGGGCGACGAATACGACCTGAAACGCCACGAAGTCAACCCGGAGTCTCTATCCGACGTGCCGGTGATCAAGCCGGAGTACGATTTCGACATGACGCATGTTTATGATTAAGGCATAAAGCCCGAGAGACAACGGGGAGAAGACCCCTTGCTTTGCGTCTCAGTGCACCACGCCGAACAGAGGGTCGTCACACAAGCTTGGCGACCTCTTTGATGACCCGGTCAAGTGTCGAGATGGCGTTGGCCATATGCTTGATGTAGGCGTTTTTCGCTTCGATCGCGTCACGCGCTTTTTTGGCATCGGCGGTCAGCGCGTCTAGCGTCGTCTGCTGGGCTTCGAGGGCCTGCGACACGTCACTGATCTTCTGCTTGCTCAATGTGACGATCAGCGCGCCGAGTTCGCGCTGCTTCTCGAGCATCTCCTCATGCTCCGCACCCAGTACCTGGGCGTCGAAATATGCCTGCATCGCGTCGTGGATCGCAACGAGCTCCTCGTAGGTCTGGGTCTCTGAAAAGGTGTCGGTACCGGGCATATTAATCCTTTACGGCAGATTGGAACTGTTTGATGGCATCGGCCATATCCTGAATCGTCGCGACGTCCTTTTTGAGCGCGTCGATCGACCTGTCGTCGTCCGCCTCAATCGCGTCCACAACCGACAGATGCAGTCTGGCGAGCGACGCAAGGGCCCGGTCCAGTGCATCGAACTCCTTACCCAGGTTGTCGAGCCGCATCTTCAGCGCCGCGGCCCGGTCGAACGCCTCGAAACGCTCCTGCGGGGTAAACGCATAGGTCACGCAGCGGCCGTTCTCCTCCGCCTTTTGAGAGCACCGGTTCGGCTGGTTGAGCAGTCCCATCGTGACATTGAGCCGGTCGCGCAGGCTGACCTTGGCTACGTTCTCCCACGCCGGCAGGTCCTCGCGCAGCAGCGTGATTGACTGCGAAACGGTCTGGCGCGACTCCTTCAGGATCTTTTTGAGCGCTTTGTAGCGGGCATGGTCCATGTAGGCGCGGGCCATGCCGTTGGCTACCGTCGCGATCAGGCCCGTGTCGACCTTGTACTGCTTCGGGAGCTGTTCGTTTTCGGAAAGTTTTTTGAGACTCCCCGCCAGTTTGAGACTGTACTGGTCGATCTTCTCGTACGCTTCGTCCGAGGTCAGCCCAGCAAGGGCGTCCGAGAATGCGACCAGTGCGCGCAACGTCCGCCGCTGCCCCGAGTATTCGAACGTTTCGGGGAGCAGGTCGTTGACCGAGGCGCCGTCGCGAACGGCGAACATAATCTTTGCATCGTGGTGCGACTCCAGGGCCATATCATAGCTCTCCAGAACACGCTGCTGCACACTGGCCGACGTGACGGCATACTGCGCAACCAGCTGCTTGGAATCTTTCGATGCACAGCCCGTCAGGGCCGCGGCGGCAACGGCAGTGACCGCAATCGTTTTCAGGTAACGCATATCGATCCTTTTTCAAGATTTACCCCTTTACGCCTCTGCAGTTTCATCTTGGCGGAAACGGCGCACTCCGGGGCATCACAAAAACAGCGCTTTTGTCATATTATAAAACATCGTATCAGTTTTATTGTGAATTCTTTATGATAGCGATATATCTTTTCCTGCCTGAGGGGCTCCGGCAGCCTCCCCTTCGGCCCTGATGCACGCTCGCGGCACAAGCCGCCCTTACAGGATCATCGTGTATCATTACACTTACAATTCACCGAAGGGAAATGAGCCGTGGGCGAAACGATCGCAAGAAACAAAAAAGCATTCCATGACTACGAAATCCTCGAGAAGTTCGAGGCGGGGCTGGTGCTCAAAGGGAGCGAGGTGAAGGCGATCCGCGCCGGCCGCGTCAACCTCAAGGACAGTTTCGTGCGTTTTGTCAGGGGGGAGGCATTTCTTTTCAACGCCCATATCGGCCTGCTCAGCACGACCCACCACTACTACGGCCACGAAGAGCGCGGCAACCGCAAACTGCTGCTGCACAAGAGAGAGATTGCCAAGATGACCGAGGCAGTGGAGAAGGAGGGGCTCACCGTCGTCCCCCTGGAACTCTACTTCAGCAAGAAAAACATCGTCAAGGTCCAGGTCGGGATCGCCCGGGGTAAAAAGCTCCACGACAAGCGGAACGATCTCAAAGAGAAAGATATGAAAAGAGATATCGAACGGGCGTTGAAGGGGGAGTAACCCCTGCCCTTGTCCCCTCGGGAGGCGCTACTTCAGGTAGGGGCCCGCAAGCGTCGCGACGATCGCGATCGCCCCGGCAGCCCAGGCGTAGCGTTCGTAGATTCGGATGGCGCGGTAGGAGCGCTCCAGCACTTCGTCTTTCAGCGGTTCGAACTGCCGCTGGCGGATGTACTTGGTCGCCAGGCGCAGTGACGCGTCGCCCCACTGGATCTTCCAGTCGGGGAACCCCAGCTTGGCGAACTCCCCCGGATGCTTCTCCTCCAGGTGTTTAAGAAAGGCCCGCGTCTCGAAAAGCACCTTCAGCATGAACATCCCAAAAAGCACCAGACCCGCAATCATGATGGTATCGGTTACTGCCATCGTTTCCACTCCTTTGAAAACCGCATCTTACGCCATTGCCCCTTGCCCCGCGCTGATGCCGCCGGCCGTTCCCAGCAGAGCCGCCACGATGCTCCCGGCGATACGGCGCCGGACCGCGTCCGGGGCGGCGAAGGCGGTCGAGCACTCCAGCAGCAGCGGCGCGGCGCTCTCGCGCTCGACGGCGATGCTGCAGATGCAGTAGGGGGTCTCCGCCGCCCGCGAAGCCGCAGCGGCGAGTTCCAGGGCCGCGGCGGGCGCCTCGTCGATCTCCAGCGGGCCCATCGTGTCGTCGCGGTGCCAGTAGCTCCAGACCGGTTGGTGGTCCGCCAGTACGACCCGGAACTCCGCGTCGTGCCGTAATACCACCGGCTCCTGGAGGTAGAGCGGCGCGTACTTCTCCTCCCTGATCACGGCGCGGGCCTCGTCGGCCGAACGGACGAGGTGGCTGTGATAGCTGCCGAAGTTGGAGGGGCCGTAGCTGCGTCGGATCAGCTTGGGGTAGATAGTCTGCTCCAAAAAGGCCTCCCCCGCCTTCGCATCGTGGAAGATCCATGTCTCGGGATGCGGCAGGCCGTGTTCGCGGCACAGCAGCGTCGTCGCCTCCTTGGAGCGGTTGATTGCCTGGCACTTGAGCGAAGGGATGAAACGCACCCCCGGCAGTGCCGCACCGAGGGGAACGAAGCGGTCGTAGGCCGTGGCGGGGATGTTGCCGATGATGATGTCGATCCCCGCCTTGCGTACCGCCTCGACAAAACGGCTGCCGTCATCCTCCCAGTGAAAGGTGACGATCTCCACCGGCTCCGGCCACGCGGCAAAGTGTTCGGGGGCGAAGAAATCCAGGACATACTCCATCTTCAGAAGGGCGATCTTCGGCAGCGGACGTGGGGGCATGCGGACTCCTCATCGGCGTTGGGTCGCGGCACGGCGCGATCTCTGGCTGCATTATAGCGCAACGCAAAACCGGCTACACTGCTGTAGAGGTCATAAGAGTCGGATGGAAACGTTTTTGGAAAAAAGAAAAAAAAGCGGAAGGGTTAAAAGGGGGAAGGAGCCCGCAATTACTTGCGGAGTTCCTTGATACGTGCGCTTTTGCCGGAGCGTTCGCGCAGGTAGAAGAGTTTCGCACGGCGGACGCGGCCGCGGCGAACCAGTGTAATTTCGTTGATGCTGTCGCTGTAGATCGGGAAAACACGCTCGATACCGATGCCGTTGGCACCGATTTTACGAACTGTGATGGTTTTACCCGTACCTTCGCCGCGCATGGCGATACAGACGCCTTCGTAATTCTGAACACGACTCTTGTCGCCTTCTTTAATCGTTACGGCCAGACGTACCGTATCACCCGCACGGAATTCAGGAATGTTTTTCTCAGCGATTTGGGCATTCTCGAAGTTCTCGATGTACTTATTTCTCATAAAATGTCCTTTTTCGATGCTGTAAAAGCTGCTCAGGCCTGAAGAATTTTGTCTTGCATTCAGACAGGGCGAATTTTAGTGCGGCAATTTTACTATGGTTTCCCTTTAAGTATTCTGATGGGGCCGCTTTCCCATCGTATACAGGGGGTTTGCCGAACGACGGGGCTTCCAGGAGTTGCGTTTCGAAACTCTCCGTTTCCAGAGAGTCCGCATTCCCGAGAACCCCCTCGATATTCCGGACGATCGCGTCGCTCATCACCAGCGAGGGAAGCTCGCCGCCCGTGAGGACGTAATCGCCGATGCTGAATACCTCGTCGGCAAAGGTCTCGATGACCCGTTCGTCGATCCCCTCGTAACGGCCGCTGACGAAGGCGACATGCGCCTTCGTCGCCAGCCGTTTCGCGTCGTTCTGCACAAAAGGCTTCCCGACGGGGGTCGTAAAGATGATGTGGACGTCACCCCGCGAACGCAGTTCGTTCAGCGCATCGAAGAGGGGCTGGGGGGTCATCACCATCCCCGCTCCCCCGCCGACGGCGGTGTCGTCCACCTTCTTGTGTTTCGACGTGGAGTAGTCCCTGGGGTTCAGGTACTCCACGCTGAAAAGTCCCTTCGCCATCGCCCGCTTCAGGATGGAATCCTGGAAGTAGCCATCGATGAGGCCGTGAAACAGGGTCACATAGGTGAATTTCATCTATGATGCCTGCAGCAGGTCCAGGCCGCCTTTGACCTCGATCCGCTTTGCCCCGATCTCCGTCGCGACGATAAAGGGAGGCTGGTAGGGGATAAGAAAGTTCTTGCTCTCCCCCCGGGCCACCAGGAGCGCGTCCGTCTTTACCGCGAGGTAGTCGACGGCGCCGATGCGCTCGATCTCTTTGACGACACCGAGGTCGCGCCCGTCCTCAACGACTTTGCAGCCGATGATGTCGAACCAGAAGTACTGCCCCTCTTCGAGCTCGCACTGCCGGCGGGTCGCCTCGTAGGTCGTATAGAGCTTGGCGTTCGTGTAGCGCTTCGCCTCCTCGGGGGTCGAACACCCCTCGAGGCGGACGAGGCCGCGCTCCAGGTTGACGGCGCCGAGCCGGACGGTCCGGTTGCCGTCGATGATGAACTCCGCCCCTTCCACGAACTGTTCGGGGAAGTCGCTTTTGTCGTGCAGCTTCATGTCCCCTTTTAGGCCGACGGTGCGGCCCAGGGTGGCGACGTGAAGCAGCTCTTTCTTATGCGGGTTCGACATTGATCCGGTAACTCTTTCCGTCTTTGGCCTTGCAGCCGGAGATGACCGTCTTGATGGCGCCGATCATCTTTCCCTCTTTGCCGATCAGTTTGCCGACATCGGCCTGATTGGCATAGAGCACGATTTCCGTCATCTCGTCACCCTCGTACGCTTCCACGCGGATGTCTTCGGGATGCGAAGCGACCAGACGGGCGAAGCGGGCGACGAAATCGGCGACCATGCTTATTTACCGGTGATTTTTTTGACGCGGTCGGACATTTTAGCACCGACGCTCAGCCAGTAGTCCAGACGCTCAGCGTCGACTTTCATGGTCTTCTCTTCGTTCATCGGGTTGTAGTAGCCGATCTCTTCGATCCAACCGCCGTCGCGGCGCTTGCGGGAGTCAGTTACAACGATACGGTAAAACGGTTTTTTCTTGCGACCCATGCGAGTCAGACGTACAACTGTCATTGTGGTTCCTTGAAATAGAAATGGGTGAAACGGTACAAGGGTGGGAAGCAAAGCGTAGAAGTAGTTATACTGCCAGACAATGCCTCTTGATCGTCTTGTCGGAGACGTCCCGTGCAACCGGTTCGGTTACGCAACACACGTCTATCACAGAGGTATTCTTTAGACGCGTGTAAATCGATGCGGAATTATAGCGAAAAGTTTCACGTTTCACAAGCCGCCCTGCCTTTTCGGACTAGAGCTTGCGAAGCGCGGCGGCGCTATGGTTGTAGTCCGCTTCTTTCGAGAGGGGGTCCAGAAGGTCGTTGGTCAGGTAGTTGACCCGCCGTTCGCTGACGGGGATGAAGAGCGTCTTTTCGCGGATAGTGTCGGTGACCCGTGCCGGGAGTACCAGCGTGCCGCGCCGGGTGGAGACCTCTACGGGCTCCCCTTCGCAGATCCCGAGGGCATGGGCGTCTTCGGTGTTGATCTCGATGAAGCTGACCGGCTTGTGCTTGAGCAGTTTGTCAACGAAGGCCGTCTTCGTACCGCTGTGCCACTGGTCACGGGTACGGCCGGTCAGAAGGATGAACGGGTACTCCAGCGAGGTTGCCTCGGATTTACGTTCGTTCTCGACGAAGATGAGCCGGGCCTTGCCGTCGGGGGTATGATACCTGTGGTCGTGGAAGAGCCTCTTTCCCCAGATGAAGGCGCGGTCGGTCAGGATCTCGGCGCCCCCGTCGTACATGTCCAGATGGCCGTCCCGGCTGAGGCGTGTCATACGGCGGTACTCCTCGTAGATCTCGGCGGCGTTCTGGAAACCGAAGGCATCCCCAAAGCCCAGCCGGCGGGCGATGAGGCAGAAGATCTCCCAGTCGGGTTTGCAGTCGATGGAGCGCCGCGTCAGCCGCTCCTGGCGGGTGACGGTACGGTCCATATTGGTCTGGGTCCCCTCCTTCTCCCCCCATGGGGCCGCCGGAAGCCGCAGGTGGGCGAAGTTCCGGGTTTCGGAGTTGTCGTAGGCGTTGATCTCCACGATGAAAGGGATCTTCTGCATCGCCGCTTCCACCCGGGAACGGTTGGGAAGGTGGTAGACCGGGTCGGTATGGCAGATGATCAGCACGTCCAGACGCCCCCGTTCGGCCGCCTCGATCATCTCGAAGGCGGTAAGCCCCGGTTCGGGGGCGATACGGTCGGTCTCCCAGAACTTCGAAACCTTTCGGATCGATTCGGGGTCGAAATCGAGATGCACCGCCAGCATGGTTGAAAGCCCGCCGACCTCGCGGCCGCCCATGGCGTTGGGCTGCCCCGTCAGGGAGAAGGGGCCGTTGCCGGGACGGTTGATCTTGCCGGTAAGCAGATGCAGGTTGATCAGCGCGAGGTTCTTGTCGACTCCCTGGACGCTCTGGTTGAGTCCCATGGTCCATGCGGAGATGATATTTTCGTTTTCGTAAAAGAGCGTCATGAACGCCTCGAACTCCTCCGCAGTGATGCCGCACCGCTTCAGAAGCTTGGTGCGGGCCGTTTTGCGGATGCCGCGCAGGTATTTCTCGTACCCGTCGACATGCGCCTCGACAAAGGCGGTGTCTACCTTGCCATCGTCGATCAGCCGGGCGCTGATCAGGGTAAAAAAGTCGATATCGCTGCCCGGACGGATGGGGAGATGCAGGTCCGCCTGCTCAGCGGTCTCGGTGCGCCTCGGATCGATGACGACCACCTTGAGGCCGCGTTTCTTCTCTTTTTTGATCTTGTTGTGGAAGACGACGTGGGCTTCGGCGGTGTTGGCCCCGGCGAGGATCAGCAGATCGCAGGCTTTGAGGTCCTCCATCCGTACCGGGACGTAATCGACGCCGAAAACCTTCTTGTAGGCGACGACGGCACTGGACATGCACATCCGCGAATTGGTATCGACGTTGTTGGTCCCCAGGAACCCTTTGCCCAGCTTGTTGGCGACGTAATAGTCCTCGGTCAGCAGTTGACCGGAGAGGTAGAAGCCGATGCGCGACGGGTCGGCACTCCGAAGTTTTTCCGCTACGAGATCGACGGCACGTTCCCACTCCACCGGGTCGAAGCCCCCGTCCGTTCCGCGCCGGAGATGCGGGCGCAGCAGGCGGGTCGGAGTCTCGATGGTATGCAGCTCGCTCACCCCCTTGGAGCAGACCAGCCCCTCGTTCGTGGGGTAGGCGATGTCCCCCACGAGCTTTTTCGTGTCGAATTCGATACCGCAGCCGACGCCGCAGTACCCGCAGACGGACTTGATCATTGCGAAACGCTCCTTGGGTTGGTGGTAATGTGAGACATATTATATCCTTTGCCCATCAAGTAAATTTTAAGCACGTTGTCCCTTTTCCGTTCAGGAGTGGCGGGAAAACCGGCCTCCAGGCTTTAAAATCAGTAAAACTTAAGCGTATCATGCCGTTTTCCCGGGACTACCGGAACGTGGAGGCTACAAAGAGTGCCAGATCGATCGCCAGCAGGATGAAAAAACCGAACTTGTAAAACTTCAGCGGTTCGCGCTCGATCAGCGGGGCGTCCCGGTCGAAGAAGGGACGGACCCGGTCCGGAGACTTGAGGTCATAGAAGAACTCCGAGTAGTGGGCGTAGCGCCGTTCCGGGTCGATGGCGACGGCGCGCATGATGACGGCATCGAACCAGGCGGGGATGTTGCGGTTGTAACGCATCGGCGGCACCGCCGTTTTGAATACCGGTCTCTGGAACGGTTCGATCTCCCCGTAGGGGAAACGGCCCGTCAGCGCCCTGTAGAGGGTGACCCCTATGGCGAAGATCTCGGTCGCTTCGCAGATGGCCCCGCCGGTGAAGCGCTCCGGGGCGAGGTACGAGGGGGTACCGGCACGCGAATTGGTCGAAAATATCTCGACAACGGAACCGAAATCAACCATCTTGAAACGGATGCCAGCATCCTCGGGAGTGGTGAAGACGATGATGTTCTCGGGCTTGATATCCCCGTGGACGAGGCCGAGATTGAGCAGGTGCGCCTCGGCCTTGTGTAGGAATTTCGCCAGGGCGAGGGCGTCGTCGACGGAGAGGGTCTTCTCCTTGATGTAGTCGAGCAGATTGGTACCTTCAACCAGTTCCATGACGTAGTAGCGCCGGGTACGCCCCTCGGGGACCCACGCCTTTCCGAAGGAGCGGTGGCGTACCTGCTTGGCATACCACGCCTCGCGTACGAATGCGTCGAGCGCCTGCGGATCATCGTGGCTCAGCGGGAACTTCAGCACCACCCGCTCCCCCTCTTTGCTGGCTTTCCAGATGCGCCGATGCGGCATCATCGGTTCGCCTAGAACATAGCCGTCGATGACGTCGCCCTCCCGGAGGCTTTCGGGGATCGGCAGCGGCGCATCGCGGATGGCGTGGAGCGCATCGAGGGCTTCGATCGTGAAAATCTGCAGCGACGCGTCGTCCCGCTGCTGCTCCTCGAGCCCCCGCGTCACCTTCTGGACGATCAGCTTGGCCGTGAGTCCCCTGTCAAGTTCCCCGGCAAGCAGCGCCCCGTCGATCAGGCTGCTGACGCCGTCGCTGCAGAGCACGACGCGGTCGCCGGGTTTGATTTTGGTGGCCGAGATCACCGGTTCGACGTTTTCGAAAAGTCCGCAGGCCTGTGTCAGCACGTGGGACATCTGCGCCGCATCGACGTTATGGTCCACACTGAGCTGCCGGAGCGCGGAGCCCTCCTCCTGGAGATAGATCTTCGAATCGCCGAGGTTGCAGGTGTAGAGGGTCTCACCCTCGATAACGGCAACGCAGAGGGTGGTGAGATACTCGATGCGTTCGTACTGGGTCATCGATTCCCGGAAGAGCCGGCGGTTGATATGGCGGGTGAAGTTCTCGATGGTCTTCGGGATATCCCAGCCCCTGGGGCGGGTCTTGAACGCCCGGAGGAAGAAGTTGACCGTCTCCCGGGCCGCCGCGCCGCCTTTGCGGGCGCTGCCGACGCCGTCGCAGAGGACGGCGACGAGCAGTTCGTTATCGATGACCTCGTACCCGCAGGCGTCGTCGCCGTCCGTGCCGGCGACCTTGGGAAGGATGAATTGCGAAGCGTTCAGCTGCAGCATGAAACCCCTTTACAGAATCGGTTTGCCTTCGGGGGCGCGTTTCGAAAAACGCCCCCGCGAGGGCAGTGCCGGCCGGATCCTCAGATCCTGCCGCCGGCAACCGCGCCCCAGGTGGTTCTCCAGCGCGTCTTGACCATGGAGATACCCGAGATCGCCACGAGAACCACGGCCGCGAAGATCAGAAAACCCGCCGTGTAGCCGTCGAAGGCCCCCTTGGACCAGCCCAGCGTCTTGATGAGCGCCGTGCCGCCCAGGCCGCCCGCCGCGCCGACGATGCCGGTCATGATACCGATATCACGACCGAAGCGCTGGGGTACCAGCTGGAAGACCGCCCCGTTGGCCATCCCCAGGTTGGCCATGATCAAAAAGAGCACGGCGATGGCCGCCCAGAAGGGAAGCGGCACCAGGGCATTGACGATAGCCAGGGTGGCGACAGTACCGTAGAAAACGTAAAGCGATTTCACCCCGCCGAGGCGGTCGGCGATGGCGCCGCCTACGGGACGCAGCACCGCCCCGGCGAAAATACACAGCGCCCCGAAATAACCGGCCATGACCTTGACGTTCTCTTCGGCGAACCAATCCAGTCCCAATGCATGCATCTCCGGCTGGTAGGTATTCATCAGGTAGACCTTCATGTATCCCGCGAAGCCGACGAAGCCGCCGAAAGAGACCGCGTAGAAAAGGTTGAACCACCAGGTATCCCGGTCCTTGAGCAGTTTACCGTAATCGGCGAATTTCTTCGGGTTCGGGGTATAGACCTCCGCCGGAGCGTCCTTGGCCATGAAACAGTAGGTAATGAAGATGATCGATGAGAGCAGCGCCCCCACGAGAAAGACGAAGGACCACCCCCAGAGCTCGGCGATCTTCGGCGCGAAGAGGAAGTCGATGACGACCCCGATGTTGCCCGCGCCCGCGATCCCCAGGACAACGCCCTGAAGCTTCGGCGGGTACCACTGTCCCGCCTGCGGCAGGGCGACGGCGAAAGAGGCCCCGGCGAAACCGAGACCGAAAGCGACGACCAGCAGTTGACCGTAGGTGATGGCCCCGGCCTGCAGATAGGCGAAAAAGAGTGCCGAGATGACGATGGCCTGGGAGACCAGTGCCGTTTTCTTCGCGCCGAACTTATCGACGCCGAAACCCAGGACGATGCGCAGCAGCGCGCCGGCAAGGATGGGCAGGGAGAGCAGGGTCGCTTTCTCGTCCGGGCTCATCATGAAGCCGTTGGCGGCCAGCGCTTCCGTGATCTCTGTTGAGAGCGGTCCGAGCATGGTCCAGACCATAAAGGAGAAGTCGAAATAGAGGAATGCTGCGAGCAGTGTCGGCCAGTGTCCCTCACCTTTGAGTGCTTTGAGATGCGCCATGGCGGCTCCTTGTCTATACTGATTATACGCTATCCGGTTGGTGATTCCGATCGCTTTCGTCATTGTAGACGCAGTCGGGTGAAACTGCCGGCAATAAATTGCATAAAAAATAGTCATTAGCAATTATTTCAGTGTTTATTAAGTTAATATTGAAGAATTAAAGCCTATTTTTGCACTATGATGAAAAAATACCCACAAAATAAGAAAAAAATAAGATTCATGGGACGTATACTGGCGCTATCCAACTTTTTAGGAGTTCCAGATGCGTACTACCCTGCCGGTCGTTTTCAACAACCCGAAAATTCTCTTGATTGGAGGTGGCCACGTTGCCTGTCAAAAGGCGGAAGTAATGCACCGCAACGGCGTCGCGTTCGACGTGATCGCCGAAGAGGTCGCAGAAGGCCTGACGCCGCTGTGCCGCGACGTCCGCGTCCGCCGTGTCGCTTCCAAGGACCTTGAAGCCTATCGCATCGTCATAGATGCGACAGGCAATCCCGCCGTCACGACAATGGTGGTCGAAGCGAAACGCGAACTGGGATTTATGCTCAATGTCGTCGACGTCCCGGAATGTTGCGACTTCTTCTTCGCCGCGCTGGTGGAGTACGGCCCGCTGAAGATCGCCGTGAGCTCCAGCGGCGGATCGCCGGCCGTAGCCCAGGCGGTACGCGATAAGATCGGACGGATGCTCCCGCGCTCCCTTGGCGTACTGACGACACTCGGGCTTATGGAGCGGCTCCGCGGAATCATCCGTTCCAAAGAGCTCAGGGCCGCCGCGCAGCGCGAACTGGGCCGGGTGCACCTGGTCGGCTGCGGGACCGGCGACGTGGAGCTGCTCACCCTGAAAGCCTACCGTCTCATCCAGGAGGCGGACGTCGTCTTCATCGACCACCTCATCAGCGACGAGATCCGCTCACTGATCCCCGAAAGCACCCTCAAGATCTCCGTGGGCAAACGCAAGGGGCACCACAGCGTCAGGCAGGAGGAGATCAACGCCATGCTGATCGAGTACGCCCTCAAGGGGCTGGAGGTGGCGCGCCTCAAGGCGGGCGACCCCTACATCTTCGGCCGCGGCGCCGAAGAGGCGATGGCCCTGGCCGAAGCCGGGATCCGCGTCGAGGTGGTTCCGGGGATCTCCTCGGCCATCGCCGGGCCCCTGAGCGCTGGGATCGCCCCCACCGCCCGGGGCTACGCCGCCAACCTCTCCATCGTCTCGGCCCACCTCGCCGGAAACAGCGTCAACCTGGAGTGGATCGACCTGCTGGGGATGAAGAACCACACGACGATCGTCCTGATGGGCCTCTCCCGGGCCGAGGAGATCACGGCGGAAGCGCTAAAGCGGGGGTACGACCCCACCCTGCCCGCCGCCATCGTCTCCAACGCGTCGCGCCCCGACCAGACCCGTATCGTCACGACCCTAAGTCAGCTTCCCGAAGCGGCCCGCGACGCCGAACGCCCCGGCATCATCGTCTTCGGCGACGTCGTTAACCTGCATGCGGTACTGCCGCAGTATCACTTCGAAAAGGAGCTTATCCATGACAAAACTGCATGAGGCCTCTGCCGCGCGCAACGCCAAAACCAACAAGATCGAAGCGCTCAAGGCGCTCAAATCCCCCGCCTCGGTCTACGACGACCTCGAAACGATCTGCGCCGCGGGGTACGAAAATCTCAGGGACGAGGACAGCAAGTTCTTCCTCAAATGTTTCGGCCTCTTCGACAAGAACGACGGCACCTTCATGATCCGCCTGCGCATCCCGGGGGGACGGCTCGGCATCGAGCAGGCCAACGCCATCGGCGCCATCGCCAAGACCCACGGCGAGGACTACATCGACATCACGACGCGGCAGCAGATCGAACTGCGCTACATCCCTTTCCGCTCCCTTCCGACGGTGTTGAAGGTGCTCGACAGCGTCGGGATTACCACCTTCCAGACCGGCATCGACAACTTCCGCAATATCGTTACCTCCTCCTTCGACGGCGTGGCGGCCGACGGCTACATCGACTGTATGCCCATCATCGAGGAGCTTCAGGGCATCTTTCTCAAGAAAGAGGAGTGGCTCGGCGTTTTGCCCCGCAAGTTCAACACGGCGATCCTCGGTTCGGGGACCAACGACTGCAACATCTTCGGACACGACTGCTGCTTTCTGCCCGCCGTCAAGGACGGCGTTTTGGGCTTCAACCTCTACCTCGGCGGCAAGGTCGGGGTGCAGGCCGAAGAGAGCGGGATCTTCGCAGCCCCCAAGGAGGTGCGTCCCCTCTTCGAAGCGCTGATTCGTCTCTTCAAGACCTACGGCTTCCGCGACAACCGCAACAAGAACCGCCTCCATTACCTCATCGAAGCGGTCGGCATGGAGCACTTCGCCGAAGCCCTGGCCGCCGAAGCGGGCCTGACATGCACCGGCGGCGGGGAGCTGCTGCTCGAGAATGAGCACCGCATCGGCGACGACGGCTGCACCCCCCTCTCTGACGGCCTTAAGGCGCTGCTTTTCTCCATCCCTTCGGGGATCTTCAGCGGCAGCGACCTGATCGAAGCGGCCAAGCTCGCACAGA
>QKCD01000110.1 GCA_003245815.1 Sulfuricurvum sp.
GAGCAGGGGCATGGTCCATCGCGTTCCATCCGCCAACCCCGGCGGATGAGGATTGAAACATTGATAATGCGAGCCATCTCCGCGCTGCTGATGTTCCATCCGCCAACCCCGGCGGATGAGGATTGAAACATCGACAAGGTCGTGAAGTCGCTCCGCCGAACCCGTTCCATCCGCCAACCCCGGCGGATGAGGATTGAAACTGGCCGTTCTGTGCCGCAGAACCGCAGTGCGACTGTTCCATCTGCCAACCCCGGCGGATGAGGATTGAGACAAGCTCCACAATGACCTCATAGATGAGATCGGGGAGTTCCATCCGTCAATTCTGCTGCGGATACATGGCAAGAGGTTCTTCATTTGCTGATTCCTATGAGGAATACTAACAACTTTTGCTTTCCTCCACGGCCTTGGATACAATGGTAGGCGTAAAGGATGGCGAATCATGAAACATATCTTTGTACTTATGATGGTGATGCTGCTCATCGCCGGATGCGCGAAGGCTCCGGTGACGGGACGGAGCCAGCTGATCCTCGTCTCCCCCTCCCAGGAGATGCAGCTGGGGCTGAGCGCCTCGGAGCAGATGCGCCAGAAGGTGAAGCTCAGCGGCGACCGCGCGGCGGCGGCACGGATCGATCGGGTCGGACGGCGGATCGCCTCCGTTCTCGGCGACGTCGGCTACCAGTGGCAGTTCTTTCTCGTCGAGGACGCGCAGGTCAACGCCTTCGCCCTTCCCGGCGGCCACGTTTACTTCTATACGGGGATTATGAAGCTCCTGGCGAGCGACGACGAGATCGCCACGGTGATGGGGCACGAGATCGCTCACGTCCTCGCCCGCCACGGGGCGGAGCGGATGTCGATGCAGATGCTCAACAACGCCGGCGCGCAGGTGCTCTCTTCGGCCCTGGGCATCCCCGCCGAGTACCAGGGGCTCTACAACACGGCCTACGGCCTCGCCTCGAACGTCGGGGTGCTGCTCCCCTTCAGCCGCAAGCACGAGTACGAAGCGGACACGATCGGGATCAACCTGATGCAGCTCGCCGGCTACGACATGAACGCGGCGGTCCGATTCTGGCAGAAGATGGCGGCCCAGGGGGGCAACAAGCCGCCGGAGTTCCTCTCGACCCACCCCGCCGACGCGAGCCGCATCGAAAACATCCGGCGCATCATTTCCAATCTCGCCGCAAAACCGTAACGGGGGCTTTCGCCCCTCCAAGAACACCCCTCCTTTAAGTATCTAAAATATATACTTTCCATATTGAAACCGTATTGAAGGAGTATGTGTGATTCTGACACTGTCACACCAGAAGGGGGGCGTCGGCAAGTCGACGATCGCCTGGAATCTCGCCGCGAACCTTTCCGCCGATCTGCCGGTGCGCATCGTCGACCTCGACACCCAGCGCTCCCTGACCGTAACCAACGCGATCCGTCGGGATCAGGGGATGGAGCCCTTCGAGATGCTCCACTTCCAAAACGCCGTCGAACTGGCGGCGCATATCGAAGAGGACAGCGATCGGAAGCTGACGATCATCGATTCGGGGGGATTCGACAGCGCCTTCAACCGCCTGGCGATCGTCGCGTCGGACCTGCTTATCACGCCGGTCTCCGACAAGCCCTTCGACCTGATGGGGCTGCAGAAATACGAAGAGATCCTCAAGACCCTTTCGGAGATTCAGGAGGAGACGATCACGACCAACGTCGTCTTCAACAATCTCAATCCCGCGCTGCGCCGTTTCGGGGAAATCGTCGACTTCGTCTGCCTCTCCGAGCATTTCGAGCTGATGACCTCCGTGCTGCGCCAGCGCGTCGACGTTGCCAACTCCGTGGGGGTGGGCAAGAGCATCCGGGAGTACCGCCGTTTCAGCCGCGCGGACCGGGAGTTCGAGGCGCTCTGCGACGAAGTTCGGCAGAAAATAGGTATTGTTTAGATATTTAAGAGATATATAAAAGATATTGAAAGGGCAAAAATATGGCAAAGAAAGCGTTTCTCAAGAACATGCAGAAGGTCGCCGAGTCCGCGGCGATGAGCGAACACTCCCCCGTGACGCAGGGGACGCTGGAGAAGAAGAAAAAACTGATTTCAATCCCGGTGGCGTGGGAAGAGAAGATCCGGGCGTTCCACGGCGGGACGGTCAGCGCCTATATCCTTATCGCCCTGCAGGAGCGGATGCAGAAAGACGGGTTGCTCTGAAAGGGGAGATGAACGCGGGGTTCGGAGGGGTTCCGGGTACGTCGATGCGCACCGCGGGATTATTTAGGCGGCTTTTTTCGCCGCTTTTTTCGCGACCTTACGGGCGACTTTCTTCTTCGTTACCCCCTGTTTCAGGACTTTTTTGGCCGCAGCTTTGGCGACGGACTTGACGTCTTTCTTCTTCGCGACTTTCGACGCGGCTTTGGTGGCGATCTTCTTGACGACTTTTTTCTTCAGCGTTGTGGCCATGGGTGCTCCTTGAAGCAGTATTTATTTAGTACCGATAGTAATAAATTATGACCATAGTAGCGGTTTTATGACCATCGCGTCAAGGCTGAAGATAAAAGAGGGGTGCGAATAGGGTAAAATTAGCACAAAAAGCAGGGCGGGGTTCACACCTTCGGACCGCCACCGGCAGGGGAAGTGGGGGATGACCTTCATCGAATTCAAAAAATTGCTCCTCGACGCGGAGATCACGCTGCCGAAGTTCAGCAAGCTGATCAAAGTGAGCGAAAAAAACCTGCAATCCTACAAAAAAAAGGGGGAGGTCCCCAACCCGATTGCCGTCATCGCCGTCTGCTTCGCCGCGCTGCAGCGGGAGGGCTGCGACTACCGGGAGATGGTCAACGGCCTGGAACTCAAAGCGAAGACAAAAAAAGGGGCCGGGTTCTCGACGAAGCCAAAACCGGAGCGGAGCGCCGAAGATGTCTGAGATGGAGCTGTACGCCAAAGAACTCGCCGCGCTGAAGCGCTCGGGGCGCTACCGCGAGCGCACCCTCTACGATCCTGGGGTGACGGACCTCGCCTCCAACGACTACCTCGGGCTGGCGGAGAGTGCGGAATTGGCGGCCGAGGCGTGGGAGATGCTGCGGCAGGCTTCCGTCTACGGCCCGAAGGCGTCGATGCTGGTCAACGGTTATCACCCGATCCACGCGGCGTTCGAAGCGGCGCTCTGCGAGGCCAACGGCTTCGAGGCGGGGGTGGTGCTCGGCAGCGGCTTCAACGCCAACATCGCGATGATCGAATCCCTCGTTCGCCGCGGCGACGAGCTCTTCATCGACGAGAAGTACCACGCGTCGGGGATCCTGGCGACGAAGTACAGCGAAGGGACGATCACCTACTTCCCCCACAACGATCCCGACGCACTGGAGCGGCTGCTCGGCGGCTCGAAGGCGAAGCGCCGGATCATCGCCGTGGAGGGGATCTACTCGATGGACGGGGACATGCTCGACCGGCGGATCATCGAGGCTGCGGATCGGCACGAGGCGCTGCTGATCGTCGACGAGGCGCACAGCAGCGGCGTCGTCGGGCCGCACCTGATGGGGGTCTTTGACCACTACGGAATTGCGATCAAACCCCACTACGTCAAGATGGGGACCCTCGGGAAGGCTTACGGCTGCTTCGGCGCCTATATCCTCGCGTCGGCGCATATCGTCGACTACCTCGTCAACCGGGCTAAACCGATCATCTACGCGACGGCGCCCTCGCTCTTCGAAACGGCCCGGGGGCACTGCGCCCTGCGCCATATCCTCGCCCATGCGGAGCCGCTCCGCGATGCGATCGCCGAGCGTCAGGCGCTGGTCCGCGGACGCCTCGGCATCGCGGTGCCCGGCCTGATCGTCCCGGTGGAGATCGGGGACAACAGAGCGGTCGTGGCGATCCGCGAAGCACTGCTTCAACAGGGGCTCCTGGTCGGGGCGATCCGGCAGCCCACAGTCCCGAGGGCGATCATCCGCCTCATTGCGCGCACGAACGTCGGGTGCGACGTGCTGGAGGAGGCCTGCGGCGCCATCGCCGCGCACCGCGGTAAAAGCGGTGATGATGGTTTGGATTAATGATGATTTCGATAAAATAAGAGCTATTTTGCGCAGCGGGACGCCGTCCCGATACCCCGGGAGAGCATGCAGGTCCGTCGTCTGAGCATCACGGCCGGCTCGAAAGAGCTGGTCGATATCGGCTTTACCATCGAACATTCGCTGGCTCTCGTGGGGCAGAGCGGCAGCGGGAAAAGCCTGACGCTCAAGACGCTGCTGGGGATGCTTCCCGCCGGGCTCGATGCCGTGCTGGAGTGTGACGCCCCGTTCGCGCTGAAGGCCGGGAAAACGGTCGCGCTCGTGCCGCAGAACCCCTTTACGGCGCTCTCCCCCCTGACAAAGATCAAGGACCAGTTCTTCGTTGGCAGGGAGCGGGTATCGGAGCTCTTCGCCCTCGTGGGGCTGGACGCCGCATTGATCGAGCGCTTTCCGCCGGAGCTCTCGGGCGGACAGCTGCAGCGGGTCGTCATCGCCATGGCGCTCAGCAGCGAGCCGAAGCTGCTGCTGCTGGACGAACCAACGACGGCGCTCGACCCCCACACCCGCGGGGTGATCATCGCGCTGATGAAACGGTTGCAGGAGGAGCTCGGCTTTCTGATGCTCTTCGTCACCCATGACATGCACAGCGCCGAGCGGCTCTGCAGCGAGATCTGCGTGATCAAAGAGGGACGCCTCGTCGAGTCGGGCCCGATGGATGGGGTAATGGCCGAACCCGCGTCCGACTACACGAGGACACTGATCGAGGCCAATTTTTCTAACAGAGAATTCAGGATATGACTAAAAGACTTATTTGGAGCGCGCTGATCGTCGGTGCGGTAACGCCGTTTGCGGTATTGATCTATTTCCTCTACGCCTATGGTGACGAGACGAAACAACTGTCCGAATTCCGGCCGGAACTGACAACTTGCATCTACGACCGTAACGGGGAGAAGATCGCGAACATCTTCGGGAAGGAGCACCGCTACTACGCGACCCTTGACGAGGTGCCGCCGCGGCTTGTCGAGGCGCTGCTGGCGATCGAGGACACGGTCTTCTTCGAACATGCGGGGATCAACGTCGACGCGATCTTCCGGGCCATCCTCAAGGACATCAAGGCTGGGGCGCTGGTCGAGGGGGCGAGTACCCTGACCCAGCAGCTGATCAAGAACACCCTGCTGACCCGGGAGAAGAAGTTCTCCCGCAAGATCAAGGAGATCGTCTTCTCCCTGAAGCTGGAGCGGGAGCTGAGCAAGGATGAGATCCTCGAGCGCTACCTGAACCAGGTCTACTTCGGCCACAGCTACTACGGCGTCAAGACGGCGGCGGACGGCTATTTTCACAAGGAGCTGAAAAACCTGACGCTCAAGGAGATCGCGATGCTCGTCGGCCTCCCCAAGGCACCGAGCTACTACGCGCCGACGCGCAACTACGAGCTCTCTCTGGGGCGCGCCAACCGGGTCATCTCGCGGATGCACACCCTGGGGTGGATCGACGACGCGATGTACCAGAACGCCCTGAACGAGCGGCCGACGGTCTACGACGACACCCTCACCCAGAACCGCGCCCCCTACATCGTCGACGAGGTGATCCGCCAGGCATCGGAGCAGTTCCCCGATATCCGTCACGGCGGCTACACGATCACGACCACGATCGACCTGAAACTCCAGGAGGCGGGGCGCAAGGCCCTGCAGCACGGCTACGACCTGGCGATGGAGCGGGTGAAGAATCTCTCCGATTACAACGAGACGAAGATGGAACAGTTTAACGGCGCCCTGGTGAGCATAGAACCCTCCTCCGGCGACGTCCTGGCGATGGTCGGGGGGGTCGACTACCGCCTGAGCCCCTACAACCGCGCGACGATGGGGCGGCGGCAGCCCGGTTCCGCCTTCAAGCCCTTTATCTACCAGGTGGCGATCGACATGGGCTACTCCGGCGCGACGGAGCTGGTGGACATCGCCCGCACCTACGAGTACGAGAAGGACGGCGAGGAGCTGAAGTGGCAGCCGAAGAACTATGAGAAGAATTACGAGGGGCTGATCCCGCTGCGCGAAGCGCTGGTGCACTCGCGCAACCTCGCGACGATCAACCTGGTGACCGATATCGGCCTCAGCACGATGCTGCACAAGCTCTCGGAGTACGGCATCAGGGACCTGCCGCCCGACCTCTCACTCTCGCTGGGCTCCATCTCCCTCTCGCCGCTGCAGCTGGCCCACTACTACTCCTCCTTCGCGAACGCCGGCGTACAGGTTGAACCGGTGCTGATCCGCAGCATCGAGGACATGCACGGCAACATGACGACCTACCAGAGCCAGGAGAAGATGATCACCTCGCCCCAGCAGGCCTACCTGATGACGACGATCCTGCACGACGTTGTTACCCGGGGCACCGGGCGGCGGGCCCAGGCCCCCGGCATCGAAATTGCGGGGAAAACGGGGACGACGAACAGTGCCGTCGATGCCTGGTTCGCCGGCTACTCGCCGACGGTCGAGACGATCGTCTGGTACGGTAACGACGATAATACGCCGATGCATAAGAAAGAGACCGGCGGCCGCGTCGCGGGACCGGCATTCAGCTACTTCTACCGGGAGCTGCTGCGCATCTACCCCCACGTCAAACGCAAGTTCGACCGTCCCGACGGCATCATCGAGATCATGCATAACGGGACGAAAGAGTACTTTACGGATATCTCCAAACCGCCCAAACTCAACAGGGTCGCCGAGCCCGACGACCAGCTCCTCTTCTAGGGGCGGCCAGGCGCCGCTTCTCTCCCGTCACACGACATCACGATACGACAGCAGCGATGCGCTGTACGCAGATCTATCCGGGTATTCGGGGCGGTTGCTGGGAGAGAGGAGGAAAGGGGGGACTCCCTTTCCCGTTATGCGATTAAGAGAAGGTGCGGTTGAGTGCGCTGAAGAGGGCCTTGATCGAGGCGATGGCGATATCGGTGTCGGTGCCGACGCCGAAGTGGGTCTCCATCTCCGGGGTCTCGATCTGCATGTAGGCGACGGCTTTCGCACTGGACTGCTCGCCGCAGGAGTGCTCCGAGTAGGAGCGGACGATAAAGGCGTGCGGGTACTCGACCATCAGTGCATGTTTGCAGGCATCGATCGGACCGTTGCCGTGCCCTTCGCTCTCGATCAGCCGGCCGTTGTAGCGGTAGGTGAGTTTGCAGCGGATCTTGCTCGTTTCGCTCTTTTCGGAGACGACGTCAAAATCGACGAACTCCAGCGCCCCCTTGGCATCGAGGTAGTGCTGCTCGAAGAGGTCGCGGATCTCGTCGGGGGTCAGCTCGCGCCCCTCGCGGTCGGTGACTCCCTGGATGATACCGCCGATCTCAGGGTGCATCGCCTTGGGCAGCTGGTAGCCGAAGTTATCCTCGAGGATATAGGCGACGCCCCCCTTGCCCGACTGGGAGTTGATGCGGATGATCCCCTCGTAGCTGCGGCCGACATCCTCGGGATCGATCGGCAGGTAGGGAACCTCCCAGAAGGGGTCCTCCTTCGTACGCTGCAGCGCCATCCCCTTGTTGATGGCATCCTGATGGGAGCCGGAGAAGGCGGTATAGACAAGCTCGCCGACGTAGGGGTGGCGCACATGGGTCTCGATCTGCGTACAGTGCTCGACGATCTTCAGCATCCCGTCGACGTCGCTGAAGTCGAGGCGCGGGTCGACCCCCTGGGTGTACATGTTCAGCGCCAGGGTGATGATGTCGACGTTGCCGGTCCGCTCGCCGTTGGCCAGCAGGGTTCCTTCGACCCGGTCGGCCCCTGCAAGCAGGGCGAGTTCCGTCGCGGCGACGGAGGTGCCCCGGTCGTTGTGGGTGTGGGTCGAGATGATCACGTGCTCGCGGTTGTCGAGGTGGCGTCCCATCCATTCGATCTGGTCGGCGTAGACGTTGGGTGTCGCCATCTCGACGGTCGCCGGAAGGTTGATGATTACCTTGCGCTCGGCACTGATGCCCCAGCGCGCCGTCACGGCGTTGCAGATCTCGGCGGCATACTCCAGTTCGGTCCCCGTAAAGCTCTCGGGGGAGTACTCAAGCATGATCTCGCCGTTGAACTTCTCGGCGTGGGCCTTGACGAGGTCAACACCGTGCATCGCGAGTTCCATGATCTCCTCTTTGGACATCTTGAAGACGATCTTGCGCTGTGCCACCGAGGTGGAGTTGTAAAGGTGCACGATCGCCTTCTTGACGCCGCGCAGCGCTTCGAAGGTGCGTTCGATCAGGTGTTCGCGCGCCTGCACGAGGACCTGGATCGTCACGTCCTCGGGGATGAGGCGCTTCTCGACGAGGGTGCGCAGAAAGTCGAATTCGACCTTGGAGGCGGAAGGGAACCCCACTTCGATGTGTTTGAAACCGAGTTTTAGCAGGAGATGATAAAGTTCGAGTTTTTTGTCCAGGCTCATGGGCGTGATCAGTGCCTGGTTGCCGTCGCGAAGATCGACGCTACACCAGATCGGCGCTTTGGTAATGGTTTTGGACGGCCAGGTACGATTCGGCAGGTCAACTTGGGGGTAAGGGCGGTATTTGCCGCTTCTCATCTGATTCATGATGAATCCTTTAAACTCGAATTTACCAATAGCACTCTCCTGCGGCTATTGATGGCGCCATTATAGCAAAATGCTGACCTCCCCGCCGTGAGCTCCGGCGATTAACCGCAGGATTTAACGCATGAAATGACGTGCGGAGGTACGCGGCGTGCGCCAGGGATGATTCAGGCGGGGAGGGAGAGGGTGAAGAGGGCCCCTTGGCCGGTGTTGCGGACGCTGAGGCTGCCGTGGAGTTTCTGGGCGATCTGGGCGCTCATGTAGAGTCCGATGCCGGTGCCCTGGCCTTCGGGTTTGGTGGTGACGTTGGGCTTGAAGATATCCCCGATGACCGTTTCAGGGATCCCCCCGGCGTTGTCTTCGATCTCCAGCAGGGTGCCAGTGCCGTTATGGCGGAAGCGGATGGTGATGTCGCGCGCCTTGACACCCCGTTCGACGAAGGCATCCTTGGCGTTGTTGATGATGTTGAGGATGAGGTGCTTGAACTCGTTTTCCGTGCCGTTGACGATCACCTCGCCGGCGTTTTCGACATGGATAGCGATGTTGTGCTTGAGGAACTCGTCGCGGACGAGGAAGAGCACCGACTGGATACAGCGCTTCAGCCCGAAGGGTTCGGGCTCCTTGTCGGGGCGGAAGAAGGTGCGGAACTCGTTGAGGGTGTGGACCATGTGGTCGATCTGCTGCTCGGTGGTCCTGGTGAGGTCGTCGATGTAGGCCTGGTCGACGCTGCCGGCCTTGAAGTCGATCTTCAGCAGTTCGCTGAGCATCATCAGGGCGTTGAGGGGCTGCTTCCACTGGTGGGCGACGGCGTCCATCATCTCGCCCATCGCCGCCATCTTCGCCTGCTGTTCGAGCATCTTCTCTTTTTCGATGCGGTTTCGGGTCTCGGTCTCGACCCGCTCTTCCAAGGTCTCCTTGAGGTTTTGGAGCTCCAGGTTCAGGCGGCGCAGCTGGGCGTGCTGCCGGTCGCTCTGCTGCAGGATGAACTCATGCTGCTTCTTCTGGCGCTCGTAGAGTTTCATAAAGCGTTCGACCTTCTTGTCAAGGCCCGTGCGGGTGAGCTTCGATAGGGAAATGATCTGTGCTTTTAACTCTTCGGTCGTCTCTTTTTCCACAGCTGCGCCATCATCTCATGAAATTGAGACCATTTATAGCAAGAGTTGGTTAACAGTAGGCTGAGAGCTTTCGCATAGGGATCCGGATACGGTGGGGGGGAAAGTGGGGTGGAGCGGGGCAGGGCCCCGCCCGCGATTAGCACGAGTAGGTTGTTTTGAATTCGAAGGCAGTCGGGCGTGCTTCGTCCGGCCATACCTGAGTTTCGAACTTGTAGTGCTGGTACGTCTGGATGAAATCCGGTGTAAAGACCGGTTTCAGGAAGTCGTTGTCGCGGATCAGCGCTTCGAGGGAGCCGCGCAGTGTGTGCGGCATCTGCGGGATACCCTTTTCGCGGATCTCGTCGAGGCTCAGTTCGAAGAGGTCTTCGTCCATCGGGCCGACCGGTTCGTACTGGTTCTTGATGCCGTCGACACCGGCCATCAGCATCGCGGTGAAGGCGAGGTACGGACAGGATGTGGAGTCCGGGAAACGCATCTCGATACGGGTCGCTTTTTCGCCGGCACCGTAAGGGATACGGCAGGAAGCGGAGCGGTTCTGGCTGGAGTAAGTCAGGATGCTCGGCGCTTCGAAGCCCGGGATCAGACGCTTGTAGGAGTTGGTAGAGGCGTTCGTGAACGCCGCAACCGCACGGGCGTGTTTGAAGACACCGCCGATGTAGTGGCGCGCCGTGTCGGAGAGGTTGCCGTACTCACCCTCTTTGTAGAAGAGGTTTTTGCCGTCTTTCCAGAGGGACTGGTGAACGTGCATACCGTTACCGTTGTCGCCGTAGAGCGGTTTCGGCATAAAGGTTGCCGTTTTGCCGTTGAGGTGGGCAACCATTTTGATGACGTATTTCAGTTTCTGGACGTTGTCCGCTGCTTCGATCAGGGTACCGAATACGATACCGATTTCGCCCTGGGCCTGGGCGACTTCGTGGTGGCCGAGAACAACCGTCAGACCGACCTGCTCGAGAACCTGCATCATCTCAGCGCGGAGGTCGACCATGGAGTCGATCGGTGCAACAGGGAAGTAGCCGCCTTTGGTGCGCGGGCGGTGGCCGGTGTTGTACATGTCGTCGAAGCTCTTGTCGTCGTTCCACTCACCCTCTTCGGAGTCGACGCGGTAGTGTGATTCGTTAATGGAGTCTTTGATCTTGACGTCGTCGAAGATGAAGAATTCGTTTTCCGGACCGAAGTAGGCCATGTCGGCGAGGTTCAGCTCGTTGATGTGCTCGAGTGCTTTTTTCGCGATGGAGCGCGGACATTTGGCGTACATCTCTTTGTTGTAGATGTCGTAGACGTCACAAACAACGATGATGGTCGGGTCCGCTGTAAAAGGGTCGAGGAAGGCTGTATCGACATCCGGCTTGAGGA
This sequence comes from Sulfuricurvum sp., assembly GCA_003245815.1. Taxonomy (GTDB): domain Bacteria; phylum Campylobacterota; class Campylobacteria; order Campylobacterales; family Sulfurimonadaceae; genus SZUA-415. The sequence goes on from QKCD01000110.1 coordinate 10,998, forward strand.
TCATATCCGAGCGGTTGATCGGCTGCCACGCATCGATGGAAGAGCCGTCGAACGGAAGGCCATTTTCGAGCATTTCGCGGGTGAACGCGCTCATGCGGTACGTCAGGTGGTGCCACGTTCCTTTGATGTCGGTAAAGCGAAGGTCGACGAACTGTACGTCGTTCTCTTCACAGTATGTGTAAAACTCGTCAGTAGTGTTTACGAATTTGCCCATGCGTTTCTCCTGGATGAATGGTAATAAACTGCGGTAAGTATATCGAAACTCACCCAAAAGGTTTACTTAAGGTGTGATTAAAATTTGGGCAATTTTTCATCATGCGACAAAGACGTCGGGCTTAGGGAAGGATATGTGGTTTAGAAAGTGACCAATTCCCTGTCGCGTCGGGAGTAGGTGGCGCAGCGGGTGTAGCCGACGCTCCGGGCAAAGGCCTCGACTTCGTCGCGGTAGAGGCCGACCTGTTCGGGTTTGTGGGCGTCGGAGCCGAAGGTGATGGGGATGCCGAGTTCGTAGGCCCTTTCCAGCAACTCCCGGGAGGGGTAGGCTTCGCCGACGGGTTTGCGGTAACCCGCGACGTTGAGCTCGATCGCCATGTCCGCCTCTTTGATCGCCCGGAGCGCCCCCTCGGCAATGGCGCCGACCGGTGCATTGGGCATGAATTTGAAGACCTTGATGAGGTCGAGGTGGCCGACGATATCGAAGTGGCGGCTTTGGGCCATCGCCTCGACGAGCTGGAAGTATTCGCGCCAGATCCGGTCGATGTCCTCGTGCTCGTAGCGGCCGATGAATTCGGGGTTGTCGAACCCCCACTGGTCGATAAAGTGGACGGAACCGATGAGGTAGTCGACGTCGGCGTTGAGGATGCGGTCGTCCATGTAGCCCGGCAGGTAGTCGACCTCGTAGCCGAAGAGCACGTCGATCCTGCCGGCGTAGCGTGCCTTCGCCTTCATGACCATCTCCCGGTACTCCTCCGTCTGGGCGAAGCTCATCCGGTACTCGGGGTCGAAGTGCATCGGCGCATGGTCGGAGAAACCGAAGACGTTGATGCCTGCCTCGATGGCCTTCTCGACGTAGGCATCGACGCTCCCTTCGGCATGGTTGCACAAGACGGTATGGTTGTGAAGATCGATTTTCATAGGGCTCTTTTCGTGCCGTATCGGCGGAATCCCCGGCTGCGTGATGCAGCGGAGCCAATTTTTCGCTATTATAGTACAAATTGAACGAACAAGGGCTTTCCCGCCTGGGGCGGGGGCCGGCGAATCCACGTGGTGCAGGAACGGAAGCGATGACGCAGGAAGAATTGGACGCCTTGATGAACAGCGGTGATATTGATTTCGAGACGGAGGTACAGGAGCCCGAAGCGGTTCCCAAGAGCCCGGAATCCGAAACGTCCGAGTGGCGTTACAGGGCAGCGGCGACCCAGGAGATGCCGCCCCCGGCAACCGAAGACAACAAGATGGTGCATCAGCTCGATGACGTCACCAAGGAGTCCGAGGAGAAGGCGAGCGAGATCTTCGATATCATCGAAGGGATCAGCAACGAGATGATGGAGCACGAGGGAACGCTTCAGGAGGTCATAGCGGTGACGGCGTCGAACGTCGCCCTCTTCGAAACCCTCTGCGCCCGCTTTCCCGACGTCGTCACCTTCCGCGACCAGCTGGAGAAGAATGAAGGGGCGCTGGGACAGCTTGCACAGATCGAGACACTGTTGCAGAACAGCAGCGACAGCATCATGAACGTCATGGACATCATGCAGTACCAGGATATCCACCGCCAGAAGATCGAACGGGTCATCAACATCATGCGTGCCCTCTCGAGCTACATGAACAGGCTTTTCGAAGGGAAGTTCGATGACGAGAAGCGGGTCTCCTCGGCAACGCACCTCCCGGGGGACACCACCACCGACGACGTCGTCAGCAGCGAGGATATCGAAGCCCTGATCGAGTCGTTCGGCAGAAGCTAACCGCCCCGCTTAACGTGGCGTAGAGGCAGTTTGGGTAAAATTCGCAAAAACACTCAGAGAAAACGCAGCATGAAACACGTCGAACTCCTCTCGCCCGCGGGCAATCTGGAAAAACTGAAAATCGCGATCGACTACGGTGCCGACGCCGTCTACGGCGGGGTCAGCCACTTCTCCCTGCGCATCCGCTCGGGCAAGGAGTTCACCTTCGAGGATTTCCAGGAGGGAATCGCCTACGCCCATGCGCGGGGTAAAAAGGTCTACGCGACGATCAACGGCTTCCCCTTCAACTCCCAGCTGGAGCTGCTGAAGAAGCATATCGTCAAGATGGCCTCCCTCGGTCCCGACGCGATTATCGTCGCGACACCGGGAGTCCTGCAGCTCGTGCATGAACTGGCACCGCAGATCCCGATCCACCTCTCCACCCAGGCCAACGTGATGAACGTCCTTGATGCGAAGGTCTACTATGCCATGGGCGCGCGCCGCATCATCGCGGCCCGGGAGATCTCCCTCAAGGATCTCAAGGCGATCAAAGAGGAGCTCCCCGATCTGGAGATCGAGGTCTTCGTCCACGGTTCCATGTGCTTCGCCTACAGCGGCCGCTGCCTCATCTCGACCCTGCAGAGCGGCCGGGTGCCCAACCGCGGTAGCTGCGCCAACGACTGCCGCTTTCCCTACGAACTCTACGCGGCCAACCCGGAGACGGGGACCCTCTTCAAGCTCGAGGAACAGCCGGAGGTCGGTACCTACATTATGAATGCGAAGGATCTGAACCTTGCATCGCACATCAAGGAGATCCTCGACGCGGGCTGCATCGACTCCCTAAAGATCGAGGGACGGACCAAGGCGCCCTACTATGCGGCGATCACTGCGAAGACCTACCGCCGCGCCATCGACGACTACTACGCGGGCAAGGACGACCCCGAAGCGTACCAGCGCGAGCTGGGTACCATGCAAAACCGCGGCTTCACCGACGCCTACCTGGTCAACCGCCCCTTCGAGCGCCAGGACACCCAGAGCCTCGACTTCACGATGCAGATGGGAACCCATCAGGTCAGCGGCATGGTGACCGAAACGGGAACGCATTTCATGTGTAAATATACGACCCTCCCCGGTGACCGCGCGGAGATCGTTGCCCCTTCCGGCGCGGCCATTACCCCCGTCGACAACGAGGTCGGCACGCTCTTCGAGGATGAGGGGCGCTGGTATGTCTCCTTCAAGAAACTGCTGGCGGAAAACGGGAAGGAGTGGGACTCCGTCCACAGCGGCAATCTGAATCCGATCGCCCTCCCGGCTCCGCTGCCGCCCTACACCTTCCTGCGTATCCCGGCGACAGAAGCGATGAACCCGTTTCCGAAGGTGTAATCCGCACCGTCCGCACGCTTCGCAAAGGGGTGCGGCTCTTCGGCGTATACGCATATATAGTATAATGACGCCGCCATATCACTATTACGGAAGAGGAAGAGTATGAAATTCGTTTCCATCATCATGGGCAGCAAAAGCGACTATGAAATCATGAAATCCTGTGCGGAAACCCTTGAGGCGTTCGGCGTGAACTACGAACTGATCATCTCATCGGCGCACCGCTCGCCGGAGCGTACGAAGGCGTACATCCAGGAGGCGGAGAAGAAGGGGGCCCAGGTCTTTATCGGGGCAGCCGGCATGGCGGCACACCTGGCCGGCGTTATGGCCTCCAAAACCGTTAAACCGGTTATCGGCGTTCCGATGAGCGCGTCGGCGCTGAGCGGTATCGACGCGCTGCTCTCTACGGTACAGATGCCGGCGGGTATGCCGGTGGCGACGGTGGCGATCGGCAAAGCCGGCGCGATCAACTCCGCCTACCTTGCCATGCAGATCCTGGCCCTGAACGACGAGGACCTTGCCATCAAGCTACGTGAGGATCGCATCGCCAAGGCGAAGAAAGTGGAGATGGACTCCATGGAGATCGAAACGATCATCTAGCCGGCGCGCTTCCGACCGCGTTTCATATCGACAAGGAACAGCTGATGCAATGGATGAGTATCGCCGAATACGCCGAACTGACCGGCCTGGACGAGCAGGCAATCCATGACCTGATCGCCAACGGGAAACTGACGGTGACCGAAGTGGAGGGGAAGCCCTACATCGACCCCTCCAAGGGGAGCCAGGAAGTCATACCCGTAAGGGTCCGGGCCCTGCACGGGCAGAAAAGCGATATCGTCGTCGGGCCGCAGTTCGTGGAGAAGACGATCGGCACGATCCTCAACCTCCACGAAAAGGTGCTCGACGCCAAAGACGAGACGATCGAGTCGATCAAAAACGAGAACCTCTTTCTCAAAGAGGCCCTGGCGTCGCTTCAGGAGCTCTACGAAGAGGACCGGCGCACCATCGAGACGCTGACGGAGCAGCTCGCCTACGCCCAGCGCGAGGTGGAGTTCATGCGCCGCAAATACAAACTGATGTGGGGGAAGGTCATCGACGAGTACGCGGACGCTTCCAAAGATCCGGGCGGCGGCAGCCGCAGCTGAGGGGCACGCCCCCGCATCTTCTTTCTCCCGCGCTTTTCCCCGTTCCCCCCGGACAACAAGGAGCCTTTATGACCATTGACCCCGCATGCGTGGGCTGTATCATCAACCAGAGCCGTCGTGTGGCCGACGCGATTCATGCCGATGCGGCGCTGCGCGCCAGGATCGTGCAGAGCGTCGAAGCGATGGCGCCGGATTTCGCCTTTACCAAGAGTCCCCCGGAGGTAGCGACCCCGGTGTACGAGAAGATGGCGGAACTCGCTGCCAAAAGCGATCTCTATGATGAGGTAAAGGCGCATTCGACCAGGACGGCGGGCCTGCTGCTGCCGGAGCTGCGCGAAGCGATCCGCACGTCGGAGGACAGACTGTTGAGCGCGACGAAGGTCGCCGTGGCGGGCAACGTCATCGACCTGGCGGCGGAGGTGAGCTTCGACCTGCACGACGAGCTTGAAAAGATTTTCGAGACGGGGTTCGCTTTGGACGACTTCGAGGCTCTGCGGGGGAGCCTGGAAAAGGCGCAGAGCCTGCTCTACATCGGCGACAACGTCGGTGAACACCTTTTCGACTACCTCTGCATCGAGACCCTGCGGCAGCTCTATCCCGCCCTGCGCATTACCTATATGGTGCGGGGGCGCCCCATCATCAACGACGTGACGATGAAGGAGGCGCTCGAGGCGGGTTTTGACCGTCTCTGCGATCTGGTCGACAGCGGCGTCGACACCCCGGGCTTCGTCTACGAACGGGCGAATGCGCCGAGCCGCGAGCTCTTTGAGAGCAGCGATCTCGTCCTGACCAAGGGGATGGGCAACTACGAGTGTCTCAGCCCCGCCCCGCGCGGCAATATCTGCTACCTGCTGAAGGTCAAGTGCCAGGTCGTCGCCAATGCACTGCAGGCCGAAATCGGCGACCTCGTCTGCAAGCTCTCGTAGGGGTTAGACCCGGACGACCTGGTTCTTGCCCGACTCTTTCGCCTGGTACATGCCGTCGTCGACCCGTTTGACAAGATTTTCATGGGTGTCGCCCTCCTGTACGGCGGTGACGCCGAAACTGCAGGTGATGTGACCGACGCCCTCGATCCACTCCTTGGAGACGACCTCCTGCAGGATCTCCGCCAGCGCCACCGCCCCTTCAATCTCGGTTTCACGACAGATAATCATGAACTCTTCGCCGCCCCACCGTCCCAGGATATCGGTCGCACGCAGGTGCCGTTTCAAAAGGTCGGCCAGCGAACTCAGAGCCTGGTCGCCCGCCAGGTGGCCGAAGTGGTCGTTGATTTTCTTGAAGTCGTCGATATCGAGCATGATCAGCGAGAAGGGGCGCTGATAGCGCCAGTAGTTGGCGATTAGCTCCTCGAGGGAGTGGTCCAGCTTGAGGCGGTTGTGGAGACGGGTCAGTTTGTCGGTATGGGCCATTTCGAGCAGGGCGTCGTTGTGACGTTTGAGGACATACTGCCGGTAGATCAGCGCCGCGATGACGGCCAGAGCTCCGAGCACGATTTTGAAGATAATCGAGTAGTCGATTTTTTCGGTGCTGGTGCCCGGTGCATACTGGCTGAGGACCATGTCGCGTTCATGCAGGGGAAGCGTGTCGATGGTCTTGTCGATAATGTGCAGCAGTTCGGGGTAGTCCTTTCGGACCATGAAGTGGAGATGATGGGTAAAAGGGGTCGTGCCCGAGACCTTGAATTCGCTGCGGGTATCGGGGGTGATGGCGTTGGTAATGAGAGGCAGAATGCCGATGACGGCGAAAACCTTCTGCTGCTTCAGCAGGCGCATGGCGTCCCCCATCGTCGGTACGGGGACGAGGGTGATGGCTGGGTAGCGCTTGGTGATCTGCGAAACGATATTGGAATCCTCCCGAACGGCCACTTTGCGTCCCTCCAGGCTGGAGAGGTTGGGGATGTAGTTGATGTTGCTGCGTGTCGCGATGACGTTGGGGAATGTCGCATAGGGTTTGCTGAAAAGGACGTCGCCGAGGCTCGCCTGGGAGCAGTCAAAGTAGAAGGTAACGTCGGCGACCCTGTCCCGGACGGCCTTCCACGCTTCGCGGCAGGTCGGGAAGTATTCGGGCCGGGTAGCGATCCGGTTCTCCTCGGCGATTTTCGACCACATCTGCTGGGCGATGGCATTGAGGGGATAGCCGTGGGAGCCGTTGGCGGCATTGAAAAAGGTGGAACCGAAGACGATCGTATGCTCCTGCAGAAACTCCTGTTCCCTGGCCGTCAGGGCGACCTTCGCATTGAGCGGTGAGCTGTAGATGAACCCCTCCGTACGGCCCCAGGGCTCGGCGGTCAACCCCATGACGCGATAGAGATCGTAGATCGCGTTAAACTTGTCGATAGTGATGTGCCCGAGGGGGAGATCCTGGGCGAATGCGAGGTTCTTGAGGGCTACGGCCTCGTAGTGCAGGGCTTCGCGGCTCTTCTGCTGGGGGTTGTAGCGTCGGTGGATCAGATCGACGCTTTCGTCAATATGCTCGAAAGCGTAATGCCACCCCTTGATCGAGGCCAGAAGGAACGCCTTGACACGCTGGGGGTGGTTGCGCAGTTCCGCTTCGCTCGTGAAGAGGATGTCGCTGTAGAAATCGAACCCGTACTCCTTCGGGGAAAACCCGATGACGGGAATCTTCTGCTGCTCCATCAGATAGGGTTCGTTGGAGCTGTAGCATGCCATCAGATCGGTACGGCCGTCGATGAGGTCCTGGAGATCGAAGGAGTGCTCCTGGTGGACCATGTCATCGAAGGAGAGTCCTTCGGCGTTGAGCATCGCCTGATAGGTGATGCTCTCCTGGGCGTTCTGGGTCAGCATGATCCGCTTCCCTTTGAAATCCTTGATAGTGCGGATTCCCGAATCCAGTCGGGCAAGGAGGACATTCGGTGAGGATTGCAGAATGGCTGCGAGGGCGACAACCGGTTTGCCCTTGAGACGGTCGATCAGCAGCGAGGAGCGGCCGACCCCGTAATCGGCCCGGCCCTGCAGCACCTCGTCGGTCGTGCACATCCCTTTGCGGAAGGGTTTGATGACGACGTCGAGTCCCGCTTCCTTGTAGAAGCCCTTTTCGTAGGCCATGTAGTAACCGGCGAACTGGAACTGGTCAAGCCACTGCAGCTGGAGGCTGACCTGACTGTCCTGCCGGGTTTCGGCGGCGTGCAGCAGGATGCAGGGCAGTAAAAAGAGCAGGAACAGCCTCGTGACCATCTTCACCCCTTTGTAGCTTCCGATACCATGCTTCCTGATCCGGGCGGCGCTGCGCACGCTACGGATCGGACCGCTCTTCGCCTGAGCGTTGCGGCCCGGTAATGCGGTACTGCTGCTGGGCTTCGGAACGCTTCTGCTTCCAGAGCTTTTTCAGCTCGGCCTTGTCGACGGGGGGCACCTGGCCTCGGGAGATGGAGTCGCCGTAGGCGACGCCGGAGGGGCGCAGCTCCTGGGCATCGATGACCGCATGTTCAAAGCGCTGTCGCGGCGTGGCGTAGAGCAGGATATCTCCCTGGTCCGTCTCCACCCAGTTCAGGAACTCGTCGCCGCAGACACGGCCGTTGAAAGTAGTGCCGTCTGGCTGGCGGAACTGCCGTTTCTGGTCGAAGGCGGGGGCGGACCAGAGCACCAGGGCGGAGATGAACAGCAAGAGGATATAGCGCATGAAGTGACTCCTTGACAGTTAATTCGGATTGGTGACTGTGGCCTGCATCATGGCTCCCCGCGCCGAGATACCGGAGATGGAGATACCAGTGCCGCTGCTGACATAGCTGTCGCTGTTGGGATCGGTCGTCGGCGAGAAGGCATCACGGTTGCCGGAGTAGTAAAGATTGCGTTCATGGCCGGACCCCCCGGTGTCAAGCTGGGCATAGGCCGCCTCTTCGAGGTCGACGCCTTTGTGGGCTTCATTGTTGTTGACGGTGTTGGAGGGGTCCTTTGCCGTAATGACCGTTTCGTCGACGTGCAGGATAGCCAGACCGCCGTCGAACTCCCCGCCGAGTTTGTAGAGCCCCCGGTCGTAGCCGCTGTTATCGCGGTTTTCCAGCAGGAAATATTCGGTGTCGCTGATGGGGACCTTGACGATGTTGGAGGAGACGGAGGCGCTCTGGAAGAGGGTAACGGGGACGTTGTCGAGGGCGCTGACGACCTGGGGACTTACCCAGCCGACCGCGATTTTGCTCCAGGCACAGGGGTGCGTCGGGGTGGCACCCACGTATTCGGAGCTGTTGGCTGTTCCCCAGGAACCCGATGCCATGAGGCCGAAATAGCCCAGACCCGAGGAACTGCCGTCGGTATCGTAGAGGTCGGGGAGCAGGAAGGCCGCATGGCCGAGCTCGTGAGCGATGATGCCGATAGTGGCGTCGTGACTCCCGTGACGTTCGCCGAAAAGGGAGTAGCTGCCGCCTACTGCGCAGCCGAGCAGACCGACTCCGTCGGGCCGGGGAGTGTTGGTGGTCGCGGTACAGCTGGAGTGGGCCCAGACCCCCGGGGCGTCGCTGCCTCCGCTGTAGGCATCCTCGTAGCCGGCGATAATGAAGATGATCTGCAGTTCGTCGGTGGAGATGCCGCCGTCGCCGTTGCTGTCGTAGCTGGCGAAATTAATATAGGGGTCCGCGGCCATAACGGCGGCGGCAAGGTCGGGTTGGATGGTGGCGGAACTGCTGGTATCGGGATGGGGCTTGTTGAGGGTGACGGTGATGACGCCGTCGCTAACCAGACTATTGCTTTGTGTCTCCTGGGCCGGCCCGAACTGGAACTTCCCGTTCGAGGCTTCGTAATAGTAGTCGTTGAGCTGATGCAGGGAGGTGCCGAAGAACTTGTCGCTCCAGGTCTGCGCGTCGCTGACGAAGGCACGGTCGCTGTAGGCCACCCGGATGACGAGCAGCGGCAGGGGACCGATCCGGAGCGAAAGGTTGATAGAGATCAACGGCTCAGGATTTTCCGACGGAAGAGGGTCTGACGGCGGCGTGCTTGATGAGGAGGAAGAGCCGCCGCCTCCCCCGCAGCCGGAGAGGAGCAGCGTCAACGCGATGGTACCGAATATCCTGAAAACGTGATCAATTGGTAGCATAATTTAACGATTATATACCATTTTGGATAATAGGGCGCCATAATCCCTCTATTTATTAGTAAGAAGCAAGTATGCGGGCGATATAATACGCCAATTCTATATGGCGAGGATAAGATGACTACATTCAGCGACGTACTCTTGAGACTGCAGCAGTTCTGGAAAGAGCAGGGGTGCAATATCGTGCAGCCCTACGACATTCCGGCGGGTGCCGGGACCTTCCATCCGGCAACCTTCCTGCGCTCTCTCGATTCGACGCCCTGGTCGACGGCCTACGTCGCTCCCAGCCGCCGCCCGACCGACGGCCGCTACGGCGAGAACCCCAACCGCCTCGGCAGCTACTACCAGTTCCAGGTACTGATCAAGCCCAGCCCGGAGAACATCCAGGAGCTCTATCTCAAAAGCCTGGAGTACCTCGGGCTGAACCTCGAAGAGCACGACATCCGTTTCGTCGAGGATAACTGGGAGTCCCCGACCCTCGGTGCATGGGGCCTGGGCTGGGAAGTGTGGCTCAACGGCATGGAGGTGACGCAGTTCACCTACTTCCAGCAGGTCGGAGGGGTCGCCTGTGACCCCGTGGCGGTCGAGATCACTTACGGCACGGAGCGTCTGGCGATGTACCTCCAGGGCGTCGATACGGTGTTCGATATCCTCTGGAATGAAAACGCCCACGGCAAAACCCTCTACCGCGACATCCACCGGGAGGGGGAGATCGAGTTCTCCAAATACAACTTCGAAGTGGCCGACACGGCGATGCTCTTCGCCGAGTTCGAGGCGAAATCCGCCGAGTGCAAGCGCACGCTCGAAGCGGGACTGCCCCTGCCGGCCTATGACCTCTGCATGGCGGCGTCGCATACCTTCAACACCCTCGATGCCCGCAAGGCGATCTCGCAGACCGAGCGTGCAAACTACATCCTGAAGATCCGCGAACTGGCCAAGGGGTGTGCCGTGCTCTACAAGGAGCAGGAAGCCGAACGCCTGGCGCGCATCGCCGCGCAGTAACTCCTCAGAGCAGACTGACGCGGTTGCGTCCCTCTTCCTTGGCGTTGTACAGGGCCGTATCCACCCGCTGGATCAGGCTGTCGCGATCGTCGTCGGGCTTGGTCTGGGTCACCCCGAAACTGCAGCTCATGGAGCCGTGGCTGAAGGGATGTACGGCGATCTGCCGGCGCAGTTTCTCCGCAATTTTCACCGCTTGATCGCTGCTGGTACCGGGCAGTAGAATCACAAACTCCTCGCCGCCCCACCGGGCAAAATAGTCGCTTCTTCGCAGGCTCCGCTGTACGCGCGCCGCCAGCTCCACCAGTGCCGTGTCTCCGGCGTTGTGGCCGTGGCGGTCGTTGATCTCCTTGAACAGGTCGATATCGAAAAAGATGACGGCAACCTCGTTCCGATTCTGCCGGCTCTCCCCGAGGAGCCGTTCCACCGTGGCCAGGAAACCCTGGCGGTTGTTGATGCCGGTAAGGGTATCGGTGTGGGCACGCCGCAGCCACTGGAGTTTTTCGCTGAGGTTGTCACGGTTCTGCCGGTAGAGGATGCCGATGATGGCGATAAGCCCGACGGCGAAGGTCACTCCGACGCTCTCGGTGATAAAGTCGCGGTATAAACGCTGGGTGGTGCGGTCGCGGACGTAGGCGATGAAATAGGCGACGTGTCGGCCTTCGACATTGTAGACGGGGAGGAAATTGACGAGGTACCCCCTTGCGTCGGCGGTCGCTACGACGTTAAAGGGCGCTCCTTCGGCAAGATGGGCGCCGATTTGCGGACGGATTGTACGGTTGATCCGCAATACGGTCTCATGGTCTATGATCACGTCACTGCGACTCTGCAGGGTGCGTTGGGCCGCCACGTCGTAGTAGTAGTCATCCGAGAGGTCGCTGCGGCTGTAGTTTTGCATCTCCTCGGACCATACCTTGGTGCGGATGGGGGCCTCGTGCAGGATGAGGCTGTAGACGGCGGGAAAGAGCCGTATCACCGCCTCCTCGACCGCACTGAAGGAGTAGGAGACCTCGACGGTGCCGACGAAGGTCGTGCCGTCGAAGAGAGGGAAAACGTGGCGGAACCCATTGAAGACGCGCCCCTCCTCGAAGCCCGTCAGGGGTTCGCGGGTTTCGTTCACTTTACGGATGGAGTAGCGTATCGCCCAGAGCGAATCGCCGTACTTGTCGGGGCGGTGGAAGCGGGCAAAACTGATCCCCTTGGGCAGATGGAAGTGAAGCTGCCGGATGTGCTGTTTTTTCAGGTTCTTGTAGAGGGGAGCGAGGCGCTGCAGCAGTTGCTGCCGCAGATCACGAAGGGTCTCGGGGGCATGGGTTCGCATCGCTGCGGCCATAATCTTCGTGACCTTGTCGTCGTTGATATCGTTGTCGTAGACATGCTGTGAAAGCATATCGTAGCTCTGCCGCACTGCGCGGAATTCCAGTTCGACGTCATGCAGAGCGTTCTGGCGGTAGATCGCCTCCCGTTCGTTCATGCGGGTGTAGAGGCCGTAGAGGACGATCCCCCACACCGCTACCAGGAAAAAGTGCTGGATCAGAACGCGGTACGATTTTTTCAGCATAATCGGTGACTATAGCATAAATAATTCTAATGATTCGACAACGGTATCGCTTTAGATCGATCTTTTTAGGTACAATCGCCCCATGCAAACCCTAATCGGCCAGATTGATCGGATCATCTTTGAAAACGACGGTTTTTTCATCGCCCTGCTGCAGTCGGGGGAGAAGATCAGCGGCAGCTACTTCGAGAGCGATGTCGCCCATATCAAAGGGGCCGCGGTAACGCTCAAAGGGGCGTACGAAGAGCATAAGAAGTACGGCCGCACCTTCCGCTTCGAGTCGATCACCGTCAACCAGAATGAGCTCTTCTTCTTTCTCAACCGCGTCGTCAAAGGGTTTACCAAGCAGCTGACCGCCGACCTGATCGAGAAGTACGGGCAGGAGGGACTGGTGGAGATTCTCGACAACGACATCGAACGGCTGTTGGACGAGAAGGGGATCAAGAAGAAGCGGCTGGCGAAGATCCAGGCGCGGTGGAAGCAGTTCCGCTCCATGCGGGCCCTTGGGGAGTTTCTTGCCCCCTACGACGTTTCGCCGGCCCTGCTCACCCTGATTGCCACGGCGATGAAGGAGGCCTCCGACCCCGTGGAACGGATCCGGAACAACCCCTATATCCTGACCCATGTCAACGGCATCGGCTTCAAGCGGGCCGACGAGATCGCTCTGAAGATGGGGATGGAGGAGAACTCCGAACAGCGCCTCGGCGCGGCGATGGATTACGTGCTGGGCGACTACTGCGAGCGCCAGGGCAACAGCTGCGTCGAACGCCACCTCCTCTTTTCGCTGCTGGACGAACTGCTCGGATTCTCCCAGATGGAGGGGCTCTACGAACAGGTGCTGGTCGAACGGGTCGCCGAAGGGAGCATCGCGGCGCTGCGGCACGACCGCTACGCCCCCGATAGGCTCTACGAGGCGGAGCAGCTGCTTTACGACGCCTTCACCCGGCGTGCGAAACGCCAAAACGACCCGATCGTCGAGGATCTGGACGCCTTCTTGGAGGAGGGGACGCTGACACTCGGCGAGGAGCAGCGCCGGGCGGTGGAGCTGGTCAACGGCGGCGCTGCGCTGCTCTTCCTCGTCGGATACGCGGGGACCGGTAAGAGTACGACGTCGCGGGCGATCCTGGACCTTCTGGCGCGGCGTCACGACCCGAAGCAGTTTATCACCTGTGCGCTCAGCGGCATCGCTTCGCAGCGGATCGCGGAGACGACGGGGTACGAGAGCGCGACGATCCAGAGCCTGCTGGTGAAGTACGAGGAGCGTGACACGATGCCCTACAGCGTCGTTCTGATCGACGAAGCCTCCATGATCAACTCCCTGCTCTTCGCCCGGCTCG